>NZ_JBIDAU010000001.1:0-497169 GCF_043202655.1 Streptomyces sp. NPDC048171
GGTACTGCAGGGGGGACCCTGTGGGAGAGTAGGACGCCGCCGAACAATCATTGTGGAAAGCCCCGCACCGGGAACGGTGCGGGGCTTTCTGCGTTCTGTGGGAAATGAAGGCGGGGCCAAAGGGCCCCGCCTTCATTTCTTTACAGGCGTCCGGCCGCCTTCAGTTCCAGGTAGGCGTCGGCGAGGGCCGGCGGCAGGTCGTCCGGGGTGGCGTCGACGACTGTGACGCCGTGTCGACGGAGCTGGTCGGCTGTGCGACGGCGTTCGGCCTGGGCCTGTGCGGCCGCGGCGGCCTCGTACACGGCGTCCGTGTGGCCGCGAGCCTTGGCCATCCCTGCGACGTGCGGGTCTGCCACCGAGGCCAGAAGGACCGTGTGGCGCTGCGTCAGTCGCGGCAGGACCGGCAGGAGCCCTTCCTCGATCGGCGCCGCGTCGAGAGTGGTGAAGAGGACGATCAACGAGCGGCGCGGAGCCGAGCGGAGTGCGGTGGCGGTGAGGCCACGGGCGTCGGTCTCCACGAGCTCGGGATCCAGGTTCGCCATGGCGTTGACCAGGGAGGGGAGCATGTCGCCCGCAGCCCGGCCCTGCACGAGGGCGCGCACCCGGCGGTCGTACGCGAGGAGGTCTACGCGGTCGCCCGCGCGGGAGGCCAGGGCCGCCAGGAGCAGAGCGGCGTCCATGGTGGCGTCGAGGCGAGGGGCATCGCCCACGCGGCCGGCGGAAGTGCGGCCGGTGTCCAGGGCGAGCAGGATGTGGCGGTCGCGTTCGGGGCGCCAGGTGCGTACGGCGACGGTGGACTGCCGGGCAGTAGCGCGCCAGTCGATGGAGCGGGTGTCGTCGCCGGGGACGTACTCGCGCAGGCTGTCGAACTCCGTGCCCTGGCCCCGGGTGAGCACGCTGGTGCGGCCGTCCAGCTCGCGCAGGCGGGACAGCTTGGAGGGGAGGTGCTTGCGGCTGGTGAACGGGGGGAGGACGCGCACGGTCCAGGGGACCCGGTGGGTGCCCTGCCGGGTGAAGAGCCCCAGGGGGCCGTACGACCGGATCGTGACGCGGTCCGCGTGACGGTCGCCGCGACGGGTGGGCCGTAGGCGGGTGGTCGTGCGTCGGCGTTCGCCGGCCGGCACCGTCAGGGTGTGGCGGGACGCAGCCACCTCGGTGCCGGGTTGCCAGCTGCTGGGCGGCCAGGCGTCGCGGAGTCGGGCCCTGAGCGGGCGCGTGGACGCGTTGGTGACCGTCAACGTGACGTCCGCGGTGTCACCCAGGCGTACGGATGTGTCGCCGGAACGAGTGAGGCGCAGGCGCCGTACAGGGGCGGCCAGTGCGAAGTCGCAGGCGCAGGCGGCCGCGAGCGGCGCGTTGACCGCGAGGATGCCCGTCCAGCTGGGGTCCCAGATGCCGATCGGGACGGAGCCCAGGGCCGCGATGAGCGCGGCGCGTCCGGTGAGTGCCATCAGCGGGGGACGGGGACGTGGGCGAGGATCGCGTTGATGACGGAGTCCGCGGTCACGCCCTCCATCTCGGCCTCCGGGCGGAGCTGGACGCGGTGGCGCAGGGTGGGGAGTGCCAAGGCCTTCACGTCGTCCGGAGTGACGTAGTCGCGGCCGGTGAGCCAGGCCCACGCGCGGGAGGTCGAGAGCAGTGCCGTGGCTCCGCGTGGGGAGACGCCGAGGGTGAGGGACGGCGAATCGCGGGTGGCGCGGCAGATGTCGACGACGTAGGCGGTGATCTCCGGGGAGACGGTCGTCTTGGCGACCTCGGCGCGGGCGGCGTCGAGGTCGGCGGCGTTCGTGACCGGGCGTACGCCCGCGGCGCGCAGGTCGCGTGGGTTGAAGCCGGTGGCGTGCCGGGTGAGGACGTCGATCTCGTCCTGGCGGGAGGGGAGTGGGACGGTGAGCTTGAGGAGGAAGCGGTCCAGCTGGGCTTCCGGGAGGGGGTAGGTGCCCTCGTACTCGACGGGGTTCTGGGTGGCCGCGACAAGGAAGGGCTCGGGGAGCGGCCGGGGGGTGCCGTCGACCGTGACCTGGCGCTCCTCCATGGCTTCGAGGAGGGACGACTGGGTCTTCGGAGGCGTGCGGTTGATCTCGTCGGCGAGGAGCAGGTTGGTGAACGCCGGGCCGGGCTGGAACGAGAACTCGGCGGTGCGGGCGTCGTAGACCAGGGAGCCGGTGACGTCGCTCGGCATCAGGTCGGGCGTGAACTGGACGCGCTTGGTGTCGAGTTCGGTGGCTGCGGCGAGGGCGCGGACGAGGAGGGTCTTGGCGACTCCGGGGACGCCTTCGAGGAGGACGTGGCCGCGGCACAGGAGCGCGACGACGAGACCGGTCACGGCGGCGTCCTGGCCGACCACGGCCTTGGCGATCTCGGCGCGCAGGGCTTCGAGGGCGGTGCGGGCGTTGCCCGGGTCCCCGCTCTGCCCGGCGTTGTCAGTGGTCGGGTCCATCATGGACGGCGTACCTCACTTTCGAGGGCGTCGAGTTGGTCGGCGAGGGCGATCAGGGCCGCGTCGTCGCCGGGCGGCGGGCCGAAGAGGAGGGCGTGCAGGGCCTGTCCGTCGCCGTGGAGGTGGGCGGAGAGGGCGGGGAGCAGGGACTCGGGCGTGTGCGCCTGGGAGACGGGGACGCCTACGAGGGGGGCGAGGCGGGTGCGGGTGGCGGAGCGAAGAGCGGTGGCCGCGCGGTCGCGGGCGTTGGCCTTGCGGTAGAGGCGGGCGCGGCCTTCGACGGTCTCGGAGGCGCGGATCGCGACGGGGAGTTTCTCGGGCACCAGGGGGCCGAGCCGGCGTGCCCGCCACAGGGCGGCGAGGGCGGCGGCGATGAACAGTTGCAGGGTGCCCCAGAGCCAGCCGGAGGGGAGCAGGTCGAAGAAGCTGCGTTCGTCGTCCGGGTCGGGGACGTCGGAGAGCGAGGGGAGGTACCAGACCAGATGGTCGCGGGAGCCGAGGAGTTGCAGGGCGAGCGAGGCGTTGCCGTGGTCGTCGAGGCGGTCGTTGACGAGGATGTCGCGGGCGCCGAGTACGACGGTGTCGCCCGGGGTGCCCTCCCCGGAGGTGTCGGGGACGCGCAGCAGTGTGGCCAGGCGCCGGCTGGGGTAGCAGGCGTCGGCTTCGACGTGGGTGCTGTAGCGGAGGCCGCCCGTGTCGGCGGTGCCGGCGCGCCGGGCGGCGGGCAGATCGCAGGCGGGGGCCAGCGTCGAGTCGAAGCTGAGCGCGGGGTCGGCGGTGACGCCGGGGACGAGACGTTCGACGGCGGGGCCGCCGGGGGCCACGAGGACGGTGCGGCCGCCGGACCCGGTGACCGCGGAGCGCAGGCGCGTCTGCTGACGCTCGGTCAGGAGGTCGGGGGCGGCGACCAGCAGGGTGGTGTCCGGGCCGGTCGCGGCGCGAGCGGCGTCCAGGGTGGTGACCACACGCGTGGAGACCCCCCGGTCGGCGAGGAGTTCGGCGACCGCGCGGCTTCCGGAGGGGTCGGCGGAGCGCGGGTCGAGTTCGCCGTGGTGGTCGCCGGAGCGGACGACGGCGATCGCCACGGCACCGGCGAGCAGCAGGACGAGTGCGAGGGCGACGCCTCGGCCGCGCGTCCAGATCTGGCGGGCGGTGGGCGAGGCCGAGGTGGTGGGGATGGTGGCCTCGGTGGTCATCCGGCGGCTCCCCGGCGGGTGTCCGTGCCGCCCCCGCTGTTACCGGGCGTGCTGCCCGCCAGGCGCGGCTTGCTGCGGTCCAGGTCGTGGTCGAGTTCGGTGAGGCGCCGGTACGCCTGCTCGGTGCCGGGGCGGCCGCCGTACGTGACGTCGTCGAAGTCCCGGGCGGCGGCCCGCAGCCGCTCGCCGTGGGCGGGCAGGGCGCGGCCGGCCTCGGTGGCCGCCTCGTCGGCGGTGCGGCCGGGCCGGATGTCGAGCAGGGCGCGTTCCTCCAAGGCGCGGACGACGGCCCGCATGCGCTCCTGGACGGCCTGGTTCCAGTGGCCCTGGGCGGCGTGTGCCTGGGCGGCGGCGCGGTGCTCGGCGGCGCTGCGGGGGCGGTCGTCGAACAGGGCGGGGGCGGAGGCCGGTCCGCGGCGCGGGGTGCCCAGGCGCCACCAGAGGGCGCCCAGTACCGCCACGACGGCCAGGACGACGACGACCAGGCCGAGCGTTCCTCCGGGCGTCGCCGTGGACGCCCTGGCGAACAGCTCGTCGATCCACTCCCAGAAGGTGTCCAGGGCCCGTTGGAACCAGCTGGGGTCGTTCTCGTGGTACATGCCCTTGGACAGCTCGCGCTCGGCGGCCTCCCGCGCGGGGTCGCGCGGAATGGTCACCGGCGGTTCGTCGCCGGAGCGCGACAGCGACCGCACCAGGCTGTCGCCGGTGCGCGACAGCGTGCGTACGGCGGTGTGCGACACCTCTGTGAGAACTCCCCCCGCTGGGCTCACCCCGTCAGCTCCCCGGGACGGCGCCGGGGGCGCCGGAGCCCTGGGTGCCCGCGGCGCGGGCCAGTTCGAGGTCGAGGGCCTCGCGGCGGATGCGCTGGTCGATGTACAGCAGTACGGCGACGCCCGCCGTGATCGGGAAAGTGATCATGGAGCCGATCACCGAGCCGATGCCGCTGACGATGAGGAAGGTCCAGCCGAGGTCCCCGGTGCCCTCCAGGAAGCCGCTGACGCCGTCGCCGCCGAGGGTGGCGGCGAGGAAGGCGAACGGGATGACGATGATCGACGCGACGACGTTGGCGATGATCGTGGCGAGCAGCTGGATGCCGAAGACCCGCCACCAGGAGCCGCGTACCAGCTTCACGGAGCGGCTCATCGCCTTCTTGATGCCCTGCTTCTCCAGCATCAGCGCGGGGGACGCCAGCGAGAAGCGGACCATCAGCCACACCGCGACGACACCGCCGGCGATGACGCCCAGGACGGTCAGGGCCACGCCGGCCTCGTCGCCCGCGGTGGCCGTCACGAGGAGGCCGGGCGCCATGCCGACGACGACGATGCCCGCGACGATGAGCAGCAGCAGGATGATCAGGCCGAACAGCTTGAGCACCTGGGGGCGGGCGTCCCGCCAGGCCTCGCCGGCGGTCACCGGACGGCCGAGCACCGCACGGCTGGTGACGGTCGTCAGCAGCGCGGTGGCCAGGACGGTGCCGATCAGGGAGATCAGGAAGACGACACCCGAGTTGATCGTGGTCTCGGTGAGGGCGTCGCCGAGTTCGCTCAGGGAGGCGTCGGGGTCGTTGAGGGCCTCGGTGCCGGTGTTGTCCAGGACGAGGCCCTGGAGCAGCACGACGATGATCTCCGTGAAGACGGCGACGGTCAGGGAGATGCCGAGGACCGTGCGCCAGTAGGTGCGCATCGTGGAGACCGCGCCGTCGAGGATCTCGCCGACACCGAGCGGGCGGAGCGGGATCACGCCGGGTTTGGCCGCGGGCGGCGGGCCGCCCCAGCCGCCTCCCCAGCCACTGTGTCCACCGGGGGCGCCATAACCGCCGTAGCCCCCGCCCTGGCCGCCGTAGGGGCCTCCGTAGCCGCCGCCGGGAGGTCCGGGAGGCGGAGCGCCCCAGCCAGGGCCGGGGGGTGGCGGAGGCGGGGTCTGCGCCTGGTCGCCGGGGCCGGTGGGGGCGGACCACTGGCCGGGGGGCGGCTGCTCCTTGGACCACTTCGTGCCGGGGCTCGTCGGTTCCGCGCCCGGCTGGTCCGCGGGCTGATCGGGGCCGCCGGGGCGGTCGGCGGGCTCGGCGGGGCCGGACGCGCCGGGCTCCCGCCCGTCGGACGGGGCGGATCCGGGCGAGGCCCAGCCCGGAGTGTCGTTCATCGTCGCTCCTTCACGGTGCCCGTCCGCGGGCGCGGCGGCAGGTTGGCAGCCATCGTGCCATGGGGTGCCCGGGTGCGGACCGGGCGCGGTATGGGCTGCACACCTTCAATTGTCCGCCGGATAGGGGGCAGACTGACCGCATGGCTGATCAGGACGCGCGAAACGGCGAGGACAAGCGGCCGACCGAGATCCCTGTGCTCCGCTGGGAGGAGCCCCCCGAAGGCCCGGTGCTGGTCCTGCTGGACCAGACCAGGCTGCCGACCGAGGAGGTCGAGCTGGTCTGCACGGACCCGGCCGGACTCGTCGAGGCGATCCGTTCGCTCGCCGTGCGCGGGGCGCCACTGCTGGGTGTCGCGGGCGCCTACGGGGTGGCGCTCGCCGCAGTCCGGGGCTTCGAGGTGGAGGAGGCCGCGGCCGCGCTGGCCGGGGCCCGGCCCACCGCGGTGAACCTCGCCGTCGGGGTGCGCCGGGCGCAGGACGCGCACCGGGAGGCGCTCGCCAGAACCGGCGACACACGTGAGGCGGCAGCGGCGGCGCTGACGGCGGCGCGGGCCCTGCACCAGGAGGACGCCCAGGCCAGCGCGCGGATGGCCGCGCACGGACTGGCCCTGCTGGACGAGTTGCTGCCCGCCGGCGGACACCGCGTTCTCACGCACTGCAACTCCGGCTCGCTGGTGTCGGGCGGGGAGGGCACGGCCTTCGCGGTGGCGCTCGCGGCCCACCGGGAGGGGCGGCTGCGACGCCTGTGGGTGGACGAAACGCGTCCCTTGCTGCAAGGTGCTCGCCTGACGGCATACGAGGCGGCCCGCAACGACATGACGTACACCCTGCTCACCGACAGCGCGGCGGGTTCGCTGTTCGCGGCGGGCGAGGTGGACGCCGTGTTGGTCGGCGCGGACCGGATCGCGGCCGACGGATCGGTGGCGAACAAGGTGGGGAGCTATCCGCTCGCGGTGCTCGCGCGCTACCACCACGTACCGTTCATCGTGGTGGCGCCGGTCACGACGGTGGATCCGCACACGCCGGACGGGACCGCCATCGAGGTGGAACAGCGTCCCGGATACGAAGTGACCGAGGTCACAGTGCCTCAGGTGCCGGTGACAGGAGCGGGAGGCGGGATTCCGGTGGCACCCCTGGGGACCCAGGCGTACAACCCGGCGTTCGACGTGACTCCGCCCGAGCTGGTGACGGCGATCGTCACCGAGGAAGGCGTGGTTTCGCCCGTGACCGGCGAGGCCCTCGCCGAGCTGTGTGCCAGGTCACGCCAGGTAACGATTAGCTAATGGGATGATGTCGTTTATGAAGGGACGAGTCCTTGTCGTCGACGACGACACCGCACTGGCCGAGATGCTCGGCATTGTGCTGCGTGGTGAGGGTTTTGAGCCATCTTTCGTAGCCGACGGCGACAAGGCGCTGGCCGCCTTCCGGGAGACCAAGCCCGATCTGGTACTGCTCGACCTGATGCTGCCCGGTCGGGACGGCATCGAGGTGTGCCGCCTGATCAGGGCGGAGTCGGGTGTGCCGATCGTGATGCTGACGGCGAAGAGTGACACCGTCGACGTCGTGGTCGGTCTCGAGTCGGGCGCCGACGACTACATCGTGAAGCCGTTCAAGCCCAAGGAGCTGGTGGCCCGTATCCGGGCGCGGCTCCGGAGGTCGGAGGAACCGGCACCGGAGCAGCTCGCCATAGGCGACCTGGTCATCGACGTGGCCGGTCACTCCGTGAAGCGCGAGGGGCAGTCGATCGCGCTGACGCCGCTGGAGTTCGACCTGCTCGTGGCGCTGGCCCGCAAGCCGTGGCAGGTGTTCACGCGCGAGGTGCTCCTGGAGCAGGTCTGGGGCTACCGGCACGCCGCCGACACCCGGCTGGTCAACGTGCATGTGCAGCGGCTGCGCTCCAAGGTCGAGAAGGACCCGGAGAAGCCGGAGATCGTGGTGACCGTACGCGGCGTCGGCTACAAGGCCGGACCGAGCTGACATGACCAGGGACAGTGCCGCTTCGGCGCCCGGGTCCGAGGCCCGCGCCGGACGGCCTGTCGGCTCCCCGCCCGCCCGCTCGCGCTTCGGCCGCCTGCTGGACAGCGGGCTGCTGCACGGCGGGGTGCAGGGCAGCCCGGTGATCCGGCTGTTCATGCGCTGGGTGCGGCGTCCGCTCCTGCCCGTCATGCGGCTGTGGCGGCGCAACATCCAGCTCAAGGTCGTCGTCACCACGCTGCTGATGTCGCTGGGCGTGGTGCTCCTGCTCGGCTTCGTGGTGATCGGACAGGTCCGCAACGGACTGCTCGACGCCAAGGTGAAGGCGTCCCAGAGCCAGGCCACCGGCGGGTTCACGGCGGCCAAGCAGAAGGCCGAGGAGGCGGCGGGCGCCGACGGGGACGACGGCAACCCCGCGGACGGCCGGCCCCCGCAGAACGTCATCCAGTGGATGAGTGAACTGGTGAAGTCGCTCTCCAGCGGCGGCCAGGGCGCCTTCGACGTGGTCACGCTCCCCATGGGCGGCGAGAGCGGCAGCGGACGCGGCCCGCGTGCCTCCGGATCGGTCGACTGGGCGGTCAGCGTCCCGGAAGACCTGCGGGAGCGGATCGACGGCGGCACCGCGGCGGCCCAGAGCTACACCCGGATCGTCTACAACTCCGACCAGGGTTCCCAGCCCGGACTGGTCATCGGCAAGCAGGTCAACGACCCCAACGGCGAGCCGTACCAGCTGTACTACCTCTTCCCGCTCACCCAGGAGGAGAAGTCCCTCAGCCTGGTCAGAGGCACGCTCGCGACGGCCGGGCTCTTCGTCGTCGTACTGCTCGGGGCCATCGCCTGGCTCGTCGTGCGCCAGGTCGTCACACCCGTACGGATGGCCGCCAGCATCGCCGAGCGGCTGTCCGCGGGGCGGCTGCAGGAACGTATGAAGGTCACCGGCGAGGACGACATCGCGCGGCTCGGCGAGGCCTTCAACAAGATGGCGCAGAACCTCCAGCTCAAGATCAGCCAGCTGGAGGACCTGTCGCGGATGCAGCGGCGGTTCGTGTCCGACGTGTCGCACGAGCTGCGTACGCCGCTGACGACCGTGCGGATGGCCGCCGACGTCATCCACGACGCGCGCGTGGACTTCGATCCGGTCACCGCGCGGTCGGCGGAACTGCTCGCCGATCAGCTGGACCGGTTCGAGACGCTGCTCGCGGACCTGCTGGAGATCAGCCGCTTCGACGCGGGTGCCGCCGCCCTGGAGGCCGAGCCGATAGACCTCAGGGAGGTCGTACGGCGGGTCGTCAGCGGTGCCGAGCCGCTCGCCGAGCGCAAGGGCACGCCGATCCGCGTGGTCGGCGACCAGCAGCCCGTCGTCGCGGAGGCGGACGCCCGGCGTGTCGAGCGGGTGCTGCGCAACCTCGTCGTCAACGCCGTCGAGCACGGTGAGGGGCGGGACGTCGTCGTCAAGCTCGCCGCCGCGGGCGGCGCGGTCGCCGTCGCGGTGCGCGACTACGGCGTCGGGCTCAAGCCGGGCGAGGCCACGCGGGTGTTCAGCCGCTTCTGGCGGGCCGACCCGGCACGCGCGCGTACCACCGGCGGTACGGGGCTGGGGCTGTCGATCGCCCTGGAGGACGCGCGGCTGCACGGCGGCTGGCTCCAGGCCTGGGGCGAACCGGGCGGCGGCTCGCAGTTCCGGCTGACGCTGCCCAGGACCGCGGACGAGCCGTTGCGGGGCTCGCCGATACCGCTGGAGCCGGCGGACTCGCGGCGCAACCGCGGACTCCACGACGCCGGTCTCGACGACACCGCCACACCGCACGGCGCGGACAAGGCGGTCGGTGTCCCGGCGCAGGCGTCCGCCGTACAGACGTCCCAGGTGCCCGCGCGGGGCCCGATACCGTCGAGGTCGGCCATGGCGGCCCCCACGGCCGACCCGACGGCACTGCCGGGCAACGGGGCGCGCGTGGTGCCGAGGCCCGCGCCGGGCGCCCGGAGACAGGACGGCGGTCCCGCGGAGGCGGACGGCCGTCAGGACATCCGGTCGGAGGATCCGAGCAGGCAAGGGGAGGCATCTCGTGGGCGCTGACCGCGGGGGAGGCGGTCGGCGCAGGCCGGCACGTGTGGTGGGGTACGCCGTCGGCGGCGTCGTGCTGCTGGCGGGATGCGCGTCCATGCCGGACAGCGGGGATCTGCGCGGGGTGGAGTCCACGCCGCGGCAGGACCCGCAGGTGCGGGTGTTCGCGATGCCGCCGCGGGAGGACGCGCCGCCCTCCGACATCGTGCAGGGCTTTCTGGAGGCCCTGACCAGCGACGATCCGCACTACGAGACGGCACGCAAGTACCTGACCGGCGACGCCGCGGAGAACTGGCGGCCGGACGAGTCGGCGACCGTGCTCGCGGGCGGGCCGGGCACCGAGTCGGACCACTCCGGCAGCCGCGAGGACGCCAACGACTACTCGGTGACCCTGACAGGCGCCAGGGTCGCCACGGTGGACGCCCGGCAGTCGTACTCCCCGGCCGACGGGGCGTACCGCAAGTCGGTGCACCTGACCCGGGACGGCAAGACCAAGCAGTGGCGCATCGACCAGCTGCCGCAGGGCGTCGTCATGGGCAAGTCGGACTTCCAGCGCAACTACATGTCGGTCAACCGGTACTACTTCGCCTCGAACACCGCGGTGCGCTCGGTGTCCGACGAGGGCGCGAGCCCGCAGCCGGCGGCCGTGGCCGACCCCGTGTACGTCCGCCGGCGGGTGGACCCCATGACCCAGGTGGTGAGCTCCCTGATCGCCGGACCGTCGAGCCTGCTCGGGCCCGTGGTCAGGTCGAGCTTCCCGACCGGGACGGCGCTGGCGAGGAACGCCGGTTCGCTGGCGCCCGACGACCGCAGCAAGCTCACCGTCCCGTTGAACGAGAAGGCCGCCCGCGTCGATCAGGACCAGTGCGACGAGATGGCCGCCCAGCTCCTGTACACGCTGCAGAACCTCACCCCGGCCGTGGAGGAGGTCGAGCTGCGCGCGGGTGGCGAGCAACTGTGTTCGCTCAGCGAGGACCGCGCGGAGACGGTCGCCGCGCGGGGCTCGGCACAGCGGCCCGACTACCTGTACTTCGTCGACGACGAGGACCGCCTGGTCCGGATCGCCGCGGGCAGCAACGGGACCCGCGCGGAACCCGTGCCCGGCCCGCTCGGCGAGGGCGAGAAGGCGCTGCGGGCGGTGGCGGTGTCGCGCGACGAGCACAGCGCCGCCGGTATAGGCCTCGACAACAAGTCGCTGTACGTCGGCTCCCTGGTGTCGGGCGGTTCGCTCGGCGATCCCGTGCTGCTCAGCAAGGGCAAGGCGGAGGCCGACCGGCTGACCCCGCCCAGCTGGGACGCGCAGGGCGACCTGTGGATCGCCGACCGCGACCCGGCCGACCCTCGGCTGCTGCTGCTGGAGAAGGGCGCCGGTGAGCCGGTGGAGGTGCGCACGCCGGGGCTCGACGGGCGGGTGCAGGCCGTGCGGGCGGCGGCCGACGGGGTGCGGATCGCGCTCGTCGTGGAGAAGGACGGCGAGCGGTCGCTGCTCATCGGGCGGATCGAACGGGACGAGAGGATGGGCGAACGGCCCGCGGTCACCGTCCTCGAACTGCGCTCCGCCACTCCCGAGCTGGAGGAGGTCACGGCCATGTCGTGGGCCGGTGACAGCAGGCTCGTGGTGGTCGGGCGCGAGCGCGGCGGCGTCCAGCAGATCGGATACGTCCAGGTCGACGGCTCGACGCCGGAGGCTTCGGTGCCCGCCGCCCTGACCGGCGTCAAGGAGATCGCCGCGACCGAGGACGAGCGGCTGCCGCTCGTGGCCTACTCCGAGGACCTGATCGTGCGGCTGCCTTCGGGGCTCCAGTGGCAGAAGGTCACGGAGGGGACGGCGCCCGTCTATCCGGGCTGAGGCTTGGCCGGGACTTCGGCGTCCCCGGCGGTTTTCCACAGGGAGCCGACCGGCGTTTTCCACAGGCCTGGCCGGGTTTCGCCGGGCTTGGCACAGTGGTGGCCATGTGGCGATTGCGGGACTGGTGGCGAGACCTCACGGACCTGGTGCTGCCGGCCGAGTGCGGCGGCTGCGGCCGGACCCGGACGGTGCTGTGCTCACGGTGCAGTACCGCCCTGAGCGGGTCCGCGCCGCGCCGGGTGCGGCCGGTGCCGGAGCCGCCCGGGCTGCCGTCGGTGCACGCGGCCGCGCCCTACGCGGACGAGGTGCGGGCGGTGCTGCTGGCCCACAAGGAGCGGGGTGTCCTGGCCCTCGCGCCGCCGCTCGGCGAGGCCCTGGCGGGAGCGGTGCGGGCGGGGCTCCGCGAGGCGTGGACCGGCGTCGGGGGAGCCGGTGGCTCACCGGGCCCGGTGCTCCTGGTGCCCGTGCCGTCGGCGCGCCGGGCGGTGCGCAGACGCGGGCACGATCCGGCGCGGCGGATCGCCCTCGCGGCGGCGGGGGAGTTGCGGCGGACCGGGGTGCCCGCCCGGGTGGCCGCCCTGCTGCGGCAGCGGCACACCGTGTCCGACCAGGCGGACCTCGACGCCCGGCAGCGGCTGGACAACCTCGCCGGTGCCCTGGCGGTGGCTCCCGGTGGCGGCCGGCTCCTGTGCGGCGGCGGCCCGGTCGTCCTGGTCGACGACCTGATGACGACGGGGGCGTCCCTGACCGAGGCGGCACGTGCCGTGCGCGCGGCTGAGTCGCGGACGGGGCCGGACACGTACGGGAAGGCGAGATCGGCTGTGTATCCGTCGGTGGCGGGGGAAGGCAGAGAGGAACGGAAGACCGGGCCGCAAATGGCGGGTTCCAACGGAGGAGATGGCACGATCCGTGAAGCGATCTGCGCGGCAGTGGTCGCGGCTTCACCTGATTCTTTCGAAAATAAACCGGAACTGACTGAGAACTTACGTCGTTGCAGGTAATGAGGGGTCCTATTCACTGGAACGGAGGTACGTCGCGTTAGAGGGTGACGACATCCGCCCGGGCGAGATATGTTCGGTTGTGAGGCAAAGGCGCAGGCCACACCTCTCAAATCCGAATGCCGTGCTGCGGGTTTTGCCGGCATCACCCGCACCGGGGGAGTGGAGATCTCGCTCGCGGGGGAGGAGGTGGACGTCACCGAGTCCGAGGTTCCGGAGCACACCGGAACCTGGTGCAAAAGGGAGATGCTCCGCCGTGAAGCGGAGCGATCCGGGAACGGAGTTCTGCGTGGACATCGTCGTCAAGGGCCGCAAGACCGAGGTGCCCGAGCGGTTCCGGAAGCACGTGGCCGAGAAGCTGAAGCTGGAGAAGATCCAGAAGCTCGATGGCAAGGTGATCAGCCTCGACGTCGAGGTGTCCAAGGAGCCGAACCCCCGACAGGCCGACCGCTGTGACCGAGTGGAGATCACGCTCCGCTCCCGCGGTCCGGTCATCCGGGCGGAGGCAGCGGCGAGCGACCCGTACGCGGCGCTCGACCTGGCGGCGGAGAAGCTTGACGCACGACTGCGCAAGCAGCACGACAAGCGCTTCTCACGCCGCGGCGCACGCCGGATCCCGGCGGCCGAGGTCGCCGACCACGTACCCGGCGCGGCGACGCTCAACGGGAACGGCGACGTCGTCCCGACGGAGAAGCAGGACGGCGTCCCCACCAAGAAGATCGGCTCGCTGGAGGTCCAGGGCGACGGGCCGCTCGTCGTCCGCGAGAAGACCCATGTGGCCGCGCCGATGTCCCTCGACCAGGCGCTCTACGAGATGGAACTGGTCGGGCACGACTTCTATCTGTTCGTCGACTCCGACACGAAGGAACCCAGTGTCGTCTACCGGCGGCACGCCTACGACTACGGCGTGATCCACCTCACCACGGACACGATGGTCACCCAGGCGCACGCCCCCGACGCGGGCGACGCGCTCGGCGGTTGACCACCGCCGGGTGACAGCGGACCGGTGCCCCTGGAGCGCGTGTGCGCCCCCAGGGGCACCGGTGTGCGACGGTGCGCGAGGGTGTGCGACCCCTTCGGGACCCGCGCGGTCACCCCGTTGTCCGTCGGACATGGAATCATGGCGGCAACGGCCCAACCGGTGGGCCGTTGCTCTGGGTTGGCGATGGCGCAGGACCACGGGCCAAAGCCTTCAGGGGGAGGAACGATGGCGGACAGTTTCGGACCGATGCGGGGTGCGGGCGTCGACCACGGGATCGACGACGGGGCCGCCGGCATGGGGCCGGACGCGGACGTGGGCTCCACACGCGAGGAACCCATCAGGGTCTTGGTCGTGGACGACCACGCCCTCTTCCGCCGGGGTCTGGAGATCGTGCTCGCGGCCGAGGAGGACATCCAGGTCGTCGGCGAGGCCGGTGACGGCGCCGAGGCCGTGGAGAAGGCCGCCGACCTGCTGCCGGACATCATCCTGATGGATGTGCGGATGCCCAAGCGGGGCGGGATCGAGGCCTGCACCTCCATCAAGGAAGTGGCCCCCAGCGCCAAGATCATCATGCTGACGATCAGTGATGAGGAGGCCGACCTCTACGACGCGATCAAGGCGGGCGCGACCGGCTATCTCCTCAAGGAGATCTCCACGGACGAGGTGGCCACCGCCATTCGCGCGGTGGCCGACGGGCAGTCGCAGATCAGTCCGTCCATGGCATCGAAACTGCTCACCGAGTTCAAATCGATGATCCAGCGGACCGACGAACGCCGACTGGTGCCGGCGCCGCGGCTCACCGATCGCGAGCTGGAGGTCCTCAAGCTCGTCGCCACCGGAATGAACAACCGGGACATCGCCAAGGAACTCTTCATCTCCGAGAACACCGTGAAGAACCACGTCCGCAACATCCTGGAGAAACTGCAGCTGCACTCCAGGATGGAGGCCGTGGTGTACGCGATGCGGGAGAAGATTCTCGAGATCCGCTGACTCCGGTCAGGCGAGCAGGCGGGCCAGCTCCGCCGTCAGGGCCTCGCGCAGGTGCGGGGCGTCGACCCGTTCCACCCTTACGTCCGTGCAGTCGACCCAGCTCGCCGCCTCGACCAGGGCCTGGGCCACCGCCGGAGCCGCCTTGGGGCCGTCCAGCCTGACCTGCTTGGCGACCAGGGTGCGTCCCTCTCGCGCCGGATCCACGCGGCCGACCAGCCGTCCGCCGGCCAGCACCGGCATCGCGAAGTAGCCGTGCACCCGCTTGGGCTTGGGCACATAGGCCTCCAGGCGGTGGGTGAAGCCGAAGATCCGCTCCGTGCGCGCCCGTTCCCAGATCAGGGAGTCGAAGGGCGAGAGCAGCGTGGTGCGGTGCCGCCCGCGCGGGACCGTCTCCAGGGCGGCGGGGTCCGCCCAGGCGGGCTTGGACCAGCCCGCCACCGTGACCGGCACCAGACCGGAGTCGGCGATCACGGAGTCGACCTGCTCGGCCTTGAGGCGGTGGTAGTCCGCGATGTCCGCGCGCGTGCCCACGCCCAGGGACTCGCCGGCCAGGCGGACCAGGCGGCGCAGGCACTCGGTGTCGTCAAGGTCGTCATGGAGCAGCGCGGCCGGGACCGCGCGCTCCGCGAGGTCGTACACCCGCTTCCAGCCGCGGCGCTCCACGCACACCACCTCGCCGTACATCAGTGCGCGCTCGACGGCGACCTTCGTGCCCGACCAGTCCCACCACTCGCTGGTCCGCTTCGCGCCGCCCAGGTCCGTCGCGGTGAGCGGGCCCTCGGTGCGGAGCTGCTTGACGACCTGGTCGTAGGTGCCGTCCGGGAGGGAGTGGTTCCAGTGCGGGCGGTTGCGGTAGGCGCGGCGGCGGAAGGCGAAGTGGGGCCACTCCTCGATGGGGAGGACGCAGGCGGCGTGCGACCAGTACTCGAAGGCGTGCGGTCGTGCCGGAGGCGCGCCAATGGAGGCTGGCTTCCAGTAGGCGTCCTCGACCGTCTTGCGGCCGACCGCGCCCAGGCGGGCGTACGGGATGAGCTCGTGGGAGCGGGCGAGGACCGAGATGGTGTCGAGTTGCACCGCGCCCAGGTGCCGGAGGACGCCGCGGACGCCCGCGCGGCGGTCGGGGGCGCCGAGGAAGCCCTGTGCGCGGAGGGCGAGGCGGCGGGCCTCGTCTGCGGACAGTTCCGTGGCGGGGGGCGGGAGGGTCGTCATACGTCCGCACGATAGAGGGTGGGTCTGACAGTGCCGGTCGCTTGCGAGGGCGCCCCGTGCTGGGGTGAGCCGGAGGTGGGTGCGCAGCCCGGCGTTGCGGGGTGCCGCTGCGCCCACCCGTGCCGCCCCAGCGGCACGATTGCCCGCAGCTATGCAGCTATGCAGCTATGCAGCTATGCAGCTATGCGCGTCTACGCGGTCTGTGCCGGCAAGTAAGGCGCCGTCGACGGGAGGGCCAGGTCCGAGGGGAGCAGGGAGGCGATCCAGCAGTCTCGGCGTACGCCGTTGTTGTTGACCGCGGAGCGCAACGTGCCCTCCATGGTGAAGCCCGCCCGCTCGGCCACCGCGCGGGAGGCCGTGTTGCCGACCTCGGCGCGCCACTCCAGGCGGTCGATCGCCCGCTCCGTGAAGGCCCAGCGCGCGACGGCGAGGGATGCCTCCGTGGTGTAGCCCCGGCCGCGGAACTCCTTGGCGCTCCAGAACCCGAGCTCCCCGACGCCGAGGGAGATCATCGTGACGCCGATCATGCCCGCCAGGTCACCGGCGGGGAGGAAGACGCCGAACGTGAACACCGAGGCGTTGGCCCAGCCGTCCGGGACCATCTGCTCCGTGAAGCTCCGCGCGTGCTCGGGGAGGTAGGGCGAGGGGATCGTCGTCCAGCGCTGGACGTCGGGATCCTGGCAGGCGGCGTACACGGCATCGTTGTCCTGGGGGCCGACCGCGCGCAGGACCAGGCGTTCCGTGGTGAGGGTGACGGGTTCCATCGGCCGATTCTGCGCGGCCTCCGGTGGCGGGCGCCATCTTTTTGCCCTGCGTGAACATGTGGTCACTTTCCGTTCAATTCACCGGAGGGCGCGGCACCATCGGCGGGGCCCGGACGTTGAACGCGGTGACGGCAGACAGCGAAGCTGGATGCAAGGAGTGGACGGTCCCGTTACGGCGGGCCTCCCGGGGTGACGGGGTCCTCGCATACGATGGCCGTTGCTCAGTCCGTGACAGGAAACCGACCGTCCCAGGCCCGACCGGCAAGGAGACCAACCCCCGTGTCCGTCCTCTCAAAGATCATGCGTGCAGGCGAAGGCAAGATCCTGCGCAAGCTGCACCGCATCGCGGACCAGGTCAACTCCATCGAAGAGGACTTCGCTGACCTCTCCGACGCCGAGCTGCGGGCTCTCACCGACGAGTACAAGCAGCGCTACGCCGACGGTGAGAGCCTGGACGACCTGTTGCCCGAAGCCTTCGCCACCGTCCGCGAGGCCGCCAAGCGCGTCCTGGGCCAGCGGCACTACGACGTGCAGATGATGGGCGGCGCCGCCCTGCACATGGGCTACGTGGCCGAGATGAAGACCGGTGAGGGCAAGACCCTCGTCGGCACCCTGCCCGCCTATCTCAACGCTCTGTCCGGCGAGGGCGTGCACATCGTCACGGTCAACGACTACCTGGCCGAGCGCGACTCCGAGATGATGGGCCGCGTCCACAAGTTCCTCGGTCTGTCGGTCGGCTGCATCCTCGCCAACCAGACGCCGGCCCAGCGTCGCGAGATGTACCGCTGCGACATCACCTACGGCACGAACAACGAGTTCGGCTTCGACTACCTGCGCGACAACATGGCATGGTCCAAGGACGAACTCGTCCAGCGCGGCCACAACTTCGCCATCGTCGACGAGGTCGACTCCATCCTGGTCGACGAGGCCCGTACGCCGCTGATCATCTCCGGCCCGGCCGACCAGGCCACCAAGTGGTACGGCGACTTCGCCAAGCTGGTCACCCGCCTGAAGAAGGGCGAGGCCGGCAACACCCTCAAGGGCATCGAGGAAACCGGTGACTACGAGGTCGACGAGAAGAAGCGCACCGTCGCCATCCACGAGTCGGGCGTCGCCAAGGTCGAGGACTGGCTGGGCATCGACAACCTCTACGAGTCGGTGAACACTCCGCTGGTCGGCTACCTGAACAACGCCATCAAGGCCAAGGAACTCTTCAAGAAGGACAAGGACTACGTCGTCCTCGACGGCGAGGTCATGATCGTCGACGAGCACACCGGCCGTATCCTCGCCGGCCGCCGCTACAACGAGGGCATGCACCAGGCGATCGAGGCGAAGGAAGGGGTGGACATCAAGGACGAGAACCAGACGCTCGCCACGATCACCCTCCAGAACTTCTTCCGCCTCTACAAGCGCCACGACCACGACGGGAAGGAACAGCCCGGTCTCTCCGGCATGACCGGTACGGCCATGACCGAGGCCGCCGAGTTCCACCAGATCTACAAGCTCGGCGTGGTCCCCATCCCGACCAACCGGCCGATGGTGCGCAAGGACCAGTCGGACCTGATCTACCGCACCGAGATCGCGAAGTTCGAGGCCGTCGTCGACGACATCGAGGAGAAGCACCGCAAGGGGCAGCCGATCCTCGTCGGCACCACCTCCGTCGAGAAGTCCGAGTACCTCTCGCAGCAGCTCAGCAAGCGCGGCGTCCAGCACGAGGTGCTCAACGCCAAGCAGCACGACCGGGAGGCGACCATCGTCGCCCAGGCGGGCCGCAAGGGCTCCGTGACGGTGGCTACGAACATGGCCGGCCGCGGTACGGACATCAAGCTCGGCGGCAACCCCGAGGACCTCGCCGAAGCGGAGCTGCGCCAGCGCGGCCTCGACCCCGAGGAGCACATCGAGGAGTGGGCCGCGGCCCTGCCCGCCGCCCTGGAGCGGGCCGAGCAGGCCGTCAAGGCGGAGTTCGACGAGGTCAAGGACCTGGGCGGGCTCTACGTGCTCGGTACCGAGCGGCACGAGTCGCGCCGTATCGACAACCAGCTGCGCGGTCGTTCCGGCCGCCAGGGCGACCCCGGCGAGTCCCGTTTCTACCTCTCCCTGGGCGACGACCTGATGCGCCTGTTCAAGGCCCAGATGGTCGAGCGCGTGATGTCCATGGCGAACGTGCCGGACGACGTGCCGATCGAGAACAAGATGGTCACGCGCGCGATCGCGTCCGCCCAGTCGCAGGTCGAGACGCAGAACTTCGAGACGCGTAAGAACGTCCTGAAGTACGACGAGGTCCTCAACCGGCAGCGCGAGGTCATCTACGGCGAGCGGCGCCGCGTCCTGGAGGGCGAGGACCTGCAGGAGCAGATCCAGCACTTCATGAACGACACGATCGACGCCTATGTGCAGGCCGAGACCGCCGAGGGCTTCCCTGAGGACTGGGACCTCGACCGTCTGTGGGGGGCCTTCAAGCAGCTCTACCCGGTGAAGGTCACCGTGGAGGAGCTGGAGGAGGCGGCCGGTGACCGGGCCGGTCTGACCGCGGACTACATCGAGGAGTCCATCAAGGACGACATCCAGGAGCAGTACGAGGCGCGTGAGACGCAGCTCGGCTCCGAGATCATGCGCGAGCTGGAGCGCCGGGTCGTGCTGTCGGTCCTGGACCGCAAGTGGCGCGAGCACCTCTACGAGATGGACTATCTCCAGGAGGGCATCGGCCTGCGCGCGATGGCGCAGAAGGACCCGCTGGTCGAGTACCAGCGCGAGGGCTTCGACATGTTCCAGGCCATGATGGAGGGCATCAAGGAGGAGTCCGTCGGCTACCTGTTCAACCTGGAGGTCCAGGTCGAACAGCAGGTCGAGGAGGTTCCGGTCGAGGACGCGGCGCCGTCCCTGGACAAGGGCGCGCAGGACGCGGTCCCGGCCCAGGCGGGCGCGCGCCCGGAGATCCGGGCCAAGGGCCTCGACGCCCCGCAGCGCCGGGACCTGCACTTCTCCGCGCCGACCGTGGACGGCGAGGGTGGTGTCGTCGAGGGTGACTTCACCACCGACGGGGAGCCCGCGGCGGCCCAGTCCGACGGGCTGACGCGCGCGGAGCGCCGCAAGCAGGCCAAGGGCGGGCGACGCCGCAAGAAGTGACGGCGCGGTGCCGCAGGGCGCCGCAGCGGTGGAAGGGCCGGTCACCCGTGGTGGCCGGCCCTTCGGCGTTGGCGGTGCGGGCTGGGCGGCGGGCTGTGGACGGTCGCCAGCGGAATCGTCGGCCGCCAGCCGCCAGCCGCCAGCCGCCAGCCGCCAGCCGCCAGCCGCCAGCCGCCAGCCGTCAGTCGCCAGCCGTCAGTCGTCGTCGGTGTGCGGCCTGCGGGGGCCGCCCAGTTCCACCGCGGTGCAGCGCCAGCGCAGGTCCTGACCCCGTTCCAGCCGGAAGGCCATCGCGCGCAGCTGGTCCCCCGCGCCGATGCGGGCGAATACCTCCAGGGCGCCGGGCCGGGGCTCGAAGTAGCCGATGTCCCGGACCACGGGGAGGGCGCCGCGCGTGCGCAGGGGGCCGCGTTCGGCGGGGTGGGCCAGGTCGTCGTAGGCGCGGCCGACGGTGTGGCGGAGCATCGAGTGGACGGGGCGCCGGCCGCTGAGCACATGGAGGAGAAGCTCGGCGAAACGGTCCGTGGGGCGGACCTGCGGGACGGGGCGGCGCGGGGTCTGGGCGGGGACGAGGGGCGCGGCGGACGGTCCGGTGAGGGGCGGGAGCGGCCGTGTCGCGCGAGACGTCGTGGCATCGGCGGCGAGCCGGTGGGCGCCCGGCTGGGGCGGCGGCGTCGTCCCGGGCGCCCGGGAGGGGCCCTGTCCCGCCGTGGGCGGGCGGGTGTCCGCGGGCCTGGTGCGGGCCCGTGAGGACCGGCCGGGGGAGCCCGGCGGACGCCCACCGGACGGCGCGGTGCGCACGGGCCGCCCGCCGGGCCGGCGGGGCGGCAGACCACCCGGGGCCCGGGTCGCGGCTCCGGGGACCGGCAGGGTCTCGGGGATGGACGGGGGAGGGCTGCTGGGAGGGAGCTGAGTCCTGGTCATGACCTTGCGCATGGGGGTCCCCGTTCGGCGGCGGCCCGGGCGATACCGGGCAGTAACTTAGTGGTTGAGGATCTTGTACGGGGTCGGGGCACCGCACGGCAAGGAGGCGGGTGGTCGTGCCGCGGGGGTCGCAAGGTTCACCTATCAGAGTGACCGGGCCGATGCCGAGGCCCGGTGCGGAGCGGGCGGGGCGGGTGAATTCCGGGCCGGGGGTGGACGCCCGGGGCGTCACGGGTGGGAACTCGAAAGGGGACACCCGCACGTATCCTGAAGACCCCTCCGGGGCTCCACCGGGGCTCCTCGGACCCGAAGCCCCCGACCCGAAAGCGGCGGTCCCATGCGCGTCTACGTCCCCCTGACCCTGTCCGGCCTCGCCGAGGCGCACCGGGCGGGAGAGCTGGGGGCCGGGCCGCTCCCCGCCCACGCCGTCACGCCGGCGCTGCGCGAGTGGTACCAGTCGGACGACGTCGAGGAGCTGGAGTACGCCGCCCTGGGCCGGGCCGCCCAGGCCTCACTGCGCCTGCTCGCGGCCGCTCCCGGCGCCCAGTGGCACCGCGTCGTGGTCGCCGTCGACGCACCCGACGGCGCGGTCTCGGCCGACCCGGACCGGTCGCCCGACGGCGCGGTGCGGGTGGCCGGGCCGTTGCCGCTGGCCAAGGTGGCCTCGGTGCACGTCGACTCCGGCGACGCGGAGGCGGACGTGACCGCCGCGGCCCGGGCCCTCGCGGCGGCGGACGCCGGGGACGACGACGCCCGGTCCGTGGTGGACGGCGCCGAGGACCACGAGCTGCTCTGGTACGCCACGCAGGAGATCCCCGGCCTGCTGGAAGCCGGGCGCTGACCCGGCGGCCTGCCGATTGTCAGTGGCGGCGGGTACGTTTTCGGGCATGGGGATGCAGACAGGGGCGCACATCGTCTGGGACTGGAACGGGACGCTGTTCCACGACAACGACGCGATCATCGGGGCGACGAACGCCGCCTTCGCCGAGCTGGGCATGACGCCGATCACGATGGAAAAGTACCGGGCGCTGTACTGCGTGCCCGTGCCGAAGTTCTACGAGCGGCTGCTGGGCCGCCTGCCCACGGAGGCCGAGTGGGCGGTCATGGACGCCACCTTCCACCGGCACTACACCCGGCACCGGGCGGCGTGCGGGCTCACCGAGGGGGCGGCCGAACTGCTCGCGGGCTGGGGCGCGGCGGGGCGGAGCCAGTCGATCCTGAGCATGTACGGCCACGAGGAGCTGGTCCCCCTGGTCCAGGGGTTCGGGATCGAGGCGCACTTCATACGGGTCGACGGTCGGACCGGGCCGTCCGGGGGCAGCAAGGCGGAGCACATGGTGCGGCATCTCGAGGAGCTGGCCGTCTCCGGGGTGAAGCCCCCTCGGACGGTCGTGATCGGGGACGCGGCGGACGACGCGGTCGCCGCGCGGTACGTGGGCGCGGGGGCGGTGCTGTACACCGGGGGATCGCACAGCCGGGCCAGCCTGGAGGGCGTCGGGGTGCCCGTGGTCGACACGCTGGCGGAGGCCGTGGCGGAGGCGGAGCGGCTGGCCGCGTGAGTCCGTGGCCGCCGCCGGGCCGCGCGTAGCTGTGCGGAACGTCCAAGTTCCGGGCATGGTTTTGTACACATGCGGCTCGTGACGAGGGGCCCGTCGGGGGCGATAGCCTGGTGGCGTGATCAGCGCGATAGTTCGCGGGGGCACAGGTGCCCCTGCCCTGCGCCCGGTACGCACGGACCACATCCGTGTCCGGGCGGCGGTCGCTGGTCCTCGCGAGCGGGACGGGGCGCCGCAGGCTCCCCACACGCCGCCGCGCACACCCCGGACGGTGACGGCGAGAGCGATGTCACACCCGGTCGGTGCGGCGACATTGGCTGATATGCCCCCGCTCCTCTCATCTTGCGGCATAGCGTCGGAGCAGACCGGACACCCCGCGTCTCGACGTCGTGCCGGAAGGCAGGAGACCGTACTTTCTTCTACGTCACGCAACGGCGCGCGACAGGAGCCAGAGGACAATGCAGACCAAGCTGGACGAAGCCAAGGCCGAGCTGCTCGAAAGGGCTGCGCGGGTAGCTGAGAACAGCCCGGTCGGGGGGCACCTACCGACTGGGACGACGGACAAGGGCAGCCCGGACACCCCGGGCGCCGCGTCCCCGGACCACGCATCCGTGTTCGCGTTCCTCCGGCGTTACTACCGGCACACCGCTCCGGAGGACCTGGCCGACCGCGACCCGGTCGACGTCTTCGGCGGCGCCGTCTCGCACTACCGGCTGGCCGAGAACCGCCCGCAGGGCACGGCGAACGTGCGGGTGCACACCCCGACGGTCGAGGAGAACGGCTGGACGTGCAGCCACTCCGTCGTCGAGGTGGTCACCGACGACATGCCCTTCCTCGTCGACTCCGTGACCAACGAGCTGACCCGTCAGGGCCGCGGCATCCACGTCGTCGTCCACCCGCAGATCGTGGTGCGCCGCGATGTCGCCGGCAAGCTCGTGGAGGTGCTCGACGGCCGGCCCACCGCCGACCTCCCGCACGACGCGCACGTCGAGTCCTGGATCCACGTCGAGTTCGACCGCGAGACCGACCGCGGCGACCTCAAGCAGATCACCGCCGACCTGCTGCGCGTCCTCAACGACGTCCGCGAGACCGTCGAGGACTGGGGCAAGATGCGGGACGCCGCCGTCCGCATCGCGGAGGAGCTGCCCGCCGAGCACACCCCCGCCGACCTGCCCCCGCGGGAGCTGGAGGAGGCTCGCGAGCTGCTGCGCTGGCTGGCCGACGACCACTTCACCTTCCTCGGCTTCCGCGAGTACGAGCTGCGCGAGGACGACTCCCTCGCCGCCGTCGCCGGCACCGGCCTGGGCATCCTGCGCTCCGACCCGCACCACGAGACCGACGAGAGCCACCCCGTCAGCCCCTCCTTCGAGCGGCTTCCCGCCGACGCCCGGGCCAAGGCGCGCGAGCACCGGCTGCTGGTGCTGACCAAGGCGAACAGCCGGGCCACGGTGCACCGGCCCTCGTACCTGGACTACGTCGGCGTCAAGAAGTTCGACGAGAACGGCGACGTCGTCGGTGAGCGGCGCTTCCTCGGCCTGTTCTCCTCCGCCGCGTACACCGAGTCCGTCCGCCGGGTGCCGGTCGTGCGGCGCAAGGTGGAGGAGGTGCTGGAGCGCGCCGGGTTCTCGCCCAACAGCCACGACGGCCGGGACCTGCTCCAGATCCTGGAGACGTACCCGCGCGACGAGATGTTCCAGATGCCCGTCGAGGAGCTGGAGCCGATCGTCACCTCGGTGCTCTACCTCCAGGAGCGCCGCCGCCTGCGGCTCTACCTGCGCCAGGACGAATACGGCCGCTACTACTCGGCGCTCGTCTACCTCCCGCGCGACCGCTACACCACCGGCGTCCGGCTGCGGATCATCGACATCCTCAAGGAGGAGCTGGGCGGCACCAGCGTCGACTTCACCGCCTGGAACACCGAGTCGATCCTGTCCCGGCTGCACTTCGTCGTCCGGGTCCCGCAGGGCACCGAGCTGCCGCACCTCTCCGAGACCGACAAGGAGCGCATCGAGGCCCGCCTGGTCGAGGCCGCGCGGTCCTGGGCCGACGGATTCGGCGAGGCGCTGACCGCCGAGGTCGGCGAGGAGCGCGCCGCCGAGCTGCTGCGGCACTACGGGGGTGCCTTCCCCGAGGGCTACAAGGCCGACCACGGCCCGCGTTCCGCGGTCGCCGACCTCGGCCACCTGGAGCGCCTCGACGAGCAGAACACCTTCGCGCTGAGCCTCTACGAGCCGGTCGGCGCCGGCCCGGAGGAACGGCGTTTCAAGATCTACCAGAAGGGCGGCACGGTCTCCCTGTCCGCCGTCCTCCCGGTGCTCAGCCGGCTCGGCGTCGAGGTGACCGACGAGCGGCCCTACGAGCTGCGCTGCGCGGACCGCACGACGGCCTGGATCTACGACTTCGGCCTGCGGATGCCGAAGTCGGTGGCCGGTGGCGCCGACTACCTCGGCGACGACGCCCGCGAGCGATTCCAGGACGCCTTCGCCGCCACCTGGAACGCCCAGTCGGAGAACGACGGCTTCAACGCCCTCGTGCTCAGCGCCGGACTGACCTGGCGGCAGGCCATGGTGCTGCGGGCGTACGCCAAGTACCTGCGCCAGGCGGGCTCCACGTTCAGCCAGGACTACATGGAGGACACCCTCCGCAACAACGTCCACACCACCCGGCTGCTCATCTCCCTGTTCGAGGCGCGGATGGCCCCCGAGCGCCAGCGCGCCGGGCGCGAGATCGTGGACGCCCTGCTCGAAGAGGTCGACGCGGCCCTCGACCAGGTGGCGAGCCTCGACGAGGACCGGATCCTGCGGTCCTTCCTCACCGTGATCAAGGCGACCCTGCGGACCAACTTCTTCCAGGAGGCGGCGGGCGGCAAGCCGCACGACTACGTCTCCATGAAGTTCGACCCGCAGGCCATCCCCGACCTGCCCGCGCCGCGCCCGGCGTTCGAGATCTGGGTGTACTCGCCGCGCGTCGAGGGCGTGCACCTGCGCTTCGGCAAGGTCGCGCGCGGCGGTCTGCGCTGGTCGGACCGCCGGGAGGACTTCCGCACCGAGATCCTCGGCCTGGTCAAGGCGCAGATGGTGAAGAACACCGTCATCGTGCCGGTCGGCGCCAAGGGCGGCTTCGTCGCCAAGCAGCTGCCCGACCCGGCCGTCGACCGCGACGCCTGGATGGCCGAGGGCATCGCCAGCTACAAGACCTTCATCTCGGCGCTGCTCGACATCACCGACAACATGGTGGCCGGCGAGGTCGTGCACCCCGCGGACGTCGTCCGGCACGACGAGGACGACACCTACCTCGTGGTCGCCGCCGACAAGGGCACCGCGAAGTTCTCGGACATCGCCAACGAGGTCGCCGAGTCCTACAACTTCTGGCTCGGCGACGCCTTCGCCTCCGGCGGCTCCGCGGGCTACGACCACAAGGGCATGGGCATCACCGCCCGCGGCGCCTGGGAGTCCGTCAAGCGGCACTTCCTTGAGCTGGGCGTGGACACCCAGACCCAGGACTTCACGGTCGTCGGCATCGGCGACATGTCCGGCGACGTGTTCGGCAACGGCATGCTGCTCAGCGAGCACATCCGCCTGGTCGCGGCCTTCGACCACCGGCACATCTTCATCGACCCGAACCCGGACGCGGCCACCTCGTACGCCGAGCGCCGCCGCCTGTTCGACCTGCCGCGCTCCTCGTGGGAGGACTACGACACCGCGCTCCTGTCGCCCGGCGGCGGCGTCTTCCCGCGCACCGCCAAGTCGATCCCGGTCAACGCCCACCTGCGCGAGGCCCTGGGCATCGAGGCCCGCGTCACCAAGATGACGCCGGCCGACCTGATGAAGGCGATCCTCTCGGCCCCGGTCGACCTGCTGTGGAACGGCGGCATCGGCACCTATGTCAAGGCCTCCACGGAGTCCAACGCGGACGTCGGCGACAAGGCCAACGACGCCATCCGCGTCGACGGCGGTGACCTGCGCGCCCAGGTCGTCGGCGAGGGCGGCAACCTGGGCCTGACCCAGCTGGGCCGGATCGAGTTCGCCCGCACCGGCGGCAAGATCAACACCGACGCCATCGACAACAGCGCGGGCGTGGACACCTCCGACCACGAGGTGAACATCAAGATCCTGCTCACCGGCCTGGTCAAGGACGGTGACATGACGGTCAAGCAGCGCAACAAGCTGCTCGCCCAGATGACCGACGAGGTCGGCGCGCTGGTCCTGCGCAACAACTACGCGCAGAACACGGCGATCGCCAACGCGCTCGCCCAGTCCAACGACATGCTCCACGCCCAGCAGCGCTTCATGCGCCACCTGGTCCGGGACGGGCGTCTCGACCGGGCGCTGGAGTTCCTGCCCACCGACCGCCAGATTCGCGAGCGCCTCCAGAGCGGCCAGGGCCTGACCGGCCCGGAGACGGCCGTGCTGCTGGCGTACACGAAGATCACGGTCGCCGAGGAGCTGCTGCACACCTCGCTGCCCGACGACCCGTACCTCAAGGGCCTGCTGCACGCGTACTTCCCGACGGCGCTGCGCGAGCAGTTCCTCGAGCGGATCGACAGCCACCCGCTGCGCCGGGAGATCACGACGACCGTCCTGGTCAACGACACGGTCAACACGGGCGGTACGACGTATCTGCACCGGATGCGCGAGGAGACCGGCGCGTCGCTGGAGGAGATCGTGCGGGCGCAGACCGCGGCCCGGGCGATCTTCCGCTCCGCCCCGGTGTGGGACGCGGTGGAGGCCCTGGACACCAAGGTCGACGCCGCGGTGCAGACCCGGATCCGGCTGCACTCGCGCCGCCTGGTCGAGCGCGGGACCCGCTGGCTGCTGAACAACCGGCCGCAGCCGCTGGAGCTGGCCGAGACGGTGCAGTTCTTCGCCGAGCGCGTCGAGCAGGTCTGGTCGCAGCTGCCGAAGCTGCTGCGCGGCGCGGACGCGGAGTGGTACCAGCGCATCTTCGACGAGCTGACCGACGCCGGCGTCCCGGACGAGACGGCCACCCGGGTGGCCGGGTTCTCCTCGGCCTTCCCGACGCTGGACATCGTGTCGGTGGCCGACCGCATGGGCAAGGAGCCGCTGGAGGTCGCCGACGTGTACTACGACCTCGCCGACCGGCTGAGCATCACGCAGCTGATGGACCGGATCAGCGATCTGCCCCGCACCGACCGCTGGCAGTCCATGGCCCGTGCGGCGATCCGCGAGGACCTGTACGCGGCCCACGCCTCGCTCACCGCCGACGTCCTGGCGGCGGGCAACGGCACGTCCACGCCGGAGCAGCGCTTCAAGACGTGGGAGCAGAAGAACGCGGCCATCCTGGGCCGGGCCCGCACCACGCTGGAGGAGATTCACGGGTCGGACGCGTTCGACCTGTCCAACCTGTCGGTGGCGATGCGGACGATGCGGACGCTGCTGCGCACGCACGCGTGACGGTGTAGCCGCCTGAACAGGGCTTGGCGGGCGCCCCGGGTCTTGACGGCCCGGGGCGCCTTTATGTCCCGCCCGTGTCTTATTTGTGCGTCTTGTGCGGATAAAGTGATCGCGTGACCGGGCGTTCCGCATTGACGCGCACCGCGCTGCCGCGGGCGGGGGCGGCCCTCGTCCTCCTGCTGCTGGTCCTGGTGGTGGTCCGGCTGCCCTGGGTCGGTGACCTGGGCATGCACGCCGCCACCCTCGAACGCCTGCGGCACGACCTCCTCCACCCCGGCAACCCGCTGGTCGACGCGGACACGCCGAGCCCGTACTACACGCCGTGGACGGTGCCGCTGGGCTGGGTGACCGGGGTGACCGGGTTCTCCGTCTTCACCGTGCTGCGGATCGGGGCGGTGGTGGCGCTCGCGGTGCTGGTCACGGGGGTGTGGCGGTACGCCCGCACGCTGAGCCCGCGCCCGGCGGTGCCCCCGTTGGCGCTGCTGTGCCTGCTGCTGCTGTGGGGGACGACCGAGTTCAGCTGGAGCGGCTTTCTCGGGCTGCACTCCCTCGCGTTGACGGTGGCGTACCCGAGTGTGCTCGCCCTCGGGCTGGCGTTTCACCTGTGGGCGTGGCTGGCACGGGCGGACGGGTGGGGGGCCTGGCTGGGGTGCGGGGTGCTGTGGGCCGTGATCCTGCTGGTCCATCAGTACTCCGGGATCGTCGCGTCGTTGGGCGCCCTCGCCGTCGTGATCGGCGCGCGGCATGCCGGGCGACGGGTGTGGGCGCGGGTGGCGGGGGCGCTGGCGCTGGGGGTGGTGGTGCTGTGGGTCTGGCCGTACTACGACTTCTTCGCGCTCTTCGGAGCCGCGGACGGGATGGACGAGGTGCACCGGTCGCTGTACCGGGACCTGTGGGCGCGGTACTGGCTGGTGCTGGTGGGGGTGGCCGCGCTGGTGGTGCGGTGGCGGCGTGACCGGCGGGACGTGCTGGTGCTGTTCTTCGCGCTGGGGCTGGTGGTGTTCGCGGCGGGCGGGGTGACCGGGCACTGGTCGTGGGGGCGGGTGCTGCCCGCGGCGGTGATTCCGGCGCAGCTCGCGGTGGCGGTGGAGGTGGGGGAGTCCGGGCGGCGGGCGGTGCGGTGGGTGTGGGCGGGGGTGCTGGGGGTGGCGCTGGTGGTGGGGGTCTGGGGGCAGGTGGGGGTGCTGGGGTACGCGGTCGGGCGGGAGGCGTTGCCGGGGGTGGTGGCGGAGAAGTACCGGGAGCCGTGGGAGGGGTACGGCTGGATCACGCGGTGGGTGGGGTACGGGGACGTGGTCATGGCGAGGGAGTTTCCGTCCCGGCGGATTCCGGCGACCGGGGCGTACACGGTGGCGCCGGGGTACACCGACTTCTTCCTCGATGACGAGGGGGAGCGGGTGGGGGCGGTGCGGAGGTATTTCTCGGTGGGGGTGGAGGGGGTGTCGGGGGGTGTGCGGAGGGGGATCGAGCGGGCCTATGACGTGCGGTGGGTGGTGGATCGGGGGGTGGGGGTGCGGGGGGACGCGGGGTTGCGGGAGGTGGGGCGGGGGCCGGGTGGGTGGGTGCTGTACGCGGTGGTGGGGTGAGGTGGGCGTTGGGCGTGGACGTGCGTTGGTCGGGTGCCCGGTGATCGTGTGGGGCGGGGGTGGGTGACGCGGGCCGGCGCTTGCCGGGTGCCGCTGCGCCCACCCTCCCCCACTCTCGGCTTCGCTCGAGCGGGGGGACCCCCATCGCCCCAGCGGCACGACTGCCCGCAGCTGAGTGGGGCGGGGGGAGGGTGCGCCCGCCCGTGCCGTCCCGGCGGCGCGACTGCCCTCAGCTGAGGGGGGTTCAGTGGAGGATGTTTGCCGCCAAGCGGGCCGCTCGGCGGGTTCGGGGGGTGGAGAGGCGGCGGGCGGCCGGGTGGAGGAGGGTCGCCGTGGTGCCCACCGGCTGCCAGTGGACCTGCAGGCGGCCCGGGTTGTGGCCCTCAGGTTCCACCGTGACCCGGTGCGGGGTGGTGCCGGCGTGGTACGGGACGCGGGCGGTGAGGGCCGGGAAGCGCAGCGGGGCCAGGAGGATGCCCGTGTGGACGCGGCCCTGGTGGCGCAGCCGGAGTACGGGGTGGCGCAGCCCCTCGAAGCCGTGCACGGGCAGGCGGGCCGCCGCGAGGTCGAGGCGGACGCGGCCCTCGAAGACGCCGGGGCGGACCGGGGAGAGGCGGAAGGGGACCGTCAGGCGCCGGCGGCCCGGCGAGAGGTACAGGGTGGCACGCTGCGGGCCGACCGGGAGGCGCAGCGCGGGATCGTAGGTGCGGACCGTGAGGTCGATCGACGCACCGGGGCCGCGCGCGAGGTCCGTGATCTCGTGCCGGAGCAGGGCGGTGAAGAACGGGCGGGTGTCCAGCTCCAGGTCCGTCAGGTCCAGCTCGCGGCGGGCCTCGGCCGACCCGGGGACCTCCTCGCCCCAGTAGGTCCGGCCGCTCTCCCCGTCCGGCGTCACCCGGCGCGGTGCGACGGCGTGCCCGAGGCCCCGCGCCGCCACGCGTACGTCGGACAGGCGCCGGTCGCGCAGCAGTCGGAGGACCACCCGTTCGGCGCGGGGCAGGCGCGCGTAGGCGCCCTCGGTGAGCGTGTCGAGGTAGGGCGTCATGAGGTCGGCGAAGGACGCGAGCCAGGCGTCGTCCCGGTACGGGAGGTCACCGGCGTACATGCGGAAGTCGTGCTTGAGGAACTTGAAGTCCTTGTCCTCGCGCAGCGACTCGTGCCCGCTCCCGGTCAGGAACGCGTCGATGAGGCGCTGGACGTGGACGCGGTCGCGGACGTTGCTCAGCAGGTGCCGCTGGTTGGAGATGGAGGCCGTCTCGGAGGCGGCGTACGGGGCGACGTACCAGCGGTAGACCGGTTCGGGGACGACGGTGAACGTCCTGGCCAGGCAGTACGCCTGCGCCGAGAAGAGCTGGTCCTCGTAGTGGATGCCCTCGGGGAAGCGCAGGCCGTGCCGGTCGAGGAAGGCGCGGGCGTACATCTTGCTGGTCGACAGGTGCTCGAAGAACAGCCGCGGATCGGCCTCGATGCCGTCCAGGGTGCGGCGTTCGGCGACCAGGTGCGGCATCCACGTGGTGCGGCGGCCGCCGTCCACGCGTATCCGGTGCACCGCCCCCATCGCGAAGTCGAGTTCGCGTTCGCGGTGGGCGGCGAGCAGGGTCTCGACGGCGCGCTCGGGGAGTTCGTCGTCGCTGTCCAGGAACATCAGGTACGGCGCCCGCGCGATCTCCAGGGCGCGGTTGCGCGGCGCGCTGCACCCGCCGCTGTTCTCCGGCAGGCGCAGGTACACGACGCGCGGGTCGCGGGCCGCCAGCGCGCGGGCCACCTCGGGGGTCGCGTCGGTCGAGTGGTCGTCGCTGATGACGACCTCGATGTTCGCGTGGGTCTGGCGCAGCACGGACGCGACCGCGCGGGGGAGGCGCTCGGCGTCGTTGTAGACGATGACCGTGACGGTGACGTCCGGGGCGTCCACGGACGAGGGCGCGGGCGGGAGGCCCGCGGCGGGGTCGGTGGCGGGACTCGTGGCGGCTCTCGTGACGGCTCTCATGACGCGTGGGCCTCCTCCGGGCTCGGCGCCGGGGTGCGCTCCTCGATCGGCAGCACCGGGGGCAGCGTGCGTTCGTCCTCGCCGAGGAAGACCCGGCGGACGACGCGTTCGGCGGCGCGGCCGTCGTCGTACTCGCAGAACCGGCGCCGGAAGGCGGTCCGCGCCTTGGCCGCACTCTCGTCGTGCCAGGCGTCGGTGGTGAGGATCTCCGTGAGTTCGGCCTGGCCGCGGGCGACCGGGCCGGGCGCCTCGGCCATCAGGTCGAAGTAGACGCCGCGGGTGGTTCGGTACGTCTCCCAGTCGTCGGCGTGGATGACGATCGGGCGGTCCAGGTTGGCGTAGTCGAACATGATCGACGAGTAGTCCGTGACCAGCGCGTCGGCGGCCAGGCACAGCTCCTCGACGGGTTCGTAGGAGGAGACGTCGATGAGGCGGCCGGTGCGGCGCAGGCCGGCCAGCGGGGCGGACGGGGTGGAAGCGCCCTCGTAGAAGTAGTGGGCGCGGACCAGCAGGACCGTTTCCTCGCCGAGGTCGGCCACCAGTGCGGCGAGGTCGAGGCGCGGGGTCCAGCCCGCCTCGTAGTCGCGGTGGGTGGGCGCGTAGAGGATCGCCCTGCGGCCGGGCGGGATGCCCAGGCGCTCGCGGACCGCGCGGACCTCGGCGGCGCCGGCCGTGTAGTAGACGTCGTTGCGCGGATAGCCGTGGTCGAGGGAGACGTGGCGGGACGGGTAGGCCCGTTGCCACATACGGGTCGTGTGGCCGTTGGCGGAGACGCTGTAGTCCCACCGGTCGACGCGCTCGAGGAGCGCCGGGAAGTCCAGGCCCCGGGCGGCGGCGGGGTACGGCATCTGGTCCAGGCCCATGCGCTTGAGCGGGGTGCCGTGGTGCGTCTGGAGGTGGACGGTGCCGGGGCGTTTGACCACCGCGTCCGGGAAGTTGACGTTGTTGACCAGGTACTTGGCGCGGGCCAGCACCTCCCAGTAGCGGCGGGTGCCGGGGACGACGTGGTCGGTGCCGGGCGGCAGCAGCGCCGCGTTCGCCGCCGTGACCACCCACACCGGGTGGACGTGCGGGGCGAGTTCGGCCAGCTCGGCGGCTATCGCGGCCGGGTTGCAGGCCACACCGCGGGCCCAGTAGGCCGAGAAGACGGCGAGGTGCGGGTCGATCGGGCGGGCCAGTGCCCTGCGGTACTGGAGGGAGCGCACCCGGTCGCCGGCCAGGCGCCGGCCGGTGCGCACCGCCGACCGCACCCGGCGGCGCGTGTGGTTGGCGGCCTGGAGGGCGCGGTACTTCGAGTACGCGCAGTCGGCCAGCAGCGACCGGCGTACGCCTTCGAGTCCGGCCGGGCTCCGGTGGCCGTCGGGGCGCAGGCGCCGGGCGGCCGACGACGCCCTGCGGAAGAACTCCCGCGCCACGTCGTCCGGCATTTCCGCGCGGGCGAAGGTGCGCAGGCAGTCGCGGACCATCAGGTCGTACAGGGCGCCGCGGACGGCCGGGCGGTCGGCGGCGAGGCCGAGCAGCGTCTCGTAGCGGTCGACCAGGGCGTACCGCTGCTCCGGCGTGACCGGTGGGAGGCTCTCGGCGCGCAGCCGGCGGTCCTCGAACGCCGGCTGGGGCAGGCAGGCGACGCGGTCGGCGAGCAGCAGGGCGGCCAGGGCGGCGAACGGCTCGTCGTCGGTGGTGAGGAGGCGCTCGTGCGCCCGCCAGAAGCCGGCGCGCACGGCGCGGTTCCCGAGCAGCGGGGTCAGCCCGAGCAGCGCCGCGCGGTCGTCCAGGGCGAGGTCGGCGTGTCCGGCGCGGGCGAGGCGGGGACCGTCGGGGGAGGGCAGGCCGGAGGCCCGCCAGGTGCTGCGGACGTGGTCGAACAGCAGGACGTCCACCGTGTCGGGGAGGTCCGCGGCGTGCTGGGCGACGGTGCGCGGGGCGCCGGGCGGCAGCCCGTCCTTGGCGTGCACGAAGTGCAGCCACCGGCCCCGCGCCCGCGCCGCCCCCGCCGCGCGGGCCGCGGAGTCGCGGGCGCCGTCGGGGAGGGGCAGCACGGTGAACGCGGGGGTGTGGCCCTCGGCCGTCTCCCCGGCCCAGTCCCCGACGGCGGCGACGATCACTTCGACGCCGGTGAGCGCGTGGGCGGCCAGGGAGTCGAGGAGCGCGGGCAGGTGGTCCTGGACGTTGGGGCCGTGGACGACGACGCTGAGGTCGGGGGTCTCGGGCATCGCTGGGGCTCCTTAGCCTTGGTCGCTCCCTGCGCACTCCTTGGGGTCGCATCTATTCGGACATGGTGGCATCAAACGGGCAAAAGGGTTAATCGAGAGTACGCCTCACGGGGGAAGCGCGCCGTCAGGCGGAGACCTTCGTCTGCGGCGCGGCTTTGGCTGCCGCCTTGGGCGCGGCCTTCGGCTTCGCCGCCTTGTCCGGGCCGCCGGTGAACTTCTCGTACTCCTTCAGGACCTCCTCCGTGGGCCCGTCCATCCGCAGCTCGCCGCGCTCCAGCCACAGCACCCGGTCGCAGGTGTCGCGGATGGACTTGTTGCTGTGGCTGACCAGGAAGACCGTGCCGGCGTGCTTGCGCAGCTCCCGGATGCGCTCCTCGGAACGCTTCTGGAAGGAGCGGTCGCCGGTGGCCAGTGCCTCGTCGACCAGCAGCACGTCGTGGTCCTTGGCCGCGGCGATGGAGAAGCGCAGGCGGGCGGACATCCCGGAGGAGTACGTGCGCATCGGCAGGGTGATGAAGTCGCCCTTGTCGTTGATCCCGGAGAAGTCGACGATGTCCTGGTGGCGCTCCTTGATCTGCGCGCGGGACATGCCCATCGCCAGGCCGCCGAGGTACACGTTGCGCTCGCCGGTGAGGTCGTTCATCAGGGCGGCGTTCACGCCGAGCAGCGAGGGCTGGCCGTCGGTGTAGATGCGGCCGTTCTCCACCGGGAGCAGTCCGGCGACCGCCTTGAGCAGCGTCGACTTGCCGGAGCCGTTGGTGCCGATCAGGCCGATCGCCTCGCCGCGGTACGCCACGAAGGACACCTTCTTCACCGCGTGCACCCGGCGCACGCCCGCGGCCTTCTCGCTCTTCTTGCGGCGCAGGATGCGGTTGAGGGCGGCGGTCGCGGAACCGCGGCCCGCCCCGGTGCCGTTGACCCGGTAGACGATGTCGACGCCGTCGACGACGACGGTGGGGACGCGCTCTGCGGGGGTGTTGTCAGCCACGACCGTACGTCTCCTCGGCCTTCCAGAAGTAGATGAAGCCGCCGATCCCGGCGACCAGGGCCCAGCCCAGGGCCATCGCCCACACGTGGTTCGGCAGCATGTCCCCGCCGAAGCTGTCGATCAGGGCGAAGCGCATCAGGTCGATGTAGACGACGGCCGGGTTGACCTGGAGCAGCGGGCCGACCCAGGAGGGCAGGTCGCTGTCGGGGCCGGTCATGTGGTGGATGCTGAACATGACGCCCGAGGCGTACATCCAGGTGCGCAGCAGGAAGGGCATCAGCTGGGCCATGTCCGGGATCTTGGAGCCCACCCGGGCCATGACCATGGCCACGCCCGCGTTGAACACGAACTGGAGCACCAGCGCCGGGATCGCCAGCAGCCAGGAGGGGCCGGGCGGGACGCCGAACGCCAGCAGGATCACCACGAGGGCGCCCATCGAGAACATCAGCTGCTGGAGCTGCTGGAGGCAGAAGGAGACCGGCAGCGCGGCCCGCGGGAAGTGCAGGGCGCGGACGAGGCCGAGGTTGCCTGATATGGCCCGGGTGCCCGCCATGATCGAACTCTGGGTGAACGTCCACACGAACACGCCGGTGACCAGGAACGGGACGAAGTCCTCCACTCCGCGGCTGGTGTTCATCAGCATGCCGAAGATGAAGTAGTACACCGCCGCGTTGAGCAGGGGCGTCATCACCTGCCAGACCTGGCCGAGCTTGGCCTGGCTGTACTGGGCGGTGAGCTTGGCGGTGGAGAAGGCGCCGATGAAGTGCCGTCGGGCCCACAGCTGGCGGACGTACTCGGGCAGGGAGGGGCGGGCGCCGCTGACCGTCAGACCGTGGCGTGCGGCGAGGGCCGCGAGGTCGTGTTCGGCGGGGGCGGCCGCCGTGGGGGGCGGTGTGTCGAGGACCTGACTCACATCCGCGCTGCTTTCGCTCGGGGGGTGGAAGCGATTCCCGTCGTTCACCCGGACGTCTCGAGGCGTTCATTGACGTCGGGACGGGACCGTATCGTCGTAACGGGAGCGTACGGCGTGCTGACGCCGGAACGCAACCGTTTCGTCGCTACGCCCTATGCTGTCCGGCATGACGACCGACGCCGCCGACGAGCCCCAGCCGCGCCCGCGCCGCCGCCGGGCCCCCGCCGGGGCGGCCGTGCTCCGCGAGGACGTGACGGAGGCGATCCGGGCGGCGGTCTTCGAGGAGCTCGCGGCGGTCGGCTACGCGCGGATGTCCATCGAGGGGATCGCGCGCCGCGCGGGGGTCGGCAAGACCGCCGTCTACCGGCGCTGGCGCTCCAAGCTGCACCTGGTGCTCGACGTCGTCTCGGCGCTGGCCGTGCAGGGCCTGCCCGCGCCCGACACGGGTTCGCTGGAGGGCGACCTGCGGCTGCTGTACGAAGTCACGTCCCGGGCCCTGCGCCACCCGGTGGCCTCGCAGATCATCCCCGACCTCCAGGCGGAGGCGGCCCGCAACCCCGAGATCGCCGAGGTGCTGCAAAAGACCCTGCGGGAGGGTCAGGACGGCGTCGCCAGCAAGATCCTCGCGGCGGCGGCGGAACGCGGTGAGCTGGCCGCCGGTCTCGACACCGACCTGGCCCTCGACCTGATCTCGGGCCCGCTGTACTGGCGCTCGGTGGTCATCCGCAGCCCGAAGCTGCCGAAGGGCCACCTGGCAGCGCTGGCCCGGGCCACGGCGGCGGGCCTGCGGGCGCTCTGAGCCGAGGCCGGACCGGTCGTCCGGGCGGGACTGTCGGTGGTGCCTGCGAGTATGCAGGGATGGAACCTACGGCGATCGTGCAGGAGTTCTGGTCCCGCATGCAGGCCCGTGACTGGGCGGGCCTCGGCGCCCTGCTGGCCGACGACCTGGTCGTGGAGTGGCCGGTCAGCGCGGAGCGGATCGTGGGCCGCGCCGACTTCATGGCGGTCAACGCGGAGTATCCGGAGGGCTGGTCGATAGACGTGCTGCGCGTCGTGGCCGACGGCGAGACCGTGGTCTCCGAGGTGGAGGTCCCGCACGAGACGATGGGCGTCCACCGCGTCGTGTCGCTCTGGACGGTCAGCGCCGGCCGGATCACCGCCGGCCGTGAGTACTGGACGGAGCTGGGCTCGGACCCGTCCCCCCAGTGGCGAGAGGCGTTCGTGCGGCCCTTGTGACTTCCGTGGCCGCCCCCCTCACCGGGCGGCGGCCCGGAGCACCTCCACCGCAAGGTCCGGCATGGTCGTCCGGCCCGTCGCGCGTGCGGCCGGCCGTGTGCGGTGGGCCGGCCGCGGGCGGTGCGCACGGAGGTTTTCCCGGGGCCCGGCTTCAGGCCGCCAGGCGTGCCGGCTCAGTTCCGTGCCGCCTCCGGGTGCAGCCGTACCCAGCCCGACCATGCCGACGTGATCATTTCCTCGACGTCGTACTTGGCCTTCCAGCCCAGTTCGACGGCGGCGCGGTCGGCCGAGGCGACGACGCGGGCCGGGTCGCCGGGGCGGCGGGGGGTGACCGTCGCAGGGTGGTCGTGACCGGTGAGGGCGTTGATGTGGTCGATCATCTCGCGGACGGAGACGCCCTCGCCCCGGCCGATGTTGAGGGTGAGGGTGCGGCCCGGCGAGGACTGGAGCGCGCGGGCCGCGGCCACGTGCGCCTCGGCCAGGTCGACGACGTGGATGTAGTCGCGGACGCAGGTCCCGTCCGGCGTCGCGTAGTCGTCGCCGAAGACGCGCGGGGCGGCGCCCTCGGTCAGCTTCTCGAACACCATCGGGACGAGGTTGTAGACGCCGGTGTCGGCCAGCTCGGGGCTCGCCGCGCCCGCGACGTTGAAGTAGCGGAGGGAGGCGGTGGCCAGGCCCGTCGCCCGGCCGGTGGCGCGGACCAGCCACTCGCCGGCCAGCTTGGTCTCGCCGTACGGCGACATGGGTGCGCACGGGGTCTCCTCCGTCACCAGATCGACGTCCGGCATGCCGTACACGGCGGCGGAGGAGGAGAAGACGAAGGACGGGACCTCGGCCGCCGTGACCGCGTCGAGCAGGACGCGCAGGCCCTCGACGTTCTCCCGGTAGTAGTGCAGCGGCAGGTCCACCGACTCGCCGACCTGCTTCTTCGCGGCCAGGTGCACGACGCCGGTGACGGAGTGGTCGGCCAGGGCCCGGGCGATCCGTTCGCCGTCCAGGACCGAGCCCACCACCAGCGGGACGCCGTCGGGCACGCGGTCGGCGATGCCGGTGGACAGGTCGTCGTACACCACCGCCTGCTCGCCCGCCTCGGTCATCGCCCGTACGACGTGCGCCCCGATGTATCCGGCGCCGCCGGTGATCAGCCAGGTCATGTGCGGCCGTCCCCTCGTGAGTGGTCCTGGGTGGACATGATCCTTCATCGGGCGCCCCGCGGGCTCCCGCACCCCTCAGGACGGTGCCGGGGCCGGATCGGTGCCGTACGCGTCCAGGGCGGAGGTGAGCCGGTCGAGGCGGTCGCGCAGGTCCTGGACCTCGGTCACGTCCAGCCCCGTCGCCGCGGCGATCCGGCGCGGCACCTCGGCGGCCCGCTCGCGCAGCGCGACGCCCTCCGCGGTCAGCCGCACCTCCACCGACCGCTCGTCGCGCGCGCTGCGCTCCCGCCGGACCAGACCGGCCGCCTCCAGCCGCTTGAGCAGCGGCGAGAGCGTGCCGGAGTCGAGGCGGAGGTGCTCGCCGAGCTTCTTCACGGGCAGTTCGCCGTGCTCCCACAGCACCAGGAGCACCAGGTACTGCGGGTAGGTGAGTCCCAGGTCCTTGAGGACCACGCGGTAGACGCCGCCGAAGGCGCGGGACGCGGCGTTCAGGGAGAAGCAGATCTGCTGGTCCAGGCGGAGCCAGTCGGTCGCGGGCGTGGTCATGGCATCCAGGGTAGCCGACCAGACGTCATTCAGTTGCGTGCAATTTAGTTGCGCGCTTTCAAGTTGCGTGCTCTACTTGTGGATGTCAGCGGTCGCCACCACGTGCGACGCACCCCACTGAGAGGCACGGGTTTCCCATGGACGCGCTCTACACCGCCGCCGCCACCGCCACCCACAGCCGCGAAGGCCGCGCCGTCAGCTCGGACAACAAGCTCGACCTCGCGCTCAGCGCCCCCGTCGAGATGGGCGGCGACGGCAAGGGCACCAACCCCGAGCAGCTGTTCGCCGCCGGTTACGCCGCCTGCTTCGGCAGCGCCCTCGGCGTCGTCGGCCGGCAGGCGAAGGTCGACGTCAGCGAGGCCGCCGTGACCGCCGAGGTCGGCATCGGCAAGCAGGGCGAGGGCTTCGCGCTCGCCGTCACGCTGCGGGTCGAGCTGCCCGAGGGCCTCGACCAGGAGACCGGCCGCAAGCTGGTCGAGCAGGCCCACCAGGTCTGCCCCTACTCCAACGCCACCCGGGGCAACGTCCCGGTCGAGCTGGTCATCGAGTAGTCCGGGCGGCGGCACCCCCGCTCATCCGACCCGCGCCAGGACCTCGCCGGTGCGCCCGCTCCACGCCACCACGACCGCCTCCTCGGGCACCGGGTGCCAGCGGGTCAGCAGCAGCCAGCGGACGTCGTACCGGCGGACGACGGCGGCGCGCTCGGCGCGGGTCGAACCGGGCGCGAGGTACGCCCGGACATCGGCCACCCGCCGCCCGCGCTTCCGTTCGTCCAGCGCCGGGTCCGGCCAGGCGGGGGCCGCGAGGTTGGGTCCGTACCCGGCGATGGCGTGCCCGGCGTAGTAGCCGTCGGTGACCACGACCTCGCCGGGGCCGATGTGCCGGGCTGCCCACGCGTACTCCGGCCAGTCGGGCGGCTGCTCGAAGCCGACCGGGTCCAGCGCCCGCGGCACCACCGCCCCGGCGTGGACCGTGAGGAACCCCAGCGCGGCACCCGCGGCCGCCACCCCGCCCAGCGCCCCGCGCCACCGCCCCCACGGCCGCGGTGCCGCCAGCTCCACCGCCAGCGCGAGCTGCGCCGGCACCAGTGAGAGCCCGAGGATCCGGCCGTAGGTGTAGTGCCCGCTGCACCAGCCGTACGCCACCACCGCGCAGTCCAGCGCGAACATCAGCACCAGCGGGTCCCGGGCCGAGCGGCGTCCGCGCGCCCACAGCGCCGGCAGCCCGAGTAGCCCCAGCCAGAACTCGCCGGGCAGGTCCAGGTACAGCACCCGGTGCAGCGCGTCCACGCTGTCGTCGCCGGCCAGCGCGAACACGTCGAAGTACGGCCACAGTGCCGCCGACGCCACCGCCACCGCGCCCGTCAGCGCCCAGCGCCCCACGACCGGGCCGCGCCATCCGCGCTGCCACCCGGCCACCAGCGCCACCGCGCCCAGGGCCGCCGCCACCGAGGTGATCGGGTGGATCAGGAGGACCAGCCCGTACAGGGCGCCGAGCCCCGCGTACCCGGGCAGTCCGCGCAGCCCGCTCGGCCCCACGTACCGCACCCGGCGCTCGTCCCTGGCCCGCGCCCCGGTCAGCGCCCAGGCCCAGAAGGTGAGCCCGATCGCGCACGTCGACGGGTAGCCGAGGTTGCCCGTCATCGACATCAGCCCGAGGTAGCCGCTCCACCAGGCCCGCTCGGTGCCCCACAGCAGCGTCATCGCGCCCAGCGCCAGCACCGGCGCCCACGGCCGCGGGCTCAGCACCCGTACGAAGCGGTTCAGGCCGGTCAGCAGTACCAGCAGGTTCAGCGGCCCGGCGAGCCGCACCACCTCCCAGCCGCCCAGGCCGGTCAGCCGCGCGAACACGCCCTGGGCGAGGGCGTACGGCGAGTAGTACGCGCTGCCCGCGCCGGGCAGGTCGGCCATCGGGTGCCGGGGGTCCAGGAGGTCGGCCTTCAGGCGCTCCACGACCGCCGCGTGCTGGCCCGCGTCGCAGCACAGCGGCACCGCCCAGTACGCCAGCGACATCACCAGGAGGAACAGGAAGCCGGCGACCTGGTACGGGGTGGGGCGCCGGCCGCGGCCACCGCGCAGCGCCGTCGCTCCGCGTACCGGCCGCCGGACGAGGACGTCGGCGCTCACGAAAGGATCAGAGGATGGGACATTCGGGACATTTGGCGTATGTTCCCGGCGGGGTCACCGCCCTGAACCCAAGTCACCTCAACGGGTGAGGCTCAGCCGACCGCCCGGACCGGGGCGGCCGGCCCCTGCGCGGGCAGCGGCACCCTGCCACCCCGCACCACGGGCTCCAGCAGCAGCGGGATGCCCACCACGGGCAGCAGCCAGGCCAGCACGATCAGCCGCTCGCCCCAGATGTTGATGTCCGGATGCCCGGCCTGGGTGAGGATCCCGGTGCACGCCGCGGCGACCAGGAACCCGCCGACCGCGCCCCCGCGCCGCAGCGCGCCCCACGCCCCGGCGGCCAGGGCCGCGACGAACAGCGGCTGCCACGCCTGCCGGCGCAGCCACTCCACCCAGAAGTTGCCCTGCAGCTGCCAGAACTCCGGCCACGGACGCTCCCGGTCGGGCCGCGCGAAGTGGTCGGTGAGCAGATCCTGCACGCTGTCCGACACCGACGGGTAGTGCAGCAGGCGCGCCAGCACCAGCGTGCCGACGGCCCCGGCCAGCCCCACCGCCGCGAGCGCGAGCACGTCCCGGGACGACCGGCCGCCCCGTCGGCGGCGCAAGGCGATCAGCGCGCCCGCCGCCGCCAGGCACACCCCGAGGAACAGCGACTGGGAGTGCTTGACCGTGAACAGCGCCGCCAGCGACCCGGCCACCAGCGCGAGCCCCGCCCGCGTCCGCCCCGCCCGCAGCATCAGCGCACAGCCCCAGACCGCCGCCAGGGTCAGCGCCATCAGCAGCCCCTCGGTCATCGGGCGCATCGCGGTCGTCCCGCACGGCAGCGCGTAGTACAGCGCCTGCCCGCCCAGCGCGAGCGGCACCGGCACCGACAGCGTGCGCAGGATCAGGAAGGCCAGCACCCCGCCCGCGCACGCGATGACGACGCCCGCCGCCCACAGGCCCCAGGTCACCCCGAAGACCGCCACGAACGGCACCAGGAGGAGCGGGTAGCCGGGCCGCACCTCGAAGATCCGCATGAAGCGGTCCGGCATGTACGGCAGGGTGTGCCCGCCGGTCCGGCCCGCCGCCAGCTGCGGCGCCACCACCCCCCACTCCTGCTCCCGGCACTCGGCCGCCACCTGGTCGGTGGGGTCGGGCCGGTGGAAGCGGACCACGTGCACGCCCTGGTCCCGCCGGGCCCGCTCGGCCCGGCTCGCGCACACGTAGTCGATCGTGGCCGTCGCCACCCCGCGCTTGCCCTCACCGCTGAGACTCAGCGTGTACGCCAGGTAGTTCTTGGTGTCGGGGGTGTCCCGGCCGGTGACGTTCGCCAGTTGCAGCGCGGCGAACACGGCGGCCAGGACCAGCACCCACAGCCGCGGTCTCACGAGGAGGCGAGCAGGTCGTGGCCGGCGGCGACCGAACGGGCGCCGGGGACGCCGGACGGCTCCGGGCCGGGCATCGGCTCGCCCAGCAGCAGCGTCCGCACCACCCGCTCGGCGGCCCGGCCGTCCTCGTACTCGCAGTACCGGGCCCGGAACGCCGACCGCAGCCGCGCCGCCTCCTCGTCCCGCCACGCCCCGGACGCCAGCAGCCAGGCCAGCTCCCGGTACGAGCGCGACACGTGCCCCGGTGCCTCCTCGGTGATGTCGAAGTAGGCGCCGCGGCTCGCCTCGTACGCGCGCCAGTCGTCGGCGTGGATCACGACGGGCCGGTCCAGCAGGGCGTAGTCGAACAGCAGGGCGGAGTAGTCGGTGATCAGCAGGTCGGAGGCGAGCATCAGCTCCTCCACGTGCGGTTCGTCCGTCGCGTCGACCAGGACGCCCCGCCGGTGCAGCTCCGACAGGCCCATGCCGCGGGCCGGTCCGGTGGCCAGCGAGGGGTGCAGCCGGACCACCAGGGTGTGGCCCTCGCCGAGGTCCGCGGCGAGCCGGGCCGGGTCGAGGCGTTCGACGAGCCCGCCCCGCCGGTACTCCCGCCGGGTCGGCGCGTAGAGCACCACGGTGTCTCCGTCCGGGACGCCCAGCCGCTCACGCACCCGGCGGCCGTCGTCCGGACCCGCGTTCACCAGCACGTCGTTGCGCGGGCTGCCACTGGGCACGGACGCGAAGTGGCACGGGTACGCCCGCTCCCACACCCGTTCCGCGTACCGGCCGGCGACCAGGCTGTAGTCCCAGCGGTCGGCCCGGCGCAGCATCTGCGGCACGTCCAGGCCGTGCCGGGCACCGGGCCGGCCCAGCAGGTCGACGCCCATGTACTTGAGCGGGGTGCCCTGGTGGGTGTGGATGTGGACGCTGCCCGGGCGCTTGGTCACGGCACCGGGCCAGTTGACGTTGTTGACGAAGAACGTCGCCCGCTCGGTCACCCGCCGGTAGCCGGCGCTGCCCAGGACCACGTGCTCGGTGTCCGGCGGAAGCAGCGCCGCCGTCTCCTCGTCGCGCACCACCCACACCCCGCGCAGGTGCGGGGCGAGTTCGCGCGCCTTGCGGTGGATCGCCGCGGGGTCGCCCAGCACGCCCCGGTGCGAGAACGCCGAGTACACCGCGAGGTCCGGGTCCAGCGGTCGGCGCGTGCGCAGCGCGCTGCCGGCCCCGCGCAGCCGCCCGGCGACCGCGCCCCCCGCCTGCCGTGCCCGGCGCTCCAGCTCCCGGGCCGCCTGCCCGGACCGCAGCCGCAGCCGGTAGGACGGGTAGCCGAGCGCGCCGCCCGCCAGCACCCGCAGCTCGGCCGGGACCTCGGCGCCCTCGGGCCGGTACGCGCGGAACATCTCGGCGGTGCGCCGGAAGAACTCGGCCTTGTCACAGGGCGGCAGCCGGTCCGGCTTGGACAGGATGTCCAGGCAGTGCTCGCCCATCTTGGCGTGCAGGAACGGCCGCCAGCGGGCCAGCTCCGGTCGGGCGTCGAGGAAGGCGAAGACCCGCTCGTACTGCGCGTGCACGTCGAAGTGCTTGCGGCTGGTGGTGGACAGGATGTTGCCCTGCCGCCGCTGCCGGTAGTTCAGGCAGATGCGGTCCAGCGTGGCGATCCGCTCGGCGCTGAACATCACCGGGAACGTCCAGGGCGTGTCCTCGTAGTAGCCGGGCGGGAAGGTGAAGCCCTCGCGCTCGACGAAGTCGCGCCGGTAGACCTTGTTCCACACCACCATCAGCAGGTCGAGGATCTCGGGGTGCCCGGCGGCCGTGAACGTGCCCTCCCCGGCCTCGGCCAGCACCCGGGCCAGGGCGTTGCGCCGGGTGCCGCCCCACCAGTAGGTGCGCGCGTAGTCGAAGACCAGGACCTCGGGGCCGGCCGTCTCCGCCAGCCGGTCGGCCATGGCGCGCAGCGCGCCCGGGGTCAGGGTGTCGTCGCTGTCGAGGAAGAAGAGGTAGTCGCCGGTGGCGTGCGGCAGTCCGGCGTTGCGGGCCCGGCCGAGGCCGACGTTCTCCTCCAGGTGCAGCACGCGCAGCCGGTCGTCGCGGGCGGCGTACTCGTCCAGGATCGCGCCCGAGCCGTCGGGCGAGCAGTCGTCGACGGCGATGACCTCGATGTCCCGGAAGGACTGGTCCAGGACCGAGTCGAGGCACTCGCGCAGGAAGCCCTGCACCTTGAAACAGGGAAGGATGACGCTGAAGCGGGGCACGGCGGGGTCAGCTCCTTACGAGGGTGGCGGCGGGGGCCGGGACGCGCTCCGCGAGCGGGATCACGGGCGGCAGCGCCTCGGGCGGCTCGCCGAGCAGCACCCGGCGCACGATCCGCTCGGCGGCCCTGCCGTCGTCGAACTCGCAGAACCGCTCCCGGAAGGCCGCCCGCAGCGCAGCCGACTCCGGGCCCGCGTACGAGCCGTCGCCGAAGACGCGGGCCAGCTCCTGAGGCGTCCGCGCCACCGGTCCGGGCGGCGCCGCCATCAGGTCGAAGTAGACGCCCCGGGTCTCCCGGTAGACGTCCCAGTCATCGGCGTACACGACGATCGGCCGGTCCAGGTTGGCGTAGTCGAACATGATCGACGAGTAGTCGGTGACCAGCGCGTCCGCGGCCAGGCACACGTCCTCCGAGGAGCGGTGCGCGGTGACGTCGATGATCCGGCCGCTGCCCGCGCGGCCGCCCCGGTCGTAGAAGTAGTGGGCGCGCAGCAGCACCACCACGTCCTCGCCGGCCGCCTCGCAGAACGCCTCCAGGTCCAGGCCGCCCGCGCCGAAGCCGCTCTCGTAGTCCCGGTGCGTGGGCGCGTACAGGACCGCCGTCGCCCCTTCCGGGACGCCCAGTTCGCGGCGGACGCGGGCCACGTCCTCGGCGGTCGCCGTGCAGTAGACGTCGTTGCGCGGATAGCCGTACTCCAGGTGCTCGTACGAGCCCGGGAAGGCGCGCTCCCACATCTGGGTGGAGTGCCGGTTGCTGGACACGTTGTAGTCCCAGCGGTCCACGCGGCCCAGCAGCCGGGTGAAGCTGCCGCTGGCCGCGGCCACCACCGGATACGTCGACTGGTCCACGCCCATCGTCTTCAGCGGGGTGCCGTGCTGGGTCTGCACGTGCACGCTGCCGGGGCGCTTGACCACGCCCTCGGCGAAGTTGGCGTTGTTCACCAGGTACTTGGCGCGGGCCAGCACCTCCCAGTACCGCCGGCCGCCGATGACCGCGTGGTCGACGCCCTCCGGCACGGTGTGCGCCTGGTCCGCCTCGACCAGGAAAACCGACCTGAGGTGCGGGGCGAGTTCGCGGGCCTTGGCGTGGATCGCGGCCGGGCTGCACGCGTAGCCGCGGCCCCAGTAGGCGCAGTACACGACGAGGTTCGGATCCAGCGGACGGCGCAGGTGGCGGCGGTACAGCAGCCGGGTGCGCAGCCCCCGCGGCCACGGCAGGCGGCGCAGCGCCCCGGCGAGTGCCCGGTTCGTGGCGCGCAGGCCGCGGAAACCGGCGTACGACCCCCACGCCAGCAGCCGGTGCTGGACGCCGAGCCGGCCGCCCGGCGGGCGGAAACCGGCGGGGCGGTGGCGGCGGTAGAGGCGGCTCGCCCGCCGGAAGAAGACCCGGCGCTGCCGGTTCGTCAGCCGCCGCGGATGCGTCGCCGTCTTCAGGATCGCGGCGAACAGGTGCTCGAAGAGCGGCCCGCGGCGCGCGTCCGGCAACCCCCGCTCGGCGGCGTGCGCGAGCGCCAGTTCGGCCTGGTCGAGCAGGTCACCGTGGTGCGCGCCGGGCAGGTTCAGCCGGTTGCCCTGGCGCCGCACCAGGTGCCGGACGACCACCGAGCGCAGCACCGCCACGCGCTCGGCGCGCGCCGCGACCAGGGCGCCGAAGCCGATGTCCGTGAAGTGCCCGTCGGGGAAGGAGAGCCGGCGCTCGGTGAGGAAGGTGCGGCGGTGGACGGCGCTCCACGCGGGCAGCCGCACGCCGGTCAGGCCGGGGGCGCGGTCGGGGGTGAAGGCGCCGTCGGGGGCCCCCGCCAGCAGCGGGGCGGCCGGGTTGGTGACCTCGCCCTCCCACCAGGGCACCCGCTCGTACTCGAAATACAGCACGTCGACGCCCCCGGTGTCCGCCAGCCGCGCCTCCAGCGCCGCCAGCGCGCCCGGCACGAGGACGTCGTCGCCGTCGAGGAACAGCAGGTACGCGCCGGTCGCCGCCCGCATCCCGGCGTTGCGCGCCCCGGCCAGCCCGGCCGACGGCGGGGCGTGCACGGGCGTCACCCGCGAGTCCCGTCCGGCGTGCTCCTCGGCGACGTCCGCCGCGGCGGTGTCCGGGGCGTCGCAGACCGGGATCAGCTCGAAGTCGCCGTAGGACTGGGCGAGCACCGAGTCCAGTGCCTGGGAGAGCCGCCCCGCGACCCCATGGGACGGGACGATGATGCTGAAGCGGGGCATGCTGCTCTTCCTCTCGATGTGCTGGTCCGTCGGGAGCCCTGCGCCGGCCGTGAGCCGCGTGGCACCCCGGGCTCCCGAGGGACCAACGGCGCTCAGAGGCTGTCGGTGACGGTGCGCGGCCCGGCCGGTTGCGGGACCGTGGCCAGCGGGGTGCGGGCGACCGCCGCCGCGGGCGGACGACGGGCGCCGGGCGGCACCACCGGAGGCAGCCGGGTCTGGCCGAGCACCACCCGGCGCACCACGCGCTCGGCGGCGTGGCCGTCGTCGTACGGGCAGAACCGCTCGCGGAACTCGGCCCGCAGCCGGGTGGACCGGGCGCCGTACCAGTCGCCGCCGGCGAAGACGCCGATCAGCTCGTCCTCGTCCCGCGCGACCGGCCCCGGCGGGGCGGAGCGCAGGTCGACGTAGGTGCCGCGGGCCGCCTCGAACGCCTCCGGCTCGTCGGCGTGGAGCACGATCGGCCGGTCCAGGCCCGCGTAGTCGAACATCAGGGACGCGTAGTCGGTGACGAGGGCGTCCGAGGCCAGGCACAGGGACTCCACGCTCGGGTGGCCGCTCACGTCCAGGACCCGGCCGACGGGCGAGGCCGGTCCGACGCCGCGGCCCGGGCCGACGCGGGCCAGCACCATGAAGCGGGGGCCGAGGCGGCGTACGACGCGCTCCAGGTCCAGGGCCGTGCGCTGGGTGCGGCGGTAGTCGCGGTGGGCGGGCGCGTACAGGATCGCCACCGTGCCCTCGGGGATCCCGAGGGTCTCGCGGAGCCGGGCCACGTCCTCGGCGGTCGCCCGCTGGAGGGCGTCGGTGCGGGGCTGGCCGTACTCCAGGGTGGTGTAGCCGCCGGGGTGGACGCGTTCCCAGGTGAGGGTGGAGTGGCGGTTGGCGGAGACCACGTAGTCCCAGGAGTCGACCTCGTGCAGCAACCGGGTGAAGTCGGTGCCGCCCGCGGCGGCCGGCCGCTCCTGGAGGTCCAGGCCCATGTGCGCGAGCGGCGTACCGGCCTGCGTCTGGACCAGTACCTGGCCCCGGCGCCTGACCAGGCCGGTGTCGAAGGCGGAGTTGTGCACCAGGTACCGGGAGCGGGCCAGCGCCGTCCAGTAGGCGGCCGTGCCGGGCGTGAGACGCCGGGTCGCGGGTGGGACCGTGTGGTGGTGCGCGGGGGCGGCGGCCCACGCGGTGCGCACGTGCGGCGCGAAGCGGCGGAACGCCTCCTCCAGCGCGCCCGGGTTGCAGCCGTACCCCCCGCCGCCGTCCACGGCGAAGAGGGCGCGGTCGGCGCGCAGCGGGAGGAGGCGCTGGCCGCGGTAGTGCAGGCGCAGGGCGCCGGTCCGGGCGGCCCGCAGCCATCCGGCGGCGGCCGTCGCCGTCCGTCGGCGCAGGGCGGACGCCAGCCGCAGGGCCTCCCAGGTGCGGCGCAGGCCCAGCCGGAGCAGGGCGTGACGCACCCGGACCGGCGCCGGGACGAGGGCACCGGCGACCCGGTAGCGGCGGCAGTGGACCCGCGCCCGGCGCAGGAACTCGGCGCGCAGGGAACGCGGGAGGCGGTCGGGGCGGGTGAACACGGTCGCCAGGTGGTCGCACATGCGGCGGTACAGCACCGGCCGCCAGCGGTCGTGCTCGGGATGCGACTCGAGGAACGCGAAGACCCGGTCGTACTGCGTGAAGACGTCCAGGTGGCGTTCGCTCGGCGTGCCCAGGATGCTGCCCCGGCGGCGCTGCCGGTAGTGGACGCAGACCCGGTCCAGGGTGGCGACGGACTCCGCGGCCAGCAGGACCGGGTACGTCCACGGGGTGTCCTCGTAGTAGCCGGGCGGGAAGGTGAGGCCCTCGCGCTCGGCGAACTCCCGCCGCACCGTCTTGTTCCAGGCCACCATCAGCAGGTGCAGCAGCCCCGGCCGGTCGGCCAGCCGGAACGGCGCCGGGCCCTGCTCCGTGAGGTGTGCGGCCGCCCGGCTGCGGACGGTCTCGCCGGTCCAGTACGTCCGGGCGTAGTCGTAGACCAGCACGTCCGGGTCGCCGGTCTCCTTCACGCGGTCGGCGAGGGCCCGGAGCGCGTCCGGGGCGAGGGTGTCGTCGCCGTCGAGGAAGACCAGGTAGTCGCCGTTCGCCCGCTCGATGCCGGCGTTGCGGGCGGGGCCGAGGCCCTGGTTCCGGGGCAGGTGCACGGCGCGTACGCGCGGGTCGCGGTCCGCGAACTCGTCGGCGATCGCACCGCACGCGTCCGGCGACCCGTCGTCGACGACGATCACCTCGAAGTCCTGGTACGACTGGGTCAGCACCGACTCCAGGCACGCGTGCAGATACTCCTGGACCCGGTACGCGGGCACGATGACACTGAACCTGGGCACGGGAACATCCATGGGTCGGCGGGGTCGGCGCGGGCCTTCGCGCCGGGAACGGCCAATGGAGTGACTTGGTTACGGCCGCTGCGGCATTCGGGGGATCCTCGCCGCGCCCGGTGCCCCGTACGGATGAGGGGGCGGACCGGTGACCGGTCCGCCCCTTCAAGGGTGTTGTCGCGGCGGCTACTTGACGGCACCCGCCATCACGCCGGAGACGAACTGCCGCTGGAACGCGAAGAACACGGCCAGCGGGATCACCATGGAGATGAACGCCCCCGGCGCCAGCACGTCGATGTTGTTGCCGAACTGCCGTACCTGCGTCTGCAGCGCGACCGTGATCGGCTGGCTCCCGGAGTCCGAGAAGATCAGCGCGACCAGCATGTCGTTCCACACCCACAGGAACTGGAAGATGCCGAGGCTCGCGATCGCGGGCCCGCCGAGCGGCATCACGACCCGCACGAACAGCCGCAGTTCACCGGCGCCGTCCAGTCGGGCCGCCTCCAGCAGCTCCCGGGGGATCTCCGCGAAGAAGTTCCGCAGCAGGAACACCGCGAAGGGCAGGCCGAAACCGACGTGGAAGAGGACCACGCCGACGATCGACCCGAACAGGCCGATCTTGCCGAAGAGTTCGGCGATCGGGATCAGGGCCACCTGCACGGGGACGACCAGCAGCCCGACCACGGCCAGGAACCACCAGTCGCGGCCCGGGAAGTCCATCCACGCGAAGGCGTACCCGGCCAGCGATCCGATGACCACGACCAGGACCGTCGCGGGGACGGTGATCAGCACGGTGTTGAGGAGGGACGAGGTGATGTCGCCGTTCGCCAGCAGGTCCTCGTAACTCTGGAACGTGAGCTGGGACGGCTTGGTGAAGACCTCCCACCAGCCGCTCGCCGCCATGTCCCGCGGGGTGCGCAGCGAGGAGAGCAGCAGGCCGATCGTCGGCACCAGCCAGAAGAGGCCGACGACGATCAGGAAGACCCGGACCAGGCCGCCGCTGACGCCCTCGGCCAGCCGCGCCCCCAGGAAACGCTTCGCCTTCGTCATCGCCGCACCTCCCGCCGCAGTCGCCGTACGTTGAACCACATCACTGGGATCACCAGGAGCAGCAGGAACACCGCGATGGCGCTGGCGATGCCCGGCTGGTCGGAGGCGAAGCCCTTGCGGTACAGCTCCAGGGCGAGCACGTTCGCGTCGTCCTGCGAGGAGCCCGGGGCGATGATGAAGACCAGGTCGAACACCTTCAGGACGTTGATCATCAGGGTGACGACCACGACCGCGAGGACCGGCGCCAGGAGCGGCACCGTGACCCGTCTGAAGACCTGCCACTCGTTGGCGCCGTCGACCCGGGCGGCCTCGAGGAGTTCCCGGGGCATCCCGGCGAGACCCGCCGCGATCAGCACCATCGCGAAACCCGCCCACATCCACACGTACGACCCGATGATGGCCGGGGTGACGAGGGAGGGGCCGAGCCAGTCCAGGCCGTTGTAGGGCTCCTTGAAGTTGTCGGCGGGAAGTCTGAGCAGCGCCCCGTCGGCCGCGGCGGGCAGCGTGAACGTGCCGTCGCCCGACGCCTTCGCCGAGGCGACGACCTTGCCGTCCTTAACCGCCTCGATCGTCATCCCGGCGTAGCCCAGTTCGGCCGCGTCGACGCCGTTGAGCTTCCCGACGCCCTTGCCGCGGGTGAAGTCCTGCCAGGCGGTGCCGGTGATCTTCCCGTCCTCGGGTTCGGCGGGTACGGCCTTCTGCGCGCCGTCCGGCATCAGGTCGGGGGCGACGCCGACGAGGGGGAGGACGACCGCGGTGCCGGCCTCCACCGGCTGCTTGGTGACGAAGGCGCCGCCGCCGGCCGGTTCCAGCGGTGAATCACGGCCCGGGTGCGCCTTCGGGAACGCGGACGACTCGGCGAACGTGTCGTGCACGCCGACCCACACCGCGTTGGCGACGCCCTTGTCCGGGTCCTGGTCGTACACCAGGCGGAAGATGATCCCGGCCGCCAGCATCGAGATCGCCATCGGCATGAAGACGACCAGTTTGAACGCGGTGCCCCAGCGGATCCGTTCGGTCAGCACCGCGAAGATCAGGCCGAGCGCGGTGGCGACCGTCGGCGCGAACACCACCCAGATGACGTTGTTCTTCAGGGCGGTGCGGATGCCGTCGTCGGTGAACAGCGCCTGGTAGTTGTCGAATCCGGCGAAGGAGTCGCCGGACTGGTCGTAGAAGCTGCGGACCAGCGAGTACCCGATCGGGTAGACCACGAGCGCGCCGAGCAGCACCAGGGCGGGCAGCAGGAACAGGGCCGCCACGGTCCTGCGGGTGCCGGTCACGCTCCTGCGCGACTTGGGGGCGGCGGGGCCCGGTGAGGTCCCCGCCGCCGTGGCCGACGTCATCCGTCAGCTCCCGTAGGCGGCGGCCGCGTCCGCCTCCAGCCGCTGCTGTGCGCCCTCGACGTCCTTCGGGTTCTTCAGGAAGTCCTGGAGGGCCTTCCACTCGCCCTTGCCGGGCGTGCCGCCGAAGGCCTGCGGGGCCTGGTCCGACATGTCGAAGCGGAAGTCGTCGCCGGCCGCGACCAGCGCCTCGGCGATCTTCTTCTGCACGTCGTTCGGGTACGCCGACGCCTCGACGTTCTTGTTCGGGGAGAGGTAGCCGCCGAGCTTCGCCTGGATCGTCGCCGCGTCGGGCGAGGCCAGCCAGGTGGCCAGCGCCTGCGCCGCCTTCGAGTCCTTCAGGACCACGGCCGCGTCGCCGCCGGAGACCACCGGCGCGGTGTCGCCGACCGCCGGGAACGGGAACACCTTCGCGTCGGTGCCGACCTCCGCGTCCGTCTCGCCGATGTTGACCTGGACGAAGTCGCCCTCGTAGACCATGCCCGCCTTCGGCTGGTCGCCGCCGGTGAAGGTCTGCGTCACCGAGGCCGGGAACTCCGTCTGGAGCGCGCCGGACGCGCCGCCCGCCACGTAGTCCTTCTTGCCCCAGATCCCGGCGAGGGTGGTCAGCGCCTCCTTGACGGAGGGGTCCGTCCACTTGATCTCGTGCTTGGCCAGCTGGTCGTACTTCTCCGGGCCCGCCTGCGAGAGATAGACGTTCTCGAACCAGTCGGTGAGGGTCCAGCCGTCCGCGCCGCCGACGGAGAACGGCGTCACGCCCGAGTCGTAGATCGTCTGGGCGGCGGTGAGCAGCTCGTCCCAGGTCTTGGGCTCGGCGGCCCCCGCATTCTCGAAGACCTGTGCGTTGTACCAGATCAGCGACTTGTTGGCGGCCTTGTAGTACACGCCGTACTGCTTGCCGCCGACCTTGCCGATCTCCTGCCAGCCCGGCGAGTAGTTCTCGCCCAGCTCCTTGGCGGCCTCCGCGCCGAGGGGTTTGGCCCAGCCCTTCTCGACGGCCTGCTTGATGGCGCCGGGCTGCGGGAGCATCGCCACGTCCGGCGGGGCGCCGCCCGCGATCTTCGAACCGAGGAAGTTGATGATCGGGTCCTGGGCGGGCACGAAGGTCACCTTGGCGCCGGTGCGCTTCTCGAACTCGGCGAGGACCTTCTTGAAGTTCTCCTGCTCCGCGCCGGTCCAGACGGCGGCGACCTCCAGACTCTCGCCGTCCAGCTTCGGGAGGGTGACGGTGGCGGCCGTGTCCTTGCCGCCGTCACCCTGACTGCCCTTGTCGCCACCGCCGTTGTCGTCGTCGCCACCGCACGCGGTGAGCGAGAGCGCGAGCGCTCCCGCGGCGAGGGTGGCGGCGATCCGGGTGCTTGTGCCGAGGGTCCTGCGTGGCCCCATGGTGCTGCTCGTGCGCATCACTGCCCCGTTCTTCGTGCCTCGTCGAACGTTGAGCGCTCTTCCGTGCGCTCTGGTGTACGCCAGGGGGGTGAGGGCGGCAAGACCGCGTTCGCGGTGGTTGGGAAGATCGTGACCGCGTCGTGACCAGGTGGGCGGCGTGGGTGTGGGCGTATGCGGGGGCTGCCGCCCCCGCGCCCCCGCTGTCGGCCTGGACGGCCTCGTCCTCAAACGCCGGACGGGCTGAAATGTGCCCGGCGTCACAGGAGTGACGGGACCTGAGCCGCCTCCACCTCGCGGGCCGCCCGTTCCAACGCGCTGGCCAGCAGGGCCAGGTCGGTGGGGCCGTTGCCCAGCTCGCGTACCGGGCGGCGGGTGGGCGGGTCGCCCATGAGGTGCCATTCCAGCGGGATCACCGTGGGGCGCAGCGTCGCGGTGCGCGGGATGCGGCCGGTGACCCTCCCGGCCTGGAAGACCACGGATGGTCCGTCGGGGCGGGTCAACCGGCCGCGTCCCGGCATCGGTTCGTCCGGTCCCGGGGCCGGGGTGTCCAGGGTGATGCGCAGGGTGGCGCGCAGGGCGGGCTCCGTCTGGGCCGTACGGCCGCCCGGCGCGGTGGCGGCCACCAGGTGCACGCCCAGCCGTCCGCCCTCCCGCGCGACGGCCTCCAGCGCCCGCACGACCGACCCGGCCGCGGGGCGTCCGGGCGAGCCGAGCGGGGGAGTGACGAGCGCGTCGAGATCGTCCACGACCACCACGAGGCGGGGCAGCGGCGGGACGGCCCCGGACCGGCGCCTGGCCGCTCCCGGGCGCAGCCGCATGGTGGAGCTGGGCGGGGAGTCGAGGTCCCCGTCGTCGGCCGCCGAAGCGGTGCCGGGTGCGCCGTCAGGAGGAGTGCGCTGGGCGACCAGGCGGCCCGACACCTCGCGTCCGGTGTGCCACTCGGGGAACTCCGACCGCCCGAGCAGCTCCGCCCGCCGCTTCAGCTCGGCGCTCAGCGACTGGGCGAACTCCCGCATGCGGACGGGGTCGTTGGCGGTGAGGTGGGTGGTGACATGCGGTACGTCCGTGCAGACGGCCAGTCCTTCGCCGTGCCCGCCGTCGGTGCCCACGCTGTCGCGGCCGTCCATCAGGACGACGCCGAGACGGTCGGGGCGGTCGGCGGAGGCGAGGGAGGCGACGAGCGCCCGCAGCAGCTCGGTGCGGCCGCTGCCGGGCGGGCCCTCGACCAGCAGGTGCGGTCCCTCGGCCGCGAGGTCGACCGTGACGGGGCCGCGCGGTCCGGCGCCCAGGACCGCGTGGGCACGTCCCCCGAGGGCGTGCGTGTCGTCGGCGGCGTCGGCCCAGCGGGCCATCAGGGAGGCCGGGGTGGCGCGGGCGAGGCCCAGTTCGTCCAGGAGCCGGGCCGCCTGGGGCAGTGGCGCGGCCACCCGCGTGTGCCGCTCGCCGCCCGCGGGGGCATCGGTGCGCAAGGGTGCCAGGGCGCGCGCGAACCGCTCCGCCCACGCGAGGGAGACGGCGTCGACCGTGCCGAGGGTGCCGTGCCCGACCGGGCCTGCGGGGGCCTCGCCGGAGGTGCGCGCGACGCGCAGCAGCCGCAGGGTCGTCGCCACGTCGCCGCTGAGCAGCGCCACGGCACCGCACTCCCGGAACACCGGTGACACCGCGCAGGCCGCCTCGTACGTCTCCGCCACGGGCGAGGTGGGGGAGGCGGCGGCCGTCTCGGCGAGGCACAGGACGTGGATGCCGGCCCGCGGCCCCTCCAGGGCCAGCCGCGCCACGGTCTCGCGCACGTCGGCCCCGCCGGGGTCCCCGTCCACGACCACCACGCTGTACGGCCCCGCGAAGCCGTCGGCCGGGTCGGTGCCGTCGTCGGGGCGGGCCCAGGAGGGCTGCCGGGTGCCACCGGGGGCCGTCGCCGGCCTGGCCTTGGGCCGGGCGTCCGACAGGTGGTCGTCCAGACGGCGGACCAGCTCGTGGGCGCGGGCCGTGGCCTGTTCGCGGTCGTGGGCGAGGAGCAGGCGGCAGTCCTGGCCGTGCGCCGGGCGCAGCTGGGGGAGCCAGCCCAGCCAGGACCACTCGGCGGTCCGCTCGGCGAGCGGACGGGAGCGGTCCGCGCTGATCAGGACGATCTCCAGGGTCTCCGCGGAGTGCAGCGCGGCGAGCTGGGCCAGCACCGAGCGGGCCAGCCCGGCGAGCCGGGCGCGCGGGCCGGCCAGGCCGAGCGCCCCGACCTCGCGCAGCCCGGCGGTCACCGGGACCGCGGGCAACGGCTCGGTACCGCCGGGCGCCACCCGGTCGGCCGTACCGAGCCGCACGGCCAGCGCCTCCGGGTGCGCCGGGCCCCGCTCCCACAGCCGGGGCCCGGGGCCGAGCGCGGTCAGCAGCAGTGACGCCGCGTCCGGCCAGGTCTCCGGGGCGTGGGAGGTGCCACCGGGTGCGGTCGGTGCCGGGCCGGCCGTCTCGTCGTCGTAGGCGTGCGCGCCGGTGGCGGTGTCGTCCTGCGCGCTCCCGCGTCCGCCGGTCAGCCGTCGCGCCCACGCGCCGATACCGCCGCGCCGCCGCACACCCTGCGGGAGGTCGGTGCCGCGCAGGGGGGTGCCCTTGCGTCCGGTGCCACCGCCCGGGACCCCATCGTCGTCGCCCCCGTGCCCGGGTGCGCCGGGGTGCGATCCGCCCGCGCCGGCGGGCTGGGGGCGGGGTGCTCCCGTGCCGGGCGCGGACCGCTCGGCGGGGTCGGTCCGGGGCTCGCCCCTGCGGGGTGCCGGAGCGGGGGGCCTGCCGTCGGGTGAGGTCGCGGTGCCGGAGCCGCCCGGGGCGGCGGTGGTGCCGTCATGGCCGCCACCGCGTGACGCACCCGCGTCCGGGCAGCCGGTCTCGGTGGAGCGCGTTCCGTGCCCGCCACCGCGTGACGCACCCGCGTCCGGGCGGCCGGTCTCGGTGGAGCGCGTTCCGTGCCCGCCACCGCGTGAACCACGCGCGTCGGACCCGTCCGGAGCGGCGGCGCCCCCTCCGAACGCTCCCGCTCCGTACCCGCCCGCCGGGTCGAACGCCCCGTAGGACGCCGCCCCGCCGTGGGTCTCGCCCCCCGCGGGGGCCTGCCGGGGGAAGCCGGCCGTGGGACCCGTGCCGTGGCTCTCTATGCGGGGCGCACCGCCCTGGCCGGGCACCTGGGGAGGCTCGGCGGGTGCCGCACTCCGGCCGCCGTCCGTTCCGGTCCCGTGGGCCGGGGTGTGCCAGCCGGCGGACGCCGCACCGCCCGCACGCGCGGTGCCGCTCGTCACACCCGCGTCCCGGGAGGGGGCGCCCGCCGGGCGGGCGCCCTCCGCGCGGGAGGCGCCGTCCGTGCCGCCCGCGTGACCCCCGTCGGCCACCCGCGTGTGCGCCACCTCGTCGGCGTCGCCGCGGCCCGGTGCGGGGGCCGCCGCCCCGGACAGCCGTACGTACCCCTCTCCGTCCGGCGTCGTCGCCGCCCGCGCCGTCGCCTCGCGCTGGACCGGCACCAGCCGCAGGGCCGACTCGCCGATCCGCAGCAGCGCGCCCGGCGCGAAGCGGACCGGGCGGTCGCCCACGCGGGTGCCGTCCAGCGTGGTGCCGTTGGTGGAGCCGAGGTCGGCGACCGAGACGCGGGCGTCGGGGGTGACGGTGACCGCGCAGTGCATCCGGGAGACGTCCGGGTCGTCGAGCGCGACATCGGCGTCGGCGGAGCGGCCGAGGCGGATCTGTCCGCCGTGCAGCAGGTGGACGCCCCCCGCGTCGGGGCCCGCGACCACGTGGAGCTGGGCGGGGACGCCGGCCGGCTCGGTGTCCGGGTCGGGCTCGCCCGGGGCGCCCAGGCAGAGCACGGCGCCGTCGATCAGCGGTGGCTCGCCCAGGGTGCTGCGCTGGGTGTCCAGCCGGTGCGCGCCCGCGTACAGCACCACCTGGCCGGTGCCCGGCGTCTCGCCGCCGGGGAGCGCCGCGGCCAGCGCGGAGGCGACGGCGGCCAGGGCGGTGCCGGCCGGCGCGGTGACCAGCACGTCGCTGCTCGCGGCGCGGCCCCCCGCCGAAGCATGCGGGCCCAGCGGGTCTACGACGGTCAGCCGGATCTGCATCGCCGTCAGCGGTCCCTTCGCGCGGGCGCCCGCACGCCGGGCAGAAGCCGTCACCACGGTCACCCACCGCGGACTTCCCCCACCGCCACACGAGCACGTCGGCCAGTTCTCCACGCATCCTCGCACCTGCCACTGACAACGCGCCCGCCTCCCGCCGCCAAATGATCTTGATTGGTCGGCTCTGACCCCAAAAATGCCTGACAGGTGCCTCGGCGGTGATCGAAGACCGTCGGCTTGAGATCGGTCACGTCCGGGCATCGGCAACCAAGGGACCGGGTCGAGCGTCTTTCCTTCGAACACGGCCCGGGAGCGGAACGTAAGGCTTACCGGCAGGCCAATGGGCACCACGGAACAACCGCGGAATGACGACAGCCCGGTGCCGGGAGCGTGGCCTTACAGTGGGTCGGAACAGCCAGCAAGCAACTAGGAGCGCATGACGTGCGGCCGGTAGGCAGCAAGTACCTCCTCGAGGAGCCCCTCGGTCGCGGCGCGACGGGCACCGTCTGGCGTGCGCGCCAGCGGGAGACCGCGGGCGCCGAGGCGGCCGTGGCCGGACAGCCCGGCGAGACCGTCGCGATCAAGGTCCTCAAGGAAGAGCTCGCGAGCGACCCCGACATCGTGATGCGCTTCCTGCGGGAGCGCTCCGTCCTGCTCCGGCTCACCCACCCCAACATCGTCCGGGTCCGCGACCTGGTCGTGGAGGGCGAACTGCTGGCGCTCGTCATGGACCTCGTCGCCGGTCCCGACCTGCACCGCTACCTGCGGGAGAACGGGCCGCTCACCCCGGTCGCCGCCGCCCTGCTCACCGCCCAGATCGCCGACGCCCTCGCCGCCAGCCACGCGGACGGCGTGGTCCACCGCGACCTGAAGCCGGCCAACGTGCTGCTGAAGCAGACCGGCGGCGAGATGCACCCGATGCTGACCGACTTCGGCATCGCCCGCCTCGCCGACTCGCCCGGCCTCACCCGCACCCACGAGTTCGTCGGCACGCCCGCGTACGTCGCGCCGGAGTCCGCCGAGGGCCGCCCCCAGACCTCCGCCGTCGACGTGTACGGCGCGGGCATCCTGCTGTACGAGCTGGTCACCGGCCGTCCCCCGTTCGGCGGCGGCTCCGCCCTGGAAGTGCTGCACCAGCACCTGAGCGCCGAGCCGCGCCGCCCCTCCACCGTCCCCGACCCGCTTTGGACGGTCATCGAGCGCTGCCTGCGCAAGAACCCCGACGAACGCCCCAGCGCCGAGAACCTCGCGCGCGGCCTGCGCGTCGTCGCCGACGGCATCGGCGTGCACGCGAACAACGCGCAGATCGGCGCCGCCGAGAACGTGGGGATGCTCCTCGTCCCCGACCCGGCGCCCGCACAGGTCCCGGGCGACCCCGGCGCCGCCGACCCGACGCAGGTCCTGCCGCAGAACGGCGGCTACGACCCGAACGGCGCGACCAGCGTCCTGCCGCACACCGGCAACCCGTCCGGCGCCGCCGACCCCACCGCCGTACTCCCCAACCGCGGGGCCGCCGACCCGACCGCCGTCATGCCGCCGGTGCCGCCCGGGCAGGGCCAGGGCGGACAGCCCGGCGGGCCCGACGACCCGCACCCCTGGCAGAACCAGCTGCGGGCCGCCCGCGACCGCAACGAGCAGACGCAGGTCCAGTACCTCGACCCGAACCAGGACCCGCTGCGCCGCCGCCCCCAGCGGCAGGTCTCCCGCCCGCCGCAGCAGCCCCGGCAGGCCCCGCAGGGCCCGCCGCCCCAGCAGCCCGGCTACGGCTACCCGCAGCAGCAACAGCCGCAGCGGTACGCCACCCCGCAGCCGCAGCAGCCCCAGCGGTACGCGCCGCCGCCCACGCCCGAGCCCCGGCCGCCCCGGCGGGAGCCGCGCCCGCCGCGGCAGCGCGGCGCGAACCCCATGCGCATCCCCGGGCTCGGCTGCCTCAAGGGGTGCCTGTTCACGCTCGTCATCATGTTCGTGGCAGGCTGGCTCATCTGGGAGCTGAGCCCGCTCCAGGACTGGATCGGCACCGGCAAGGGCTACTGGGAGCAGCTCAGCGACTGGTTCACCACGGCGACCGACTGGATCGGGGACCTGGGCGGTTCGGGCGGCGGCGGCTCCACCGGCGGCTGAGTCTGGAGACTTGTCGACATCCGGCGGGTGATTTCCGCCTCCGTTGTGAAGGTTGGCTCCGCGGACGCGTACTTTTAGGCGCAACACGCGTCGGTAGGAGCAGTCTTGGCACGGAAGATCGGCAGCCGGTACACCGCCCACCAGATCCTCGGGCGGGGCAGCGCCGGCACGGTGTGGCTCGGCGAGGGTCCCGAGGGGCCCGTCGCGATCAAGCTGCTGCGCGAGGACCTGGCGTCCGACCAGGAGCTGGTCTCGCGCTTCGTCCAGGAGCGCACGGCCCTGCTCGGTCTGGAGCACCCGCACGTAGTCTCCGTCCGTGACCTGGTGGTCGACGGCAACGACCTCGCCCTGGTCATGGACCTGGTCCGTGGCACGGACCTGCGCACCCGCCTCGACCGAGAGCGGCGCCTGTCGCCCGAGGCCGCCGTGGCCGTCGTCGCGGACGTCGCCGACGGCCTGGCCGCCGCGCACGCCGCCGGGGTCGTGCACCGCGACGTCAAGCCGGAGAACGTGCTCCTCGACATGCAGGGCCCGCTCGGCCCCGGCGGCTCCCACCCGGCGCTGCTGACGGACTTCGGGGTCGCCAAGCTCATCGACACCCCGCGGCGCACCCGGGCCACGAAGATCATCGGCACGCCCGACTACCTGGCCCCGGAGATCGTCGAGGGCCTGCCCCCGCGCGCGGCGGTCGACATCTACGCCCTGGCCACGGTGCTGTACGAGCTGCTCGCCGGCTTCACGCCGTTCGGCGGCGGCCACCCCGGCGCCGTACTGCGCCGCCACGTCACCGAGACGGTCGTCCCGCTCCCCGGCATCCCCGACGAGCTGTGGCAGCTCCTCGTGCAGTGCCTCGCCAAGGGCCCCGCCTCCCGGCTGCGCGCCTCCGAGCTGAGCGTCCGGCTGCGCGAGCTGCTGCCGATGCTGGCCGGGATGGGCCCGCTGGACGTGGACGAGCCCGACGCCGAGCAGGAGGAGGACTCGCCCGAGGAGCCCGCGACCTCCTCGGCGCCCGCCGGGGAACCGGTACGCCGCCGGGGAGCCGTGCCCCTGGTGCCGGGCGCGAAGCCGGCCGACTCCAACCGCGACACGCACACCTCGATGCGCGTACCCGCCCCGGACGAGCTGGCGGGCGGCGCCCGGGGCACCGCCCGCGCCCCACGCGCCTCCGGCGCCCCACGCCCCGGCTCGGCCCGCAACCGCGCCGCCGCACGCCGCCGCCGCCTCGCCCTGGCCGGCGGCGCGGTCGCCCTGGTGGCGGCGATCGGCGTCGGCACCTGGCTGGCGACCAGTGCCGACGAGACCGACCCGGGCCCCCAGGACACACGGAACTCGGCCCCGGCCTCCCCCTGACTCCGGGCGGCCGCACGCCCGCCGCCCGCGTCCCGTGCCCCGGTCCGGCCGGGGCCGGTCGGTGGAGCCGTTACGCTGGACGCGTGGCAGTCGTCGATGTATCCGAAGAGCTGAAGTCCCTCTCCTCGACCATGGAGTCGATCGAGGCCGTCCTGGACCTCGACAGGATGAGGGCAGACATCGCCGTGCTCGAGGAGCAGGCGGCCGCGCCCTCCCTGTGGGACAACCCGGACGAGGCGCAGAAGATCACGAGCCGGCTCTCCCACCTCCAGGCGGAGGTGCGGAAGGCCGAGGCCCTGCGCGGGCGGCTCGACGATCTCGGCGTGCTCTTCGAGATGGCCGAGGAGGAGGACGACCCGGACACCCGTGCCGAGGCCGAGTCCGAGCTCGCGGCCGTGAAGAAGGCGCTGGACGAGATGGAGGTCCGCACCCTGCTCTCGGGCGAGTACGACGCGCGTGAGGCGCTCGTCAACATCCGCGCCGAGGCGGGTGGCGTGGACGCCGCCGACTTCGCCGAGAAGCTCCAGCGCATGTACCTGCGCTGGGCCGAGCAGCGCGGCTACAAGACCGAGGTCTACGAGACGTCGTACGCGGAGGAGGCCGGCATCAAGTCGACCACCTTCGCCGTGCAGTCGCCCTACGCCTACGGCACCCTCTCCGTCGAGCAGGGCACGCACCGCCTGGTGCGCATCTCGCCCTTCGACAACCAGGGGCGCCGCCAGACCTCCTTCGCGGGCGTCGAGATCCTCCCCGTGGTCGAGCAGACCGACCACATCGAGATCGACGAGTCCGAGCTCCGGGTGGACGTGTACCGGTCCTCCGGCCCCGGCGGCCAGGGCGTGAACACCACCGACTCCGCGGTGCGGCTCACCCACCTCCCCACCGGCATCGTGGTCTCCTGCCAGAACGAGCGGTCCCAGATCCAGAACAAGGCCACCGCGATGAACGTCCTCCAGGCCAAGCTCCTGGAGCGGCGCCGTCAGGAGGAGCAGGCCAAGATGGACGCCCTCAAGGGCGACGGGGGCAACTCCTGGGGCAACCAGATGCGTTCGTACGTGCTGCACCCGTACCAGATGGTCAAGGACCTGCGCACGGAGCACGAAGTGGGCAACCCCGAGGCCGTGTTCAACGGCGAGATCGACGGCTTCCTCGAGGCCGGAATTCGCTGGCGCAAGCAGCAGGAGAAGTAACGCGAAGCGGTCGCGCACGCGCCGCTTTGTCGACAAGGCAACTGCCGTCCACCGGGCGGAGGTTGCCTTTTCTCTGCCCGCCGTTCGCCGGTGATGTCTGGGTTTTACATCACACTCACACCCTTAGTGTCCGGCATACGTCCCGTACCTGGACATCGCGTACGCAATGGCCTTGACGTTGCTTTGAACATTCGCAAGGGTGAGGCGCGGCATGCGTATTTCTGGGGCGCATGTGAACCGGGGGACATAAGCGCAGCCACCCCCGTCGATCACGGCCCCGAGCGCGGCCTCACTGACTAATCGGCTACTGGGGGTAGCAACCACATGACGAAGAAGACGCGCATCCGTGTCGCGCGCATAGCGGCCGGCGCCGTGATCGCCGCCGGTGCCTCGCTGACCGCCGCGGGTGCCGCCTCGGCGCTCGACATCGGCGTCAGCGCGGGTGTCGGCGACACCAACGTCGACCTCGGCGTGAGCGTCGGCGGCGACACCGAGGGGACCACTGAGGGCACCACCGAGGGCACCTCGGTCGGCGTGACCGAGGGCACCACGGAGGGCACGTCCGAGGGCACCTCGGAGGGCACCAGCGAGGGTACGTCCGAGGGCACCTCGGAAGGCACCAGCGAGGGCACCTCCGAGGGCACGTCCGAGGGCACCAGCGAAGGCACCTCCGAGGGCACCAGCGAGGGCACGTCCGAGGGCACCTCGGTCGGTACCTCCGAGGGCACGTCCGAAGGCACCACCGAGGGTGGCGACAACGGCGGCAACGGTGACAACGGCGGCAACGGCGACAACGGTGGCAACGGTGACAACGGCGGTTCCGGTGACAACGGCGGCAACGGCAACACCGGTGGTACCGGCGGCAACGGTGGTGGCGGCGACAACACCACCCCCGACGGCGGCAGCAACGACAACGTCACCCAGGACGAGGGCTCCTCGGCCCTGACCGACACCGGCGAAGAGGCCCCGGCCTCCGACACCGCCGCCCAGGGCAGCGGTGACGAGCTGGCCGAGACCGGCGCCGCGGAGACCACGTTCCTGCTGGTCGGCGCCGCCACGATGATCGCGGGCGGTATCGGCTTCCGCCTGCTGCCGCGCATGATGAACGGCCGCGGCGGAGCCGCTGCCTGACGGTAGCCGCCAGGCTACGCACGGCACACTCACGCGAAGGGGCCCGGAGCGCACAGCGCTCCGGGCCCCTCTGCCATGTCCTCGAAGGCCCTGTGGGTCCCTACGTGCCCGCTGGACGGTCTGCTAGACGGTCTGGTGGGCCAGCAGGGCCACCGCCGCGATCAGCACCGCAAGGAGCGCGATCAGCGTCATCGGGTTCAGCCCCGCCAGGGGGCCCTCCTGCTGCATCCGCTCGCGGTTCGCCCGGCACACCGGGCACCGGCCCTCGTTCACGGGCGCCGCGCAGTTCGCGCACACCAACCGGTCGTACGTCATGCGCTCGCCCTCCTTGCCGCCGGCTCCGTCAGAACAACGCCCGCAACGACACGAACGTTCCCCTTCCACTGTGCCAGGTTCCGGGGGACCCCGCGCGCCCTCCCGTCAGGGACAAAACGTGCAACTGATACGCAACCCAGACCGGTGACTGCGGTCCGCTCCCCGGTTCGCGTATGGTCACGCACATCTACCCCCGGCGACCCGTGGTGCATCCGTGATCCGATTCGACAACGTCTCCAAGGTCTACCCCAAACAGAGCCACCCAGCCCTCAGGGACGTCTCCCTGGAGGTCGAGAAGGGCGAGTTCGTCTTCCTCGTGGGATCCTCCGGCTCCGGGAAGTCCACCTTTCTGCGGCTGATCCTGCGCGAGGAGCGTTGCAGCCACGGCCAGGTGCACGTCCTGGGCAAGGACCTCGCCCGCCTGTCCAACTGGAAGGTGCCGCAGATGCGGCGCCAGCTGGGGACGGTGTTCCAGGACTTCCGCCTGCTGCCGAACAAGACGGTCGGCGAGAACGTCGCCTTCGCCCAGGAGGTCATCGGCAAGTCCCGCGGTGAGATCCGCAAGTCGGTGCCCCAGGTGCTCGACCTGGTCGGTCTCGGCGGCAAGGAGGACCGCAGGCCCGGCGAGCTGTCCGGCGGTGAGCAGCAGCGCGTCGCGATCGCGCGGGCCTTCGTCAACCGGCCCAAGCTGCTGATCGCGGACGAGCCCACCGGCAACCTCGACCCGCAGACCTCCGTGGGCATCATGAAGCTGCTCGACCGCATCAACCGGACGGGCACCACCGTGATCATGGCCACCCACGACCAGAACATCGTGGACCAGATGCGCAAGCGCGTCATCGAGCTGGAGAAGGGCCGCCTCGTCCGCGACCAGGCACGCGGCGTCTACGGCTACCAGCACTGACGACGAGGAACGAAAGGCTTAACGAGACGCCATGCGCGCCCAGTTCGTGCTCTCGGAGATCGGTGTCGGTCTTCGCCGCAACCTGACGATGACCTTCGCGGTCATCGTCTCCGTCGCCCTGTCCCTGGCCCTGTTCGGCGGTTCGCTGCTGATGAGCGACCAGGTCAACACCATGAAGGGCTACTGGTACGACAAGGTCAACGTCTCGGTCTTCCTCTGCAACAAGAGCGACGCCGAGTCCGACCCCAACTGCGCCAAGGGCGCGGTGACCGCGGACCAGAAGAAGCAGATCATGTCCGACCTCGACGAGATGACCGTCGTCGACAAGGTCACGTACGAGTCGCAGGACGAGGCGTACAAGCACTACAAGGAGCAGTTCGGCGACTCGCCGCTGGCCAGCTCCCTCACGCCGGACCAGATGCAGGAGTCGTACCGGATCAAGCTCAAGGACCCGGAGAAGTACCAGGTCATCGCCACCGCCTTCGACGGCCGGGAGGGCGTGCAGTCCGTGCAGGACCAGAAGGGCATCCTGGACAACCTCTTCGGCCTCCTCAACGGCATGAACTGGGCCGCCCGCGCGGTGATGGCGCTGATGCTGGTCGTCGCCCTCATGCTGATCGTCAACACGGTGCGCGTCTCGGCGTTCAGCCGGCGGCGCGAGACCGGCATCATGCGGCTCGTCGGCGCCTCCGGGTTCTACATCCAGGCGCCGTTCATCATGGAGGCGGCCGTCGCCGGGCTCATCGGCGGTGGTGTCGCCTGCGGCTTCCTGGTGGTCGCCCGGTACTTCATCATCGACCACGGGCTCGCCCTGTCGGAGAAGCTGAACCTGATCAACTTCATCGGCTGGGACGCCGTGTTGACGAAGCTGCCGCTCATCCTGGCCACCAGCCTGCTGATGCCCGCGTTGGCCGCGTTCTTCGCGTTGCGCAAGTACCTGAAGGTGTGACACATACCAAGAGGGCCGAACGGTCAAGCGACCGTTCGGCCCTCGCGCGTTGTCCTAGACTCACCGGCATGTCAGGTCGTGACCTGTTCTGTCAGCCCCGCCGCGTACGCCACGGGGCCGCCCTGACCTTGGTGTTCGCGAGTGTGCTCGTCGCGGGCGGGGTCACCGGCTCGTTCTCCGGGAGCGACCCGAAGTCCGAGTCGGACACCGCGCACCCGGCCGCACCCACCGGGCGGCACGACGAGGTGGCCAGGGCGGCGGCCGAGGCGCTGGCCGACGGCAAGTCCCCCGAGGAGGCCGCCGAACGGGCGGTCAGCCGCAGCGGGGACCGCTGGGGCGCCGTCTACTCCCACGGCGAGTACGAGGAGTTGGAGGACGCCCTGGACGGCCGGTACACCGGCGTCGGGCTCTCCGCGCGCCGCGAGCGCGACGGCCGCATCGAGGTGACCGGGGTGCGCTCCGGCTCGCCCGCCGCCGACGCCGGGATCCGCGAGGGCGACCGGCTGCGCAGCGTCGACGGCGAGCGGGTCGACGGGCGGCCCGTCACCGAGGTCGTCGCCATACTGCGCGGCGACGCCGAGGCCGAGCCCGCCGGCACCGCCGTCCGGCTCGGTCTGGAGCGCGGCACACGCGCGTGGAGCGAGACCGTGCGCCGGGCCAGGCTCTCCACGGACCCCGTGGCGGTACGCACCCTCGCCACCGGCGACACGGTGATCAAGGTCGGCTCCTTCACCAAGGGCGTCGGCGCTCAGGTGCGCGACGCCGTGCGGCGGCTGCCGTCCGGCGCGGGTGTCGTCCTCGACCTGCGCGGCAACTCGGGCGGTCTGGTCTCCGAGGCGGTCGTCGCCGCCTCCGCCTTCCTCGACGGCGGCCTGGTCGCCACGTACGACGTCGACGGCGAGCAGCGGGCCCTGCACGCCGAGACCGGCGGCGAGACCACCAGACCCCTGGTCGCGCTCGTCGACGGCGGCACGATGAGCGCCGCCGAACTCCTCACCGGCGCCCTCCAGGACCGCGGCCGGGCGGTCGTCCTGGGCTCCCGCACCTTCGGCAAGGGCTCGGTGCAGATGCCGAGCCGGCTGCCCGGCGGCTCGGTGGCCGAGCTGACCGTCGGGCACTACCGCACCCCCTCCGGCCGCGGCGTCGACGGGACGGGCATCACACCCGACCTGGAGGTCGACCCGGCGGAGCCGGCCGCGTTGGAACGGGCGCGGACGGTACTGAGCGGACTGGGACCGACCGCGTAATCGGCTTTCCGTGAGCCCCCTCGGTAGTGCCAAAATGGTTGCACTATGGCTAAGGAAAAAGGGCGCAAGCTGATCGCGCAGAACAAGAAGGCGCGGCACGACTACCAGATCCTCGACACCTACGAGGCGGGACTCGTCCTGTCCGGGACCGAGGTGAAGTCGCTGCGCCAGGGACGGGCCTCGCTGGCCGACGGCTTCGTGCAGCTGGACGGACACGAGGCGTGGCTGCACAACGTGCACGTGCCGGAGTACAGCCAGGGGACGTGGACCAACCACAGCGCCCGCCGCAAGCGGAAGCTGCTGCTGCACCGCGTGGAGATCGACAAGCTGGAGTCGAAGTCCCAGGAGACCGGTCACACCATCGTGCCGCTGGCCCTCTACTTCAAGGACGGCCGGGCCAAGGTCGAGATCGCGCTGGCGCGCGGCAAGAAGGAGTACGACAAGCGCCAGACGCTCCGTGAGAAGCAGGACCGCCGCGAGGCGGAGCGGACGATCTCCGCGATCCGGCGCAAGCAGCGGGCCTGACCGCCGGGAATAGGCTGGCACCCGCGTGCGTTGGTCACGTACGATGGCATCCGCACCTCGGAGCGGGTGCACCTCCCTCTTCGGAGGGCTTGAAAAATCAACATGGGGATGATCGGTTTCGACAGCGGCTGTCGAAGCAGGGGAAGCGTGTCGAGGAAGCGGCCATGATCTCGTAAACCACAGGCCGAAAAAAATAATCGCCAACACCAAGCGCGATTCCTCCCAGCAGGCCTTCGCCCTCGCTGCCTGATCTCAGGTAGCAGAGCGAGCCTCCTACTACGGGAGTGTCAGCCCGGGGCTGTTCCCGACCCGGATCCTGGCATCAGCTAGGGGACTAAACCTTGATCCCGGTCACGGGGTGAAGAGGGAAACCAAACAGTGACTGAGCCCGTCGGAGACTTGTCCGCGTGATCTCCGGGGCTGAGAAAATCGAAGCGGACTGCACACGGAGAAGCCCTGATTCCGCACCGTTGGACGCGGGTTCGATTCCCGCCATCTCCACGAGGTCGAGGGCGGCCTGGCTCGCGCAGCGCGAGCCAGGCCGCCCTCGACGTTTTTCTCGCCGCTGCTCCGAGGGGAGCGGCTCATCGAGGACACCTCCTCGCCCAGCGCCCCCGCGATCTCCCGTGCCTGTGCGCGCAGCCTGGCCCCGATCTTCGCCTCGCTCGTCGAGTGGTCCGCCGAGAATCTGCCCGGGGTCGAGCGGGCGCGGCGGGAGTTCGACGGCGGGGACGAGTCCGTCGCCGTCATCCGGCGGCGCGGGCCCGCCGGGGCGGCAGCAGGGTGAGCATCAGGGCCACCGCGGCCGCCGTCACCGGGATGCCGTAGCCCGCCGCGGCCGACGTGTGCTCGACCGTCCAGCCGCCCGCCGCGCTGCCGCAGGCGATGCCGCCGAGCAGGCCCGTCACCGCGAGGGTCATGCCCTCGTTCAGGCGGCCCTCGGGGGTGCGCTGCTGGACCAGCGTCATGGTGGTGACCATGGTCGGGGCGGTCGCCATCCCGGCGATCAGCAGGGTGAGCGCCAGCAGTGGCAGGGAGCCGGTGAGCGAGGCCGCGAGCAGCGGCAGGGTCAGCAGGGCCGTCATCGCCGCGACGCACCACGGCAGCCGGTGTTCCGCGGGCCCGGCCGGTCTCATCGCGCCGTACAGCAGGCCGGCCGCGCAGGAACCGGCCGCCTGGAGTCCGAGGACCACACCGGCCGCAGCGCGGTGGCCCTGTGCGTCCGCGAACGCGATGGTGACGACCTCCATGGCCCCGAACACCCCGCCCATCGCGAGGCACACCACCAGCAGCGGCGGGATGCCCGGGGCGCGGAGCGGGGCCTTGGCGGTGGGGCGCGGCCGGGCCGCCGGGGGCTCGGTCGAACGCTGGGCGGTGAACAGCAGCATGCCGCTCACCAGCAGCACCACCCCGACGAGCGTGCCCGCCTGCGGGAACAACGCCGTGCACAGGAAGGCCGCGAGGACCGGCCCGAGCATGAAGCACAGCTCGTCCGCCGCCTGTTCGAAGGAGTTGGCGGTGTGCAGCGCGTCGGCGTCGCCCTTCAGCAGGTGGTTCCAGCGGGCGCGGGCCATGCCGCCGGTGTTGGGGGTCGTCGCGGTGGCGGCGTAGGAGGCGAACAGGGTCCAGGCGGGCGCGCCGTGGCGCACGCACAGCAGCAGGGCGAGCGAGCCCAGCGCGGCGATCAGGGTGGCGGGCACGGCGACCCTGGCCTGCCCGTGCCGGTCCACGAGCCGCGCGGTCCACGGGGCGACCAGGGCGGTGGCCGCCAGTCCCGTCGCGGTGACGGCGCCCGCCAGGGCGTACGAACCACGGGTGCCGGCGATCATGACGACGGCGCTCACGCTGAACATGCCCATGGGCAGCCGCGCCATGAGATTCCCGATCGTGAACGCTCGGGCGCCGGGTGTGGCGAGGAGTCGCCGGTACGGGCCGGGCGGCCGGCGCCGGGTGCGCGGGCGGAAGTCGGCGGCGATCAGGGTGTCGGCGGTGACGGCGAGGAAGGCGACGGGAGGGGCCTGCGGGGATGGGCGTTCGAAGGTCGGTTGCGGCATGCACCTACCGTGGCCCGGAGGCGATCGAGGGGTCCAACACCTACTCCGTCGCCATTCACGCACCCCTGTTGTAAGTTCACCGGATGCCCGCACCCGCCCACCTCGACCCCCGCCTGCTGCGCGCCTTCGTCACCGTCGCGGAGGACCTGCACTTCACCCGCGCCGCCGCCCGGCTGTACGTCGCCCAGCAGGCCCTCAGCCGGGACGTACGGCGCCTGGAGCGGGAGTTGGGCGCCGAGTTGTTCGTCCGGACCACCCGGCAGGTGACGCTGACCGCCGACGGCGAGCGGCTGCTGCCGTACGCCCGGCGCGTCCTCCAAGCGCAGGACGAACTCCTGGCCGCCTTCGGACAGGCCCGCCCGCTGCTGGTCGATCTCAACTCCCCGGGGCTGGTCACCGGCCGCCTCGTCCTGGAACGGGCGCGCGAACTCGCCCCCGGCCAGGAACTGATGGCGCGCTACGAGAGCGGACTGACGTACGCCGCCGCCGAAGTGATCGCGGGCCGCATCGACGCCTCCTTCGGCCGGTTCGCGGGACTGCCCCCGGCGCTGCGGGCCGGGCTCGGCCACCAGCCCGTGCGCCACGAGCCGATGGCGGTCGTCCTGCCGGAGGACCATCCGCTGGCCGCGCTGGACGAGGTGCCGCTCTCCGCGCTCGCCGGGGAGCGGGTGTACGCCGGGGCCGGCAACCCGCGCACGCCGGAGTGGACCGACCTCGCGCACCGCCTGTTCGAGGGACGCGGCATCGACGTGGCGCCACCCCTTCCGCTGGCGATGGGGGAGGAGGAGTTCCAGCGGATCATGGACAAGACGCGGCATCCGATCCTGGCGGTGGTGGGCTTTCCGGCCATGGCGTCGACCGTCGTGCGCCCGCTCGTCGATCCCGTGCCGCTGTCGCCGGTCTCACTGGTCTGGCGAAAGGGGCTGGTGCACCCCGCGCTGGACGCGTTGCGCCGGGCGGCGGCGCAGGTCGCGGCCGAAAACGACTGGCTCCGGGCCCCCGCCGGGGGATGGATTCCGGCCGCCGACGGCGCTGTGATGTCCGCCCACAATTGACACGCGGCCACCACGGATCCTCCGCGTGCGCTACATTCTCTGCCTGAGCACGGTGTGATACAGGGGGCGCTCGAACCTGGTGGGGGCCGGTTCTACCGACGAGTGCTCGGAGTCGTATGCGCACCCGGAAGTGTCCCGTGGGGGGAAGTGCGCGCGCGTGAAGAATTGGCAAAAAGACGCCCAACCGGAGTGGCCCGAGGTCGAGTCCGGGGGTCGTGATCTCCCGGAGGCAAGACCCGATGCTGACGCCACCGAGGTGCTTCCGCCAACCCGCTCCTTCCCACCCGCGGGAGGGTCTCCGATGACCGCGCCGGCGTCCGGCGGGTCCGGTGCGGGATGGTTCGGAAGCGGTCCGGGTGACGGCGCGCGCCGTCAGGGGAGTGCCGGCCACGGAGGGCCGGAGATACTTGGTTCCCGAATAGGCCGGGAGTACCAGGGCCCCGACGCCTTCGGCGGGCAGCCGCGCATAACCTGGGGCAACACCGACGCGGCCGCCCAGGCGACCCCGTTCGCCCCTACCACCCCGATACCCCCGGCCATTCCGACGGCCCCGGCCCCCCAGGTCGCCGCGGCCACCCCGGGACCTCCCGTCCCCCTCCTCCGCGACCCCTGGCAGGAGACCCCGGACGAGGACGCGGCCGCGGACGGCGACGCCCCGGACGCCCCGCACACCCACGACCCGCACGAGGTGACGGTCCAGCTCGACGCCGTCCTGCTCGGCGACGGTGTGCTCCACCGGGCCGACGGCGGGCACCGCGCAAAGGGCCGGGAGACCTCCGACGGACCGGTCTTCGTCGACTCCTCCGGCCGCCGCAGCCGCCTCTACCGCCGCCTCGGCATATTCGTCGGCGTCGCCTGCGCGATCTACGCCGTCGTCATCGTCTCCACCCTGATGTCCGGCAACTCCAACGCCCCCTGGCTGCCCGTGCCGGGCCAGGAGGAGGGCAAGCCCGCCGGCCAGGTCGACACCACCCCGCTGCCCTCGCGGTCCGGCCCGCCCGAGGCCACCGGCACCGGCGCCCCGCAGACCGGCCCCACCGACGGCACCGGCGTGACCGGCACCCCGGACGCCGGAGCCCCCGCGCCCGGCACCACCGCCGGCACCGCGCCGCAGCCCGGCACGACCGCCGACTCCGGCGTGACGGAGACCGGGACCGACAAGAAGCCCGGCGGCGGGGGAACGACGGACCCGGGCCCCACCGGGACGACGCAGGCCCCGCCGCCCGTCACCACCGGCCCGTCCGCGTCGACGGGCGGCGGCGACACCACCGTCGACCCGACCGCGCCCACCGGCGGTGCCACCACGGGCTCCGACCCGGGCGAGGGCGGCGCCGACGCCAACGGCTCCCGCGACACGACCCCTCTCGCGGGGGCCGCCGAGGCGCCCGTCGCCGCCGGTCCGGGCGGCACCACCACGTCCACGAACCTGTCCCCGGAGACCACCCTCTGATGGCATCCCGCACCCGCCGTCACGGGGCGGCGCGCAGCCCCCGTGCGGGCGTCCGCCGCCTGCCCCTGCGCCTGCTGCTCCCCCTGCTCCTCCTGGTCGCCCTGGCGGCGATGCTCATGCTGCGCGGCTACGTGCACAGCGAGATCCTCGCCGACCACCGCGTCCAGGCCCCCGCGCCGACCACCCACGTCCCCGAGAAGATCCTGGAGGGCGGCCCGGTCATCGACGCCCGGGGCGGCCGCACCGAGAGTCTGAGCGTGCCGGACCACCGGCTCGTCCTCACCTTCGACGACGGCCCGGACCCGACCTGGACCCCGAGGGTGCTCGACGTGCTGAAGAAGCACGACGCTCACGCGGTCTTCTTCGTCACCGGCACCATGGCCTCCCGCTACCCGGACCTCGTGGAGCGCATGGTCGACGAGGGCCACGAGGTGGGCCTGCACACCTTCAACCACCCCGACCTCTCCTTCCAGTCCAAGAAGCGGATCGACTGGGAGCTGTCGCAGAACCAACTGGCGATCACCGGCGCGGCCGGCGTCCGCACCTCGCTGTTCCGCCCGCCCTACTCCTCCTTCGCGGACGCCATGGACGACAAGTCCTGGCCGGTCACCGAGTACATAGGCAGCCGCGGCTACATCACCGTCGTCAACAACACGGACAGCGAGGACTGGAAGAAGCCCGGCGTCGGGGAGATCATCCGCCGGGCCACCCCCGAGGACGGCAAGGGCGCCATCGTCCTGATGCACGACTCCGGCGGCGACCGCCACCAGACCGTCCAGGCCCTGGACCGGTTCCTGCCCGACCTCAAGGCGAAGGGCTACGAGTTCGACAACCTCACCGAGGCCCTGGACGCGCCCAGCGCGATGAGCCCGGTGACCGGCGCCGAACTGTGGAAGGGCAGGGCGTGGGTCTTCCTCGTCCAGGCCTCGGAGAAGCTCACCGACGTCCTGGTGGTGGGCCTGGCGATCATCGGCACGCTGGTCATCGGACGCTTCCTGCTGATGCTGCTGCTCTCCGGTGTCCACGCCCGCCGGGTCCGCCGCAAGGGCTTCGGCTGGGGACCGGCGGTCACCCGGCCGGTGACGGTGCTGGTCCCGGCGTACAACGAGGCCAAGTGCATCGAGAACACGGTCCGTTCCCTCATGGAGAGCGACCACCCGATCGAGATCATCGTCATCGACGACGGCTCCACCGACGGCACCGCCCGGATCGTGGAGGGCCTGGGCCTGCCGGGCGTCCGGGTGATCCGCCAGCACAACGCGGGCAAGCCCGCCGCCCTCAACCGCGGCCTGGCCAACGCCCGGTACGACATCGTCGTGATGATGGACGGCGACACCGTCTTCGAACCGTCCACCGTCCGCGAACTCGTCCAGCCCTTCGGCGACCCGAGGGTGGGCGCCGTCGCCGGCAACGCGAAGGTCGGCAACAAGGACAGCCTCATCGGCGCCTGGCAGCACATCGAGTACGTGATGGGCTTCAACCTGGACCGCCGGATGTACGACATCCTCGGCTGCATGCCGACCATCCCGGGGGCCGTCGGCGCCTTCCGCCGCTCCGCGCTCGCGCCCTTCGGCGGCATGAGCGACGACACGCTCGCCGAGGACACCGACGTCACCATGGCGCTGCACCGGGCCGGCTGGCGGGTCGTCTACGCCGAGAACGCGCGCGCCTGGACCGAGGCCCCGGAGTCCGTCAGCCAGCTGTGGTCCCAGCGCTACCGCTGGTCGTACGGCACCATGCAGGCCATCTGGAAGCACCGCCGCGCGGTGATCGAGAAGGGCCCCTCGGGCCGCTTCGGCCGCGTGGGCCTGCCCTTCGTCTCCCTCTTCATGGTGCTGGCCCCGCTGCTCGCCCCGCTCATCGACGTGTTCCTGCTCTACGGCATCGTCTTCGGCCCGACCCGGCAGACGATCATCGCCTGGCTGGGCGTCCTGGCCATCCAGGCGGTCTGCGCGGCCTACGCCTTCCGGCTGGACCGGGAGCGGCTGACACCGCTCATCTCGCTGCCGCTCCAGCAGATCCTCTACCGCCAGATCATGTACGTGGTGCTGCTCCAGTCCTGGATCACCGCCCTCACCGGCGGCCGGCTGCGCTGGCAGAAGCTGCGCCGCAGCGGCGGAGTGTCCGCGCCACCCGGCGGTGGGGCCGCCGGCGTACCCGCCCCGCGGTCCCGCGCCATGGACGGGAGGCCGGTCGGATGACCACCCCGCCCTACGACCCCGCCCCTCCCTTCCCCGACCCGACCGCTACGCCCCGGAAAGCCCCGTACGTGACCGCACCACCTCCGTACGCCCCCGTCGGCGCGGACACCGCCGCCGCCCCGCCGGTGCTGCCCCAGCAGAAGCAGGCCCGGCGGGCGCCCGTCCGGGACCGGTACTTCGACCTGCTGCGTGCCGTGGCGCTCTTCCGCGTGGTCCTCTACCACCTGACGGGCTGGGCGTGGCTGCCCGTGCTGTTCCCGTCCATGGGCGTGATGTTCGCCCTGGCCGGCAACCTGATGGCCCGTTCCCTCAAGCGCCCCGCCGTGCAGGTCGTCCGCGGCCGTATGCGCCGTCTGCTGCCGCCGCTGTGGCTGCTCGGCGCGGTGGGCGTGACCGGCATGCTGCTCCAGGGCTGGGGGCCGAACGACGACGGGCACCCGGGGTGGTGGTGGCTCCACCTCACCTTCTGGATCCTGCCGCTGAGCGACCCGCCGTACGCCGAGGGCCTGTCCGGCATCCACGGGCTGCTGGGCGACAACTGGGCCTCGGACCTCGCCGGGCCGCTCTGGTACATCCGCGCCTACCTCTGGTACGTCCTGCTCTCCCCGCTGCTGCTGCGCGCGCTGCGTGCGCTGCCGTGGCCGACGATCCTGGCGCCCATAGCGCTCTCGGCCGCCTTCCAGTTCGGCTACCTCGAACTGCCGGGCGAGCGGATCCCGTCCGCGCTCACCGACTTCAGCACCTTCGGGGCCTGCTGGATCCTGGGCATGGCCCACCAGGAAGGCGTCCTGAAGCGGCTGCCGCGCTACGTCGTGCCGTCGGTGGCCCCGCTGATCGGTGCGCTCGGCCTCTGGTACGCCTTCGGGGAGGGCTTCAAGTCCGGCTACGACCTGGACTCCATCCCCTTCGCCCAGGCCGTCTGGTCCTTCGCCACGGTGCTGCTGCTCCTGCACGTCAGCCCGTCGTGGACCGAGTGGCCGCGTCGGCTGCGCCGCTGGGACCGGGTGGTCACCCTGCTCAACTCCCGTGCGGTGACGATCTACCTGTGGCACAACGTGTGCATCCTGATCGCGGCCACCGTGTGGGACCAGCTGTGGGGCTTCGACGTCATGTACGAGCACTTCACCTGGCTGCTGGAGAGCCCCTGGCCGGTCCTGGTCCTCGCCTGGCTGCTCATCGGGAGCTGCGTCGTCTGGTTCGGCTGGATGGAGGACGTGGCCGCCAAGCGCAAGCCGCAGCTGTGGCCGGACGGCGGCGGGAAGGCGGCGCGCGGGCGGCCGAGGGCACGGGCGGCACACCGGGGCTGACGGCCTTCGTGGCGGCGTGCGAGACTGCATCGGTTGCGCAAGTGAACACGGTGGCGTGAGCCGGTCAGGGGGAACAGGCGGGATGAGCAAGCGGCAGACGCAGAAGATGCTGCGGTTGATGGCGAGCGGCGAGCCGGTCGAGCTGACCAGCCCGATGGCGTCCGTGAAGAAACTCGCCAAGCTCGCCTTCGTCGCCCAGCAGTTCGGCTACGAGTACGCGGACGCCCGCCAGGGTGGCGGGAGCAACGGCTCGCTCACCATGCTGCTCGTGCCCGACCCGAGCCCGCAGGCCCGCGCCCGCGCCGCGCAGAACTGGGCGCAGTACCCGAACGCGGGCGACGGGGTCTCGGTGCCGCCGCTCGTGCCCGACGCCTTCGAACTCCTCAAGGCGCGGATCAACTTCGACCTCACCGGCAAGAGCGCCGAGAAGCGGATGGGGTACGGCGCGCTCGGCGTCACCATCGGCTGTGTGGTCCTCGCCTACCGCTCGGGCGGTTCGTCCGACGACTTCGTCGTGGCCGCGGTCATCTGGCTGGCCGTCCTCGCCCTCCTGGGCGTCGGCTTCCTCGTCACCCGCAAACGCAACGCGAGGTTCGCGGCCCGGTTGCAGGCGGCGGGGTTCGTCCCGACGGCCGACGAGACCGGGCGGGTGCGGTACCTGCCGCCCGGCGGGCAGCTCCCGGGACACGGGAACCCGTTCGGCGGGGCGCCGGCAGGCCACGCCGCGCCCGGTGGCTACGGCGCCCCTGGCGGATACCCCGCCCCCGGTGGCTACGGCGCCCCCGGCGGTTACGCGCAGCCGGCTCCCGCCCAGTACGCCCAGCCCCAGCAGCCGTACCCCCAGCAGCCCTACGCGCCTCCCCAGGGCGGGCAGCAGCCGTACCCGCCCCAGGCGTACCCGCAGCAGCAGCCGTACCCTCCGCAGCCCGCGCCCCAGCAGCAGCCCCACCCCCAGCAGAACCCCCACTGGCAGCCCCAGCACCCCCAGGGCTGACCGGCGCGACCTCTCATCCGGCACCGGTGCCGGGTGAGAGCAACGTTCCCTTCCGGTCATCCACAGCCCCACCGGCCCGAAACGCGCCCTTCCTACCTTCGGGGCAATCGAGCTGTGCAGCACCGTGGAGGCGTCATGACATTCCGAGGCGGCCGCTGGATCGAGTACTGGGATCCGGAGGACGAGACGTTCTGGAAGGAGACGGGGGAGCGGATCGCCCGGCGGAACCTGTTCTTCTCCGTGCTCTCCGAGCACATCGGGTTCTCCGTCTGGACGCTCTGGTCCGTGCTGGTCCTCTTCATGGGGCCGGAGTACGGGCTGACGCCCGCCGACAAGTTCCTGCTGACGTCCGTGGTGACCCTCGTCGGCGCCGTCGTACGGGTGCCCTACACCTTCGCCGTCGCCGTCTTCGGCGGGCGGAACTGGACGATCATCTCCGCCGGGCTCCTGCTCGTGCCGACCGTCGCGGCCTTCACCGTCATGGAGCCGGGGACGTCCTTCTCCACCTTTCTCCTGGTCGGGCTGCTGGCCGGCATCGGCGGCGGCAACTTCGCCTCCTCCATGACCAACATCAACGCCTTCTTCCCGCTGCGCAGGAAGGGGTGGGCGCTCGGTCTCAACGCCGGGGGCGGCAACATCGGTGTGCCGGTCATCCAGCTGGCCGCGCTCGCGATCATCGGGGCGAGCGGCGGGCCGCGGGTGCTGCTCGGCATCTACATCCCGCTCATCCTGGTGGCCGCGGTCCTCGCCGCCTGCTTCATGGACAACCTCGCCTCCGTGAAGAACGACACCGGGGCCGCGAAGGACGCCGCGCGGGACGCGCACACCTGGATCATGTCCGTGCTGTACATCGGCACGTTCGGCTCGTTCATCGGGTACAGCTTCGCCTTCGGTCAGGTGCTGACGACCCAGTTCGGGCGGACCCCGCTCCAGGCGGCCTACCTGACCTTCATCGGCCCGCTGCTCGGCTCCCTGATCCGGCCCCTGGGCGGCAGGCTCGCCGACCGGTACGGGGGCGCCCGGATCACCCTGTGGAACTTCGTGGCGATGGCCACCGCCACCGCGGTGCTGATCGCCGCCAGCATGGCGAAGTCGCTCGGGCTGTTCGTGGCCGTGTTCGTGGTGCTGTTCGTGCTGAGCGGGCTCGGCAACGGGTCGACGTTCAAGATGATCCCCGGCATCTTCCAGAACAAGGCGCTGGGCAAGGGGCTGACGGGTGAGGCGGCGGTGGCCCACGGGCGGCGCCTCTCCGGTGCCTCCATGGGACTGATCGGCGCGGTGGGCGCGCTCGGCGGCGTCGCCATCAACCTCGCCTTCCGGCAGTCGTTCCTCTCCTCCGGCTCGGGCACCGGGGCCTTCGTCGCCTTCCTCGCCTTCTACGCGGTGTGTTTCGCGGTCACCTGGGCGGTATACCTTCGCCGTCCGGCCCCGCGGGTGCCGGACGGCCCGGCGGACCCGGCGGACACGAAGGCCCAGCTCAGCTACGCCGAGGTGTGACGTAACACTGGTGACATGAAGCGGAACCGAGCCTGTCACGCACCGTTGACAGGCTCGGCCGGCACGCGAGTACGCAGATGGGCGTGAGGATCGGAGCGCGGCGAGCGATGGACGACGAACAGCAGCGACCCGACCACGGGCCCCTGGCCGGATTCACCGTGGGCGTCACCGCCGCCCGCCGGGCCGACGAACTGGGTGCCCTGCTCCAGCGGCGCGGCGCCGCCGTCCAGCACGCGCCGGCGCTGCGGATCGTGCCGCTGGCCGACGACAGCGAGCTGATGGCCGCGACCAAGCAGCTCATCGACCAGGCACCGGACGTCGTCGTCGCCACCACCGCCATCGGGTTCCGGGGCTGGGTCGAGGCAGCCGACGGCTGGGGACTCGGCGACGCCCTGCTGGAGCGGTTGGGCGCGGTCGAACTCCTGGCGCGCGGGCCCAAGGTCAAGGGCGCGGTCCGGGCGGCGGGACTGACCGAGCGGTGGTCGCCGTCGTCGGAGTCCATGGCCGAGGTGCTCGACCGGCTCCTGGAGGAGGGTGTCGACGGCCGCCGGATCGCCGTACAGCTGCACGGCGAGCCGCTGCCGGGATTCGTCGAGGCGCTGCGGGAGGGGGGCGCCGAGGTCGTCGGCGTGCCCGTGTACCGGTGGCTGCCGCCGGAGGACATCGGGCCCGTGGACCGGCTGCTGGACGCCGCCGTGTCGCGGGGCGTGGACGCCGTGACGTTCACCAGCGCGCCCGCCGCGTCCTCGCTCCTGGGCCGCGCCGAGGAGCGCGGTCTGCTGCCCGAACTGCTCGCCGCCTTCGGCCACGACGTGCTGCCCGCCTGCGTCGGACCGGTCACCGCGGTGCCGCTCCAGGCGCACGGCGTCGACACCGTCCAGCCCGAACGCTTCCGGCTCGGCCCGCTCGTCCAGCTGCTGTGCCAGGAACTCCCGGGGCGGTCCCGGGCCCTGCCCGTGGCCGGGTTCCGGCTGGAGATCCGGGGACACGCGGTGCTCGTCGACGGGGAGCTGCGGACCGTACCGCCGGCCGGCATGTCCCTGCTGCGGGCGCTGTCCCGGCGGCCGGGCTGGGTGGTGTCCCGCGCGGAACTCCTGCGCGCCCTGCCCGGCACCGGCCGCGACGAACACGCCGTCGAGACGGCGATGGCCCGCCTGCGCACGTCCCTCGGCGCCCCGAAGCTGATCCAGACGGTGGTCAAGCGCGGCTACCGCCTGGCCCTGGACCCGGCGACGGACGCCAAGTACACGGCGGACGACTGACGGACCGCGGCGACGGCCGCGTGTCGGGGGCCGTGTGCCGGGCCGAGGCGACGGGTCGCGGGCGACGAGGCGTCCCGGGGCGGGCGTCCTCGACGGCGGTGTGCGGCGGCCCTGTAGACCGGTCGGGTGCCACTGCGGCGGGCCGTGGCGCCGGGCGCGTGTGGCCGGGCGCGTGTGACCGGTGACGGCCGACGGCACGTGCGGGACCGCCACGCGGCCCGGGTGCGCGGGCGCGCGCGTACGCGTCCACGCCTCACCGGTACGAGGGGTTCCGGGCGCGAGTGCGGGCAGGCACTGTAGAGGGAGCGGTCCACCTGCTCCCCTTCCCAGCCCGTGTCCCGGCGGGCCACCCCCAGGCGGTGACAGGAACATGGCAATGAGTACGGCCATCGACCCGTACGAGCTGCGCTTCGACACCGGGCGGATCTGCCTGGACCTCATCGCCACCACCCATCCCGTCGAGCGCCTCGGCTCCGTGGTCGTGCTGCGCGCCTGGATCGCCGGCTCCGGGCTCGTCCCGCCCGGCACCCCGCTGGCCCACGCCGACGCCGGCTGGCTGACCGGCTTCCGCGAACTGCGCCGCGAGACCGCCCGGTTGGTGCGCGCCCGGCCGGCCCCCCGCACCCGCCGCTACGACCTCGCGCTGGCCCGCGTCAACGACCTGGCCCTGGCCGCGCCCCCGGCCCCGCGCGCGGTGCACGGCGAGGACGGCGCGCTGACCCGGGAGCTGACCGGGCCGCCGCAGTGCGCGGCGCTGCTCGGCGCCCTCGCCCGGGACGCCGTGGAACTGCTCACCGACCCCGTGGCGCGGGCCGGCCTCAGGCAGTGCGAGGGAGACAACTGCCCGATCCTCTACGTGGACACCTCCCGCGGGCACCGCAGGCGCTGGTGCTCCAGCGAGGTCTGCGGGAACCGCGAGCGGGTCGCCCGGCACCGCCGCCGCGCCGCCCTCGCCCGATAAGTGACACCACGCCCCCTTCGTCACACCGCCCCGAGAAAACTGTCATCTCACTTTGAACACCCCGCACTTCCCGTCCGTACCGAATGGGCGAGCGACCGACTGGGGGAACCCCCGGACATCGGAGGTGGGCGTGCGCAAGGATTCCGTCGTGGCCAATGAACGTGGTGCGAGGGCCCGACATCGCATGTCCCAATCGTCCTCGGAACCCGACGAGGAGCTGATGCGCGCGCTCTACCGCGAGCACGCCGGCCCCTTGCTGGCCTATGTGCTGCGGCTGGTCGCGGGGGACCGGCAGCGCGCCGAGGACGTCGTCCAGGAGACGCTCATCCGTGCCTGGAAGAACGCCGGTCAGCTCAACCGTGCGACCGGATCGGTACGCCCCTGGCTGGTGACGGTCGCCCGGCGCATCGTCATCGACGGCCACCGCAGCCGGCAGGCCCGGCCGCAGGAGGTCGATCCGTCGCCGCTGGAGGTCATCCCCGCGGAGGACGAGATCGACAAGGCGCTGTGGCTGATGACGCTGTCGGACGCGCTCGACGACCTGACCCCGGCTCACCGTGAGGTCCTCGTCGAGACGTACTTCAAGGGGCGTACCGTCAATGAGGCGGCGCAGACACTGGGCATACCCAGCGGCACCGTTCGCTCCCGGGTGTTCTACGCCCTGCGTTCGATGAAGCTGGCACTGGAGGAGCGGGGGGTGACGGCGTGATGAGCGGGTACGGGGGAGTTCAGGGGTTCGGTCCGGGGGATACGGGTAATTCTGTCCCCATGCAGGGATCACCGGCGCCGAACGAACACGAGACCGTCGGCGCCTACGCCCTCGGGATTCTCGACGACGCGGAAGCAACCGCTTTCGAGGCACACCTCGCCACCTGCGAGTGGTGCGCCCAGCAACTCGACGAGCTGGCCGGGATGGAACCGATGATGGCCGCGCTCGCGGACCTGCCCGGTGCCGGTACGCCGGCCATCGCCGAGTCGCTCACCGCCAAGCCGAGCCCACGGCTGTCCGAGAAGCTCGTCGACGAGGTCGCCGAGCGCCGCGCGAGCAAGCGCCGGCGCAACTTCTACCTGGTGGGCACCGCCGCCGCGCTGATCATCGGCGGCCCGTTCGCCGCCGTGGCCACCACGGGCGGTGGCGGTGGCGACGACGGGGGCGGACGCAAGACCGAGGCCTCCCAGGAGCAGACCGGCAGCCCCGCCGAGTCCGCCTTCGCCGCGATGCCCGACCGGGTCACCGCGACCGACCCGGCCACCGAGGTCAGCGCCACCGTGGCCCTGGAGAAGAAGGCCTGGGGCACCGAGGCGGTCCTGGAGCTGAAGAACGTCAAGGGGCCCGAGAAGTGCTCCCTGATCGCCGTCGGCAAGAACGGCGAGCGGGAGACCCTGAGCTCCTGGACGGTCCCCGACTGGGGCTACGGCATCCCGGACGCCACCACGGAGAAGGCCAAGAAGCCGCTCTACGTGCACGGCGGCGCCGCCTTCGACCCCAACCAGATCGACCACTTCGAGGTCATGACCTTCGACGGTGAGCGGCTGGTCGAGGTGGACGCGTAGCCGGGTTCCCAGGCGTGCCGTGGCTTCCGGGCCCCCCTTCGCGTACCTTTGACGGCTGCCCAGCACGTCAGAAGGGGGCCCGGTGGCCGCACAGGCTCAACAGGATTCAGCGGTCGGCTCGGTGCACGACCCCGTACGGGAGGACTCCGTACGGGACCGAGAGATCAGCGTGGAACAGGCACACCTCGACCGGGTGTACCGCCGCCTCGAGGAGAAGATCCACGAGGCCGAGTTCCTCATGCACGACGCCGCCCAGCGCGGTCACGTCGGCACGCCCGGCGCGCTGGCCGAGCGCGACGCGCAGGTCTTCCGGGCCGGCATCCACCTCAACCGCCTGAACAACGAGTTCGAGGACTTCCTGTTCGGCCGCATCGACCTGCTCCTCGGCAAGGACGGCAAGAAGGGCCCGGACGGCGCGTACACGGCGGTCGAGCCCGCCGAGGGCGCCCTCGGGCCCGACAACACCGCCGACATCGCCGAGACCCTGCACATCGGCCGCATCGGCGTCCTGGACCAGGAGTACGCGCCGCTGGTCATCGACTGGCGGGCGCCCGCCGCGGCCCCGTTCTACCGGTCGACGCCGGTCGATCCGGGCCGGGTCGTGCGCCGCCGGGTGATCCGCTCCAAGGGGCGGCGCGTCCTCGGCGTCGAGGACGACCTCATGCGGCCCGAGGTCACGGCCCGGCTGGCCGGCGAGGAACTGGCCGTGGTGGGCGACGGTGCCCTGATGGCCGCGCTCGGCCAGGCCCGCACGCACACCATGCGGGACATCGTGGCCTCCATCCAGGCCGAGCAGGACCGCGTGATCCGCGCCCCCGCCGCCTCCGTGACCTACGTGGAGGGCGGCCCCGGCACCGGCAAGACCGCCGTCGCCCTGCACCGGGCGGCGTACCTGCTCTACCAGGACCGGCGCCGCTACGCGGGCGGCATCCTGATCGTCTCGCCGACCCCGCTGCTGGTGGCGTACACCGAGGGCGTACTGCCCTCCCTGGGCGAGGAGGGCCAGGTCGCCATCCGAGCGATCGGCTCCCTGGCCGACGACGCCGCGGGTGGCGAGGCCACGCTGTACGACTCCCCGGCCACCGCCCGCGTCAAGGGGTCCTCGCGCATGCTCCGGGTGCTGCGCAAGGCCGCGCGCGGCGCGCTGGAGCCGGCCGACTCGCCGACCCTGCTGAGGGTCGTCGCGTTCAACCGCCGACTCGAACTGGAGGCCGAGGAACTGGCCTCCATCCGCCGTACCGTCCTCGGCGGCACCGCCCCGGTCAACCTGCTGCGCCCCCGCGCCCGCCGGCTGCTGCTGGACGCCCTGTGGGAGAAGTCCGGCGCCGGGACCCGGCACAGCGACCCGGAGCTGGCCGCCGAGCTGCGTTCCTCCTTCGACGAGGACGTCAGCTCCGAGGACTCCTTCACCGAGTTCCTGGACGCCTGGTGGCCGGAGCTGACCCCGGGCGCCGTCCTGGCGGCCATGGCGGACGAGCGGCGCCTCGGCCGCTGGGCCCGGCGCGTCCTGAACCCGGGCGAGGTCCGCAAGGTGGCCCGTTCGCTGCGGCGCGAGGGCCGCTCCGTGCACGACGTCGCCCTGCTCGACGAACTCCAGGCGATCGTCGGCACCCCGGCCCGCCCCCGCAAGCGGCGCGAGGCCGACCCGCTGGACCAGCTGACCGGCCTGGACGAGCTGATGCCGCAGCGCGAGGAGACCCAGTGGGAGCGCGCCGAGCGGCTGGCGCAGGAACGCACCGAGTACGCGCACGTCATCGTGGACGAGGCGCAGGACCTCACCCCGATGCAGTGGCGGATGGTGGGCCGCCGCGGCCGGCACGCCACCTGGACCGTCGTGGGCGATCCGGCCCAGTCCTCCTGGTCCGACCCCGACGAGGCGGCCGAGGCCCGCGACGAGGCCCTGGGCACCCGTCCGCGGCGCCGCTTCGAGCTGACGGTGAACTACCGCAACCCGGCGGAGATCGCCGAACTGGCGGCCCGGGTGCTCGCCCTCGCCATGCCGGGCGCCACCTCGCCGTCGGCCGTGCGTTCGACCGGCGTGGAGCCGCGCTTCGTCGTCGCGGAGGACTCCCTGTTCGACACCGTCCGCGCGGAGGCGGCCCGGCTGCTCGGCCTGGTGGACGGCACCGTCGGCGTCGTGGTCGCCATGAACCGGCGCGAGGAGGCCCGGCGCCGGCTGGCCGGGCTCGGTGACCGTGTGGTGGCGCTCGGCAGCCTGGAGGCGAAGGGGCTCGAGTACGACGCCACGGTCGTCGTCTCCCCGGCCGAGATCGCCGACGAGTCGCCCGCCGGGCTGCGGGTCCTGTACGTCGCCCTGACCCGGGCCACCCAGCAGCTCACGGTGGTCTCCAGCGAGCGGGACGAGCCAGACGCCCGAGGGGTGCCGGACCTGCTCCGCGACTGAGGCGGACGTGCGAGAGGCCCGCGCCGTGGACGGCGCGGGCCTCTCGTCTCTTCGTCTAGGTGGCACCGACCCGCCATGCTCGCCTCGCGGCAAGTGGTCGCTCGTAGCGACGATGGTTGGGCCCGGGGGCTTGGATCGAGCCGGTGCCACGTCCAAGGTAACAAACGATCCCCGCAAGGCAATTCCCGTCCCGCGGGTTCCTTCGCGGGCAGCTCGGCGTGTTGCGGTGGCCTCTTTCCCCGACGCGCGACTTCTCGTATGGTGGAAGTCGTTTTCCGAAACCGGGCCGCGAACACAAAGTTCGCAATCCGGGGCGGCTACCGCGTACTCAGTGGTAGGTGCGACGATCGGACGGCACAACCCAGTTACACGGTGAAAGCAGAGGAAGTCGGCCATGGCAACGGCGCCCAGCGTCTCCTACTCGATGACGGTCCGGCTGGAGGTGCCCGCGGGCGGAACCGCCGTCTCGCAGCTCACCACCGCGGTGGAGTCCGCCGGAGGATCCGTCACCGGCCTCGACGTCACGGCCTCCGGCCACGACAAGCTCCGCATCGATGTCACCATCGCGGCGGGCTCGACCTCGCACGCCGACGAGATCGTGGAGCAGCTGCGGGGCATCGACGGCGTCAGCCTGGGCAAGGTCTCGGACCGTACCTTCCTGATGCACCTCGGCGGCAAGATCGAGATGGCGTCGAAGCACCCCATCCGCAACCGTGACGACCTCTCCATGGTCTACACGCCGGGCGTGGCCCGCGTCTGCATGGCGATCGCCGAGAACCCCGAGGACGCCCGCCGCCTGACCATCAAGCGCAACTCCGTTGCGGTCGTGACGGACGGCTCCGCCGTGCTGGGCCTGGGCAACATCGGCCCGAAGGCCGCGCTGCCGGTGATGGAGGGCAAGGCGGCCCTGTTCAAGCGGTTCGCCGGCATCGACGCCTGGCCGCTCTGCCTGGACACCCAGGACACCGACGCGATCGTCGAGATCGTCAAGGCCATCGCCCCGGGCTTCGCGGGCATCAACCTGGAGGACATCTCCGCGCCCCGCTGCTTCGAGATCGAGGCCCGGCTGCGCGAGGCCCTGGACATCCCCGTCTTCCACGACGACCAGCACGGCACCGCCATCGTCGTCCTCGCCGCCCTGACCAACGCCCTGCGTGTGGTGAACAAGGGCATCGAGAACGTACGGGTCGTCATGTCCGGCGCCGGCGCCGCCGGTACGGCCATCCTCAAACTGCTGCTCGCCGCCGGGGTGAAGAACGCCGTCGTCGCCGACATCCACGGCGTCGTGCACGCCGGACGCGCCGACCTGGTCGACGCCGCGCCCGAGTCGGCGCTGCGCTGGATCGCCGACAACACCAACCCCGAGGGCCTCACCGGCACCCTCAAGGAGGCCGTGCACGGCGCGGACGTCTTCATCGGCGTGTCGGCCCCCAACGTCCTGGACGGCGACGACGTGGCCGCCATGGCGGACGGCGCGATCGTCTTCGCGCTCGCGAACCCGGACCCCGAGGTGGACCCGGCCATCGCCCGCCAGACCGCGGCGGTCGTCGCCACCGGTCGCTCGGACTTCCCGAACCAGATCAACAACGTGCTGGTCTTCCCGGGTGTGTTCCGCGGCCTGCTGGACGCCCAGTCCCGCACGGTCAACACCGAGATGATGCTGGCCGCCGCGCACGCCCTGGCGGACGTCGTCACCGAGGACGAGATCAACCCGAACTACATCATTCCGAGCGTCTTCAACGACAAGGTCGCCGGTGCCGTCGCCGGCGCCGTGCGCGAGGCGGCGAAGTCCGCCGGAGTGGTGGCGTAGGTTCCCCAAGCGGGGGCATGCGGCCTGTGGCGTGGTGGTGAGGATCACCACCACGGGCGGCTCCACCGGCGCGTCGCGCGGCGGCACGCCTCGGACGGCCCTCTAGTGTGGCGCAAGGCTCAGGCCCTCTCATCGTGTGACTCCCAAGGGTGTTCTCACGACTCCTGGGGGTGCCGGATTGGCTTTACCGCCGCAGGTGGAGGCAGGATGCCTCCCTGGGCGCGAGGGTCCGACGACCGACCCGGGTCCGGGGAGTGTCAGAGGCCCCTGGCAGCATCGGCATCGCTGTGCCCAACATGCGGCTCCGCCGCGTGGCACGCCTCAACGGCAAGAAGAACACGGGAGTAACAACATGAACCGCAGTGAGCTGGTGGCCGCGCTGGCCGACCGCGCCGAGGTGACCCGCAAGGACGCCGACGCCGTGCTGGCCGCGTTCGCCGACGTCGTCGGCGACATCGTCTCCAAGGGCGACGAGAAGGTCACGATCCCCGGCTTCCTGACCTTCGAGCGCACCCACCGTGCCGCTCGCACCGCCCGCAACCCGCAGACCGGCGAGCCGATCCAGATCCCGGCCGGCTACAGCGTCAAGGTCTCCGCGGGCAGCAAGCTCAAGGAAGCCGCCAAGGGCAAGTAGGCGCTCCGCCTGGAGTGCCGGGTGACTGCGCGGACCGTCCGCGTGGCCTGCGGGCCGTGGACGGGTGCGGCGACATCGTGGCTTGTCGCGCAGTTCCCCGCGCCCCTGACGGGGCGCACACAGCACAACGCCGATGGGGCGGTCACCCGGACTCCGGGTGACCGCCCCATCGGCGTTGCTCGCGCCGTCTAGCCGAGTGCCTTGCCCGGCAGCTCCACCTTCGCGCCCAGCTCCACGAGCTTCTCCATGAAGTTCTCGTAGCCGCGGTTGATCAGGTCGATGCCGTGGACCCGGGAGGTGCCCTGGGCCGCGAGGGCGGCGATCAGGTACGAGAAGCCGCCGCGGAGGTCGGGGATGACCAGGTCGGCGCCCTCCAGCTTGGTCGGTCCGGAGACGACCGCCGAGTGGAGGAAGTTGCGCTGGCCGAAGCGGCAGTCGGAGCCGCCCAGGCACTCGCGGTAGAGCTGGATGTGGGCACCCATCTGGTTGAGCGCCGAGGTGAAGCCCAGCCGGGACTCGTAGACCGTCTCGTGGACGATGGACAGGCCCGTCGCCTGCGTCAGCGCGACCACCAGGGGCTGCTGCCAGTCCGTCTGGAAGCCGGGGTGCACGTCCGTCTCCAGGGCGATGGACTTGAGCCTGCCGCCCGGGTGCCAGAAGCGGATGCCCTCGTCCTCGATCTCGAAGGCGCCGCCCACCTTCCGGAAGGTGTTGAGGAACGTCATCATCGACCGCTGCTGGGCGCCGCGGACGTAGACGTCGCCCTCGGTCGCCAGCGCCGCCGACGCCCAGGACGCGGCCTCCAGGCGGTCCGACAGGGCGCGGTGGGTGTAGCCGCCCAGCTCGTCCACGCCGGTGATGCGGATCGTGCGGTCGGTGTCCATCGCGATTATCGCGCCCATTTTCTGCAGGACGCAGATCAGGTCCTCGATCTCCGGCTCGACCGCCGCGTTGGACAGCTCCGTGACGCCCTCGGCCAGCACGGCCGTGAGCAGCACCTGCTCGGTCGCACCGACGGACGGGTACGGCAGCCGGATCTTCGTGCCGCGCAGCCGCTGCGGGGCCTCCAGGTACTGGCCGTCCGCCCGCTTCTCGATCTTCGCGCCGAACTGCCGCAGCACGTCGAAGTGGAAGTCGATGGGCCGGCCGCCGATGTCGCAGCCGCCCAGGCCCGGGATGAAGGCGTGGCCGAGACGGTGCAGCAGCGGGCCGCAGAACAGGATCGGGATGCGCGACGAACCCGCGTGGGCATCGATGTCGGCGACGTTCGCGCTCTCCACGTGCGTCGGGTCCATCACCAGCTCGCCGGGCTCGTCGCCCGGACGGACCGTCACCCCGTGCAGTTGCAGCAGTCCGCGTACGACCCGCACGTCGCGGATGTCCGGCACGTTGCGCAGCCGGCTCGGCCCACTGCCCAGCAGGGCGGCCACCATGGCCTTCGGCACGAGGTTCTTCGCACCGCGGACCCGGATCTCGCCCTCCAGCGGGGTTCCGCCGTGGACAAGCAGTACGTCATCAGCGCCGTTGACGGTCATGAATCTCGCGTTCCGTGGGTTACGGGCAGGGGCCAGAAGGGAAAGGGTAATCGCCTTGTACCCCCCTTCTGTAAGCCTGTGCATGGTCGGGCTACGTCATGGATTCGTCACAACACGCGGCGTTCCCCGGCGCGTACGGGGGGTCACGGCCGTGGGGCGTGCGCGGGGTGCGTGTTCACCCCCGTGCCCCCGATTGCCTCCCCACGGGAGGGGAACATGCGGGATCATGTCAGGCATGACCGAGGTGTCCTCGCTCACGGGGCGGCTGCTCGTGGCAACACCCGCCCTGGCGGACCCGAACTTCGAGCGTGCGGTGGTGCTCCTTCTCGACCACGACGAGGAGGGCTCCCTCGGTGTCGTCCTCAACCGTCCCACACCGGTCGACGTGGGCGACATCCTGGAGGACTGGGCGGACCTGGCCGGCGAACCGGGCGTGGTCTTCCAGGGCGGTCCGGTGTCCCTCGACTCGGCCCTCGGGGTCGCCGTCGTCCCGGGCGGAGCGTCCGGCGAGCGCGCGCCGCTGGGCTGGCGCCGGGTGCACGGCGCGATCGGCCTGGTCGACCTGGAGGCGCCGCCGGAACTGCTGGCGCCCGCCGTGGGCGCCCTGCGCATCTTCGCGGGGTACGCCGGCTGGGGGCCGGGCCAACTGGAGGACGAGCTGGCGGAGGGTGCCTGGTACGTGGTCGAGTCCGAACCCGGCGACATCTCCTCCCCCTTCCCGGAGCGGCTCTGGCGCGAGGTGCTGCGCCGCCAGCGGGGCGACCTGGCGATGGTGGCCACGTATCCGGACGACCCGTCGCTCAACTGAAGCGTGTGAGCTTCAGTACCCTTGGCGTCTATGAGCACTCTCGAGCCCGAGCGCGGGACTGGTACGGGGACCCTCGTTGAGCCGACGCCGCAGACGTCCCACGGCGACGGCGACCACGAGCGCTTCGCCCATTACGTCCAGAAGGACAAGATCATGGCGAGCGCCCTCGACGGCACTCCCGTCGTGGCGCTGTGCGGCAAGGTCTGGGTGCCGGGCCGTGACCCGAAGAAGTACCCGGTCTGCCCCATGTGCAAGGAGATCTACGAGTCCATGAGCGGCGGCGGGGACGAGGGCAAGGGCGGCGACAAGAAGTAGCGGTCGACAAGTAGCGGCGGCCCCGCCCGCAGAGACTTCCCGAAGGCCCCCGGAGTGTGCCCGCGCGCACTCCGGGGGCCTTCGTGCGTTCCGGCGCCGTCGAGCGTCACGAATTGGTTCAGACCTCTTGTGGACATGTTCATGTACTCCCTACCCTCCTGACTGTTGTGCAGAGCGAAACCGTCATTGCATATGTTGCAACGCACGTCCGGAGGAAACACTCCATGAAGCTCGCCCCACGCCTGGCCCTCCTGCTCGCCGTCGCCGTCGTCTCCGCGACCGCCTGCGCCCCCCAGACCTCCGACAACTCCTCCTCCGGCAAGGACGAGAAGAGCGGCACACTACGGGTCTGGCTCTTCCAGGAGGTCAACACCAAGCCGAAGGAGAAGGCCGTCGACGCGGTCCTCGCCGACTTCGAGAAGGCGCACGCGGACACCGACGTCACCGTCGAGTACATCCCCGTCGAGACGCGCGCCCAGCGCATCAAGGCCGCCTTCAACGACCCGAAGAGCGCCCCGGACGTCATCGAGTTCGGCAACACCGACACCGCGGGTTACGTGAAGGACGGCGGACTCGCCGACGTGACCGAGGAGTTCGGGGACTGGGCCGAGGCCAAGGACACCGACCCCACGGCCCGCCAGTCGGTCACCGTCGACGGCAAGGTCTACGGCGCCCCCTACTTCGTCGGCGTCCGCGCCCTGTACTACCGCACCGACGTCTTCGAGAAGCTGAACCTCGACGTCCCCCGGACGCTCGCGGAGGTGGCGTCCACCGCGAAGCAGGTCAGGGCGGCCGAGCCCGGCCTGTACGGCCTCGCGGTCGGCGGCGCCTACACCTACGGCGCGATGCCGTTCATCTGGGCCAACGGCGGCGAACTCGCCACCGGCAAGGGCGGCTCGTACGCCTCGGCGATCGACAGCGCCGCCGCCCGCAAGGGCATCGAGGCGTACACGTCCCTGTTCGGCGACGACAACTGCCCGGCCGCCAAGTGCGCAGGCATGGGCGGCAACGACACCGTCACCGCCTTCGCCTCCGGCAAGGCGGCCATGGCGATCGGCGGCGACTTCAGCCACCAGGCCGTGGAGGCCGGCACGGTGAAGGGCAAGTACGCGGTCGTGCCGCTGCCCGGCGTCGAGCCCGGCTCCATAGCCCCGGCCTTCGCGGGCGGCAACAACATCGGCGTCCTCAAGAGCACCTCGCACCGGACCCTCGCCGTCGACCTGATGAAGCGGCTCGCGTCGAAGAAGGCGCAGGCCGACCTGTTCGACGCGATGGGCTTCCTGCCGACCTTCACGGACGTGCGGCAACAGGTGGCGAAGGAGGAGCCGTTCGTGAAGCCGTTCGTCGACACGCTCGGCGCCGGTACGAAGTTCGTTCCGGCTTCGCCGGCCTGGGCGACGATCGACTCCTCGCAGGTCTTGCCGACGATGTTCCAGGAGGTCGTGAGCGGCAAGAAGGACGTCGGCGCTGCCGCCGGGGACGCGGCTGCGAAGATGGACGACGCGTTCGGCTCCGCCGGATGACGGTTTCGCCTCACAGCTCGGGTGGTGCTGTTCGGGGGCGAGTGCGGGTGCGTCGGGGTACTTCGCGCAGTTCCCCGCGCCCCTTCGGGGGCGCGTCCAGGACCCCTTGGATCTATCTCGCGCCCGCTCTTGTCGTCCTCGGTGGGCTGCTCGTCTACCCCGTCTACCAGCTCGGGCTGATCTCCTTCCTGGAGTACACGCAGGCGCAGGTGTCCGGTGGGGAGGCGACGACCTTCCGGGGGTTCGGGAACTACGCGGAGCTGTTCGGGGACGGGGAGTTCTGGCGGGTGCTGCTCGCCACCGTCGTGTTCGCCGCCGCCTGCGTGGTGTCCACGCTCGCCGTGGGGTGTGCGCTGGCCGTGCTGCTCACGCGGGTGCGGGCCGTGCCGCGGCTCGTGCTGATGCTGGCCGCCCTCGGCGCGTGGGCGACCCCGGCGGTGACCGGGTCGACGGTGTGGCTGCTGCTGTTCGACCCGGACTTCGGGCCGGTCAACCGGATGCTGGGACTCGGCGACCACTCCTGGACGTACGGGCGCTACAGCGCCTTCCTGCTCGTCCTGCTCGAAGTGGTCTGGTGCTCCTTCCCGTTCGTCATGGTGACCGTCTACGCCGGGATCCGGGCGGTGCCCGCGGAGGTGCTGGAGGCGGCCGCGCTGGACGGCGCCTCGCAGTGGCGGATCTGGCGCTCGGTGCTGGCTCCGATGCTCCGGCCGATCCTGGTGGTCGTCACCATCCAGTCGGTCATCTGGGACTTCAAGGTCTTCACCCAGATCTACGTCATGACGAACGGCGGCGGCATCGCCGGCCAGAACCTCGTCCTCAACGTCTACGCCTACCAGAAGGCGTTCGCGTCCTCGCAGTACAGCCTCGGCTCGGCGATCGGCGTCGTGATGCTGCTCATCCTGCTCGCCGTGACGCTGGTCTACCTGCGGCTGCTGCGCCGCCAGGGGGAGGAACTGTGAATCTTCCACTGCGTCTTCCACGCGCGCGGGTGCGTCGTCCGTGGCGGCTGGCGGCCGAGGTGTCGGCGCTGCTGATCGCGGTCGTGGTGGCCTTCCCGCTGTACTGGATGGTGCTCAGCGCCTTCAAACCGGCCGGTGAGATCGAGTCGGCCGAGCCGCGGCCGTGGACGCTGACGCCCACGCTGGATTCCTTCCGGCGGGTCTTCGGGCAGCAGGAATTCGGTCGTTACTTTCTCAACAGTCTGCTCGTGGCGGGCACCGTCGTGGTCGCCTCGGCGCTGATCGCGTTCCTCGCGGCGACGGCGGTGACGCGATTCCGGTTCCGTTTCCGGACCACCCTGCTGATCATGTTCCTGGTGGCCCAGATGGTGCCCGTGGAGGCGCTCACGATCCCGCTGTTCTTCCTCATGCGGGACGCCGGTCAGCTGAACACCCTGGGGTCGCTGATCCTGCCCCACATCGCCTTCTCGCTGCCCTTCGCGATCTGGATGCTGCGGGGCTTCGTGAAAGCGGTGCCGGAAGCCCTGGAGGAGGCCGCCTACATGGACGGGGCGAGCCGCTCGCGATTCCTCTGGCAGATCCTTTTCCCGCTGGTCTTCCCGGGGCTCGTGGCCACCAGCGTCTTCTCCTTCATCTCGACCTGGAACGACTTCCTGTTCGCCAAGTCGTTCATCATCAGCGACACCTCGCAGTCGACGCTGCCGATGGCGCTGCTGGTCTTCTACAAGCCGGACGATCCCGACTGGGGCGGCGTCATGGCCGCGTCCACGGTGATGACGATTCCGGTGCTGGTCTTCTTCGTACTCGTGCAACGACGACTCGTCTCCGGCCTCGGCGGAGCGGTAAAGGACTGACGTGACGGACGTGATTCCCCAGCCCGTGCAAGTGACCTCAGGCGAGGGCGGCTTCTTCGCCCTCGGTCCGGACACCGGGGTGGTGGCGGACGAGGGCACCGGGTCCACCGAGCGGTGGCTGCGCGCCACGCTGGGCGCGGCCACCGGCCTGCCGCTGGCCCCCGGCACGGGGGACGACGGCGTGATCCGCCTGTCCCTCGACGCCGCACTGCCCGACGAGGGCTACCGCCTCGACGTCGCACCGACCGGCGTGCGGCTGACCGGCGGCGGTCCGGCCGGCCTCTTCTGGGGCGCCCAGACGCTGCGGCAGCTGCTCGGCCCGGACGCCTTCCGGCGCGCGCCGCTGCCCGACCGCCGGTGGCGGCTGCCGTCGGTCGTCGTCGAGGACGCGCCCCGCTTCCGCTGGCGCGGGCTGATGCTGGACGTCGCCCGGCACTTCATGCCGAAGGACGGCGTCCTGCGCTACCTGGACCTGATGGCCGCCCACAAACTCAACGTCCTGCACTTCCACCTGACGGACGACCAGGGCTGGCGCGTCGAGATCAGGCGGCACCCGAAGCTCACCGAGACCGGCTCATGGCGGGCGCGCACCAAATACGGCCACCGTGCCTCGCCGTTGTGGGAGGACAAACCCCACGGCGGCTACTACACCCAGGAGGACATCCGGGAGATCGTCGCCTACGCCGCCGAACGGCACATCACCGTCGTCCCGGAAATCGACGTACCGGGACACTCGCAGGCCGCCATCGCCGCGTATCCGGAACTCGGCAACACCGATGTGATCGACACCACCGCCCTCTCCGTCTGGGACACCTGGGGCGTCTCCCCGAACGTACTCGCGCCCACCGAGAACACACTGCGCTTCTACGAGGGCGTGTTCGAGGAACTCCTGGAGCTTTTCCCCTCGGAGTTCATCCACATCGGCGGCGACGAATGCCCCAAGGAGCAGTGGCGGCGCTCGGCCACCGCGCAGGCCCGTATCAAGGAACTGGCCCTCGCCGACGAGGACGAACTCCAGGCCTGGTTCATCCAGCACTTCGACACCTGGCTGAGCGAACGCGGACGCCGGCTCATCGGCTGGGACGAGATCCTGGAGGGCGGACTTGCCAAGGGCGCGGCCGTGGCCTCCTGGCGCGGGTACGCGGGCGGGATCGCCGCCGCACGCGCGGGACACGACGTGGTGATGTGCCCCGAGCAGCAGGTGTACCTGGACCACCGGCAGCACGCCGGTGCGGACGAGCCCGTGCCGATCGGCTTCGTGCGCACCCTGGAGGACGTGTACCGGTTCGAGCCGGTTCCCGCGGAACTGACACCGGACGAGTCCGGACATGTGATCGGCACCCAGGCGAACGTGTGGACCGAGGTGATGGAGAACCAGGCACGCGTCGACTACCAGACCTTCCCGAGGCTGGCCGCGTTCGCCGAGGTGTCCTGGAGCGCCCTGCCCGACCCGGCCGACCGGGACTTCGGCGCCTTCGAGGAGCGGATGGCGGCCCACTACCGGCGACTTGACGCCCTGGGCGTCGGCTACCGGCCGCCCGGCGGTCCGCTGCCCTGGCAGCGGCGGCCCGGCGTGCTCGGCCGGCCGCTCGACGGGCCACCGCCGAACAAGTAAGGAGAAAGCCCCTGAACGTCACCTGAGAGTGGCAACTCGCACGCATCGCCCGTAGTTCCGATCGCCGGAGATCCATAGGTAAACCGCCCGTCTTGTGGACGAGTCGGGCGAATGCCTCCTAGCGGACCCCTGCGTTCGGCCCCTGCAAAGATGTGCCAGAGTTGCCACGTCCGCCCTGTCAGGTCGTACCGTACGGCCACATGGGCGGGACCAGGTGGGACAGCGGGAAGGGGCAGTCGGTTTGACCACGCACGCACCGCAGGCGGCGCAGGCCGTCACGCTGCCCACGACTCTGGACGAGGCCGTGGCGGCGCTGGCCGCCATGCCCGCCGCCGTGCCCGTCGCGGGCGGCACCGACCTGATGGCCGCGGTCAACTCCGGCCAGCTCAGGCCCGCCGCGCTGGTGGGCCTCGGCCGGATCAGCGAGATCCGCGGCTGGCAGTACCAGGACGGCCACGCGCTGCTCGGCGCGGGCCTCACGCACGCCCGCATGGGCCGCCCCGACTTCGCAGCGCTCATCCCGGCGCTCGCCGCCGCCGCGCGGGCGGCCGGGCCGCCGCAGATCCGCAACGCCGGCACCCTGGGCGGCAACATCGCCTCGGCCGCCCCCACCGGGGACGCGCTGCCGGTGCTGGCCGCCCTGGAGGCGACGCTGATCATCGCGGGCCCGGACGGCGCCCGCCGGGAGATGCCGGTCTCGCACCTGCTGGCCGGCATGGAGATGCTCCGCGCGGGCGAGCTGATCGGCTACGTGCGCATGCCGCTGCTGCACGCGCCGCAGGTCTTCCTGAAGGCCACCGGCCGCACCGGACCGGGCCGCGCGACGGCCTCCGTGGCGCTGGTCCTCGACCCCGCCCGGCGCGGGGTGCGCTGTGCCGTGGGCGCCATCGCGCCGATGCCGCTGCGGCCCCTGGAGGCCGAGCAGTGGGTGGCCTCGCTCATCGACTGGGACAACGGCCGCGCGATCGTCCCGGAGGCGCTGCACGGCTTCGGCGAGTACGTCGCCGCCGCCTGCATCCCCGACGCGGCCCCGGCCGAGGACGGCTCCGTGGCGCAGCTCCCGCCCGCCGTACTGCACCTGCGGCGCACCGTCGCCGCGCTGGCCCGACGAGCACTGGGGAGGGCGCTGTCGTGACCGACGACCAGCACGGTGACCGGTACGACGACCGGCATGGCGACCGGTACGAGGACCAGCACGGCGACCGGTACGACGACCGGCATGGCGACCGGTACGAGGACCAGCACGGCGACCGGCACGGAGAGGGCACGCCCCCGAGCGGCGGCCGCTGGGACCCGCTGCCCCAGGGCGACTACGACGACGGCGCCACCGCCTTCGTGAAGCTTCCCGAGGGCGGCGTGGACGCGCTCTTCGCCTCCTCGGACAGCCCGCTCGCCGCACCCGGCCACGGCTACGTGCCGCCGCAGATCACGGTCGCGCCCGCCACCGGCACCGACCCGGCCGCCACCGGCTCCTGGACCATGCCGTCCGCCCCCGTGGACGGCACCCAGTGGCACCTGCCGGACACCGGACAGGAGCAGGCCCAGGGCCACGCCGACTACCCGCCGCCGCACGACCCCTACGGCGGTGCCGCGCCCTACGACGCGAACGCCGGGCAGGGCGACGGCGAACGGTTCACCTACCGGCCCGGCGCCACCGGCCAGTGGGACTTCTCCGAGGCCGCGCCCCCCGAGGACGCGCAGCCGGGATCCGGCCAGGACGTGACCGGACAGTGGTCCATCCCCGTCGCCGGCGGCGACCTTCCGGACGAGTCGGGCGAGTTCACCACCTCGTCCCTGGCCGAGCAGTGGGGCACCGGCGCTCCGGCCACCCTGCCGGGCGGCGCCCCCGCGCCCTGGGCGCCCCAGCCCACCGGGCAGCCGTGGGGCGGCGACACGGCGGAGGGCGGCCCCGGCACCGGCGAGCAGCTGACGTCCAGTACGTCGCGCCCGCCCCACCACCCGGCCGGCCCGTACGCCCAGGCACCCGCCGAACCCGCCGAGGAGACGGACCCCGTGGCACCGGCGGCCGAAGCCACGGCGACCGACGGTCCGCACGGTGCCGAGGAGGCCCCTGAGGGCCCCGCTGGGCGCTCGGAGGGCGCCGCGGAGGGCGGGACCGCGGAATCCGTGCCGCAGGCCGCGGAGGAGCCCGTGACGGACCCGGCCGCCGCGACCGGCGACCGGACCGACCCGGCGGACGGAGCCGACTCCGCCGAGGCCGCGAGCGACGCGCCCGCCGACGTACACACCGACGTACCGGCCGCCCCGCCCGCGACCGGCGAACACGCCCCGGCCGGCACGCACGACGAGCACCCCCTCGCCTCGTACGTGCTGCGGGTCAACGGCGCCGACCGGCCCGTCACCGACGCCTGGATCGGCGAGTCGCTGCTCTACGTGCTGCGGGAGCGGCTCGGCCTCGCGGGCGCCAAGGACGGCTGCTCGCAGGGCGAGTGCGGCGCCTGCAACGTGCAGGTCGACGGACGCCTCGTCGCCTCCTGCCTGGTCCCGTCCGTGACCGCGGCCGGCAGCGAGGTGCGCACCGTCGAGGGCCTGGCCGCCGACGGACAGCCGTCGGACGTGCAGCGGGCGCTCGCCCGGCGCGGCGCCGTGCAGTGCGGCTTCTGCGTGCCCGGCATGGCGATGACCGTGCACAACCTCCTGGAGGGCAACCCGGCGCCGACCGACCTGGAGGCCCGCCAGGCCCTGTGCGGCAACCTGTGCCGCTGCTCCGGGTACCGCGGTGTCCTGGAGGCGGTCCAGGAGGTCGTCGCCGAACGCGAGGCACACGCCGGCGCCGAAGCGCACACCGGCGCGGACGGCGACGAGCCCCGCATCCCGCACCAGGCAGGCCCGGGCGCGGGCGGCGTCAACGCGTCGGCCTTCGAACCCCAGCCACCGCCCGGCGCGCCGGACCCGGCGGCGGGACCCCACGACCGGTCCTTCGGTGACCACGGCCAGGACGGAGGCCACGCGTGAGCAACGACACCGCGACCGCGGAGGCCGCGGGACCCGCCGAGGCGGCGCCCCCCGTCGCCGAGCCGATCCCGCACGGCCTCGGCGTCTCCCTGCCGCCCGCCGACGCCCGCGCCAAGACGGAGGGCACCTTCCCGTACGCCGCCGACCTGTGGGCCGAGGGCCTGCTGTGGGCGGCCGTACTGCGCTCACCGCACCCGCACGCGCGCATCGTGTCCATCGACACCACCCACGCGCGGGAGATGCCCGGCGTCCGCGCGGTCGTCACCCACGAGGACGTGCCCGGCGCCGTGCTGCACGGACGCGGCCGCGCCGACCGCCCGGTCTTCGCCTCCGAGGTGGTACGCCATCACGGCGAGCCCCTCGCCGCCGTCGCCGCCGACCACCCCGACACCGCGCGGATGGCCGCCGCCGCCGTCATCGTCGAGTACGAGGTGCTCGACCCGGTGATCGACCCCGAGCAGGCCTTCGAGGCCGAGCCGCTGCACCCCGACGGCAACCTGATCCGGCACATCCCGCTGCGCCACGGCGACCCGGACGCGGCCGGCGAGATCGTCGTCGAGGGCCTCTACCGCATCGGCCGCCAGGACCCGGCGCCGATAGGAGCCGAGGCGGGCCTGGCCGTGCCGCGCCCCGACGGAGGCGTGGAGCTGTACCTGGCCTCCACCGACCCGCACGGCGACCGGGACGCGGCCGCCGAGTGCTACGGCCTGACGCCCGAACAGGTGAAGATCGTCGTCACCGGGGTGCCCGGCGCCACCGCGGACCGCGAGGACCAGGGCTTCCAACTGCCCCTCGGCCTGCTCGCGCTGAAGACCGGCTGCCCGGTGAAGCTCACCGCCACGCGCGAGGAGTCCTTCCTCGGCCACGCCCACCGGCACCCCACCCTCCTGCGCTACCGCCACCACGCCGACGCCGAGGGCCGGGTGGTGAAGGTCGAGGCGCAGATCCTGCTCGACGCGGGCGCCTACGCCGACACCTCGTCGGACGCCCTGGCCGCCGCGGTGGCCTTCGCCTGCGGGCCGTACGTCGTCCCGAACGCCTTCATCGAGGGCTGGGCCGTACGCACCAACAACCCGCCCTCCGGCCACGTGCGCGGCGAGGGCGCCATGCAGGTCTGCGCCGCCTACGAGGCACAGATGGACAAGATCGCCAAGAAGCTCGGCCTCGACCCGGCCGAGGTGCGGCTGCGCAACGTCCTGGCCACCGGGGACGTGCTCCCCACCGGCCAGTCCGTCACCTGCCCCGCCCCGGTCGCCGAACTCCTCCAGGCGGTCCGCGACTTCCCCCTCCCCGCCCTCCCCAAGGACACGCCCGAGGACGAGTGGCTGCTGCCCGGCGGCCCCGAGGGCGCGGGCGAACCGGGCGCGGTGCGGCGGGGCGTGGGCTACGGCATCGGCATGGTGCACATGCTCGGCGCCGAGGGCGCCGACGAGGTCTCCACCGCCACCGTGAAGGTCCAGGACGGCGTGGCCACGGTGCTGTGCGCGGCGGTCGAGACCGGCCAGGGCTTCACCACCCTCGCCCGGCAGATCGTGCAGGACACCCTCGGCGTCGACGAGGTGCAGGTGGCGCCGGTCGACACCGACCAGCCCCCGGCCGGCGCGGGCTGCCGAGGCCGCCACACCTGGGTGTCGGGCGGCGCGGTGGAGCGGGCCGCCAAGATGGTCCGCACCCAGCTCCTCCAGCCCCTGGCGCACCAGTTCGGGATGTCGACCGAGCTGCTCCAGATCGCCGACGGCAAGATCACCTCCTACGACGGCGTGCTGTCCACCACGGTCGCCGAGGCGCTGGACGGCAAGGAACTGTGGGCCACCGCCCAGTGCCGCCCGCACCCGACCGAACCGCTGGACGAGACCGGCCAGGGCGACGCCTTCGTCGGCATGTCCTTCTGCGCGATCCGCGCGGTGGTCGACGTCGACATCGAGATCGGCTCGGTACGGGTGGTGGAGCTGGCCGTGGCGCAGGACGTCGGCCGGGTGCTCAACCCGGCCCAGCTCACCGCCCGGATCGAGGCGGGCGTCACGCAGGGCGTCGGCATCGCGCTCACGGAGAACCTCCGCACCCCGCGCGGCCTGATCCGCCACCCCGACCTGACGGGCTACGCCCTGCCGACCGCGCTGGACACCCCGGACATCCGGATCGTGAAGCTCGTCGAGGAGCGCGACGTGGTCGCCCCCTTCGGCGCGAAGGCGGTCAGCGCGGTGCCGGTGGTGGCCTCTCCGGCCGCCGTCGCCTCCGCCGTACGCGCGGCCACGGGCCGCCCGGTGAACCGGCTCCCGATCCGGCCCCAGGCCGCGGTGGTCACGGCGACCTGACGCCCTTCCCGACGCCCTTCGCCCGGGAGGCAACGCGCGCGGCACGGGACGCGTCCTACACATCGGGACGCACGGGTCCCGTGCGACGGGGCGTTGTCAGTGGCAGGCCCTAGGCTGCGAAGCGGTGGGGACGACTGCCGCTCCCACCGCACCCAAGCGCCTCGGGGGAGACGATGCACGCGGTCACGACGAAGACGACGAAGGCACCGCCGCGCGGGCCGTCCCTGCTGACCCTGGCCCGTCTCACCACGGCCTCGGCGCGGGAGCCCTCCCGCTGCCCGGTGCCGCCGGGGCGCGAGACGCCGCTGTTCTGGACGTCGGCGGCGCTGATCGGCTCCCTGCTCCTGTCGGCGGGCCGGCGCACGACGTCCGGCCTCGCCCTGGACCTGCCCTACCGGCTGCTGACCCGAGAGTTCGGCCGGGGCAGGGTGGCCCGCTTCGAGGACGTCGACTTCCCCCCGGCCCTCACCCACGAGCCCACCCGCCGCTTCCTGCGGGAGACGGGCCTGCCGGAGGACACCTTCCCGCTCGCCGCGGACACCGACGGGATGGCACTGCCGACCCTCGCCGAGTACTACGGCACGCAGTCCCCGGACGGACCGCCCGCCCACCTCGTCCGGCTGGGCCGGCTCCCCGACGGCGCCGACGTGGTGGTCGACGGCGCCACGGGCGCGGTATCGACCTGGCACCCGGCCGACCCGACCCCACGCCCCCTCACCCCGGACGTCTCGACCCTCGTCTTCAGCCTGTGGCTGCTGCACCACGCGGCAGCCGCAGAGACCGTGGAGGCCGTGGCGGGATTCGAACCCACGTAACTCGCTTTGCAGGCGAGCCCCTGAACCACTCGGGCACACGGCCGTGTCCTTCACTCGTGACCGACCGTAGGGCGGCCGGGGCGGGTGCTCAAGGAGTCCGGCGGGGCCGCAACACGACTGCCATACCGCGTTCATGAACGGGCGGGGTCGTACGACCAAGGTCCCGGTCCGGTACCGCCTCCCGACAGGGGTCAAGTGACCCTGTGGCCCTTACGCTGGCGACCATGACCGTCCCTGAGTCCCGCGACACCGATGTCGCCGTCCCCGCCGCGACCGCCGGCGCACCCGCCGTTCCCTCCGATCCCGCCGTTCCCGACGAGACCGTGCTGAGCCGCGCCTACCGGGCGCTGAGTATCGGCATCGTCTCCGTCATCGTGCTGATCGCCTTCGAGGCGACGGCGGTCGGTACGGCGATGCCGGTGGCGGCGCGGGAGCTGGACGGGGTGTCGCTGTACGCGTTCGCGTTCTCGGGGTACTTCACGACGAGTCTCTTCGGGATGGTGCTCTCCGGCCAGTGGTCGGACCGGCGGGGCCCGCTGGCGCCCCTGACCTCCGGCATCGCCGCCTTCGCGGTGGGCCTCGTGCTGTCCGGGACGGCCGGCACGATGTGGCTTTTCATCCTCGGGCGGGCCGTGCAGGGGCTCGGCGGCGGCCTGGTGATCGTCGCCCTGTACGTGGTCGTCGGGCGGGCCTACCCGGAGCGGCTGCGGCCCGCGATCATGGCGGCGTTCGCGGCGGGCTGGGTCGTCCCGTCGATCGTCGGCCCGCTCGCCTCCGGCGCGGTGACCGAGCAGCTCGGCTGGCGCTGGGTGTTCGTCGGCATCCCGGTGCTGGTCGTCGTCCCGCTGGCGCTCGCGCTGCCGCAGATACGCGCCCGCGCGTCCGGTCCCGTCGGCGGCGGGAAGGCGCCCGCCTCCTTCGACGGCCGCCGCATCCGGCTCGCCCTCGCCATCTCAGTGGGCGCGGGCCTGCTCCAGTACGCCGCCCAGGACCTGCGCTGGGTCTCGCTGCTGCCTGGCGCGGTGGGCGTCGCGCTGCTCGTCCCGGCCGTCCTCGGGCTGCTGCCGCGCGGCACGTACCGGGCGGTGCGCGGGCTGCCCTCCGTGGTGCTGCTGCGCGGGATCGCCGCCGGGTCCTTCATCGCCGCCGAGTCCTTCGTACCGCTGATGCTGGTCACCCAGCGCGGCCTCAGCCCCACGCTGGCCGGCCTGTCCCTCGCGGCGGGCGGCGCGACCTGGGCCGCGGGGTCCTGGCTCCAGTCCCGGCCGCGCCTGGAACCCCACCGCGAGCGCCTGATGGCCCTCGGCATGGTCCTGGTGGCGGCGGCCATCACCACGGCACCCAGCGTGCTGATCGACGCCGTACCCGCCTGGACGGTGGCCGTCGCCTGGGGCTTCGGCTGCTTCGGGATGGGCCTGGTGATCTCCTCCACCAGCGTGCTCCTGCTCAAGCTCTCCGCCCCCGAGGAGGCCGGCAGCAACTCCGCCGCCCTCCAGATCTCCGACGGCCTCTCCAACGTCGTCCTGCTGTCGGTCGGCGGAGCCGCCTTCGCCGCCCTCGGCGGCGGCACGGTCAGCCACGCGGCCACGCAGGCGACCGGCTCCCATCCGGCGGCCTTCGCGGCGGTGTTCCTGCCGATGGCGGGCGTGGCGCTGGTGGGGGCGTGGGTGGCGACGCGGCTGCGGGCGGCGCGGTGAGCCCGGGGGCGGCGCGGTGAGTCCGGCGCCGGCGGTGCGCGGCCGGCCGTCGCGGTGAGCCGGGTGCGGCGGGTGGGTGCGCCGGGGTGGTTGTGACGTCCGTCCCACCCGGGGGTGACCCACCCCGGTGCGCGCGTCGATCACCGCGGGGCGCCGGTAGGGTGGCCCGGTTGTCATACGTGGCCGAGCCGTTCTACCCCCTTCGGAGACCGTGACTACCACCGCCAGCTCCAGCACCTCGCACCACCTGTCCCCGGCCTTCCCCGGCCGTGCCCCCTGGGGCACCGCCAGCAAGCTTCGGGCCTGGCAGGAAGGGGCGATGGAGAAGTACCTCCACGAACAGCCCCGGGACTTCCTGGCGGTCGCCACCCCCGGCGCCGGAAAGACCACGTTCGCCCTGACGCTGGCGTCCTGGCTGCTGCACCATCACGTCGTACAGCAGGTGACCGTCGTCGCGCCGACCGAGCACCTGAAGAAGCAGTGGGCGGAGGCCGCGGCCCGGATAGGCATCAAGCTCGACCCCGAGTACAGCGCCGGCCCGCTCAGCCGCGAGTACCACGGCATCGCCATCACGTACGCGGGCGTCGGCGTCCGCCCGATGCTGCACCGCAACCGCTCCGAGCAGCGCAAGACCCTCGTCATCCTCGACGAGATCCACCACGCCGGCGACTCCAAGTCCTGGGGCGAGGCCTGCCTGGAGGCGTTCGAGCCGGCCACCCGGCGCCTCGCGCTCACCGGCACGCCCTTCCGGTCGGACACCAACCCGATCCCCTTCGTCCAGTACGAGGAGGGCAACGACGGCATCCGCCGCTCCGCCGCCGACTACACCTACGGGTACGGCTCCGCGCTCGCCGACGGCGTCGTGCGCCCCGTCATCTTCATGAGCTACAGCGGCAACATGCGCTGGCGCACCAAGGCCGGCGACGAGATCGCGGCGCGGCTCGGCGAGCCGATGACCAAGGACGCCGTCAGCCAGGCCTGGCGCACCGCGCTCGACCCGCGCGGCGAGTGGATGCCCGCCGTACTCCGCGCCGCCGACCAGCGGCTCACCGAGGTCCGCAAGGCCATCCCGGACGCCGGCGCGCTCGTCATCGCCGCCGACCAGGACTCCGCCCGCGCCTACGCCAAGCTGATCCGCGAGATCACCGGCGACAAGGCCACCGTCGTACTCTCCGACGACGTCGGCGCGTCCAAGAACATCGACACCTTCAGTCAGGACAACTCCCGCTGGATGGTCGCCGTCCGCATGGTGTCCGAGGGCGTCGACGTGCCGCGCCTGGCGGTGGGCGTCTACGCCACCACCATCTCCACGCCCCTCTTCTTCGCCCAGGCGGTGGGCCGCTTCGTACGGTCCCGCCGCCGCGGCGAGACGGCATCCGTCTTCCTCCCCACCGTGCCCGACCTCCTCACGTTCGCGAACGAAATGGAGCGCGAGCGCGACCACGTCCTCGACAAGCCCAAGAAGGACGGCGAGGAGGACCCGTACGCCGAGTCCGAGAAGGAGATGGACGAGGCGAACCGGGAGCAGGACGAGGACACCGGCGAGCAGGAGCAGTTCTCCTTCGAGGCGCTGGAGTCCGAGGCCACCTTCGACCGGGTCATGTACAACGGCGCCGAGTTCGGCATGCAGGCCCACCCCGGCAGCGAGGAGGAGCAGGACTACCTCGGCATCCCCGGGCTCCTCGAACCCGACCAGGTCCAGCTCCTCCTCCAGAAGCGCCAGGCCCGTCAGATCGCGCACAGCCGCAAGAAGCCCGACGACGAGGCCGACCTGCTCGAACTGCCCGCCGAGCGGCGCCCGGTCGTCTCCCACAAGGAGCTGATGGAGCTGCGTAAGCAGCTCAACACGATGGTCGGCGCCTACGTCCACCAGAGCGGCAAGCCGCACGGCGTGATCCACACCGAACTGCGCCGCGTGTGCGGCGGCCCGCCCAGCGCCGAGGCCACCGGCGGACAACTGCGCCAGCGCATCGCCAAGGTGCAGGAGTGGGCGACGCGCATGAAGTGACGCCGCCCCCCTCGGCGGCGTGTGCGGTACGTACCGGGACAAACACCGGCAGTGGATAACGGTTGCCGCCCGGATTCTGGACGGAGCCTTCCGCTGAGCGGACCTGGTCGTTACTGTCCCGCTACGCACACGCCCCGTGGCAGCGCCGCCGCGGAGCGCAGCCGTGAAGCGACGGGGCCCGGGTAAGAGGCCGGACCGTCAGCCGATCGGCGGCCTCTGAAGCGCGTCACTGACGGGACTCGGTGACGCATCCGCCGCGAGGGGGCCGCCGACCTCACCACTAAGGAGTGGGCGTCGTGACCGCGGAGACCTCTCAGACGCTCGACCGGGGACTGCGCGTCCTCAAGCTGCTGGCCGACACGGACCACGGGCTGACCGTCACCGAGCTGTCGCACAAGCTGGGGGTGAACCGGACGGTCGTCTACCGGTTGCTCGCCACGCTGGAACAGCACGCACTCGTACGCCGTGACCTGGGCGGCCGCGCCCGGGTCGGGCTCGGCGTACTCGGCCTGGGCCGCCAGGTGCACCCCCTCGTCCGCGAGGCCGCCATGCCGGCCCTGCGCTCGCTGGCCGAGGACATAGGAGCCACGGCCCACCTGACCCTGGTGGACGGAGCGGAGGCCCTGGCCGTGGCCGTCGTCGAACCCACCTGGACCGACTACCACGTCGCCTACCGCGCCGGCTTCCGCCACCCCCTGGAACGCGGCGCCGCCGGCAAGGCCATCCTCTCCGCCCGCCAGCCAGGCGACGCCGCGGACGACCCCGGCTACACCCTGACCCACGGCGAACTGGAGGCCGGCGCCTGCGGGGCGGCCGCGCCGCTGCTCGGGGTGACGGGCGTGGAGGGCAGCGTGGGCGTGGTCATGCTCTCGGAGGTGGTCCCGGAACGCGTGGGCGAACGCGTGATGCACGCGGCCCGTGAGGTGGCGGAGGCCCTGCGGTGACGTGCCGTGCCTCAGTCGCGTGAGGCGTGGGCGACGAAGTCGCGCCAGGCGGTGGGGGAGAGGGCGAGCTGGGGGCCGCGCCGGTCCTTGGTGTCACGAACGTGGACGGCGGCAGGACAAGTTGCGACCTCTACGCAGTCACCGTCCCCGCTGCTGCTGTAGCTGCTCTTGAACCATGCCAGCTCAGTGCTGCTCATCGGGCTCCTCGCATCTCCTGCAACAGGCCCAGGGAGTCTTCGAGTGAGAGAGCCTGTGAGCGCATCCTGGCATACCTCATCTGGAGGACGCTCACTTCCTTCGGGTCGGAGACGAACAGGCCCCCGCGCTGCCCCTCGTTGTAGGCGAACCAGCGGGCCTCGGGGGTCTCCAGCAGTTGCATGGGACCGGCCAGGCCGGCATGAGCCGCCCGCACCAACGGCATCACCTGTACTTCGACATTGCGCAGGGCTGTCAGCTCCATGACGTGGTCGATCAGGTGTCGGGTCGCATCTGTCCCGCCCATGCGGCGCAGGAACAGATGCTCCTCGACGATGAAGCTGAACGCCGTGTTCGGCCGCTCCCGCAGCAGTTTCTGCCGTTCGGTCCTCGCCACCCATCGTGCCTCAATCTGTTCGTCGCTCAGAGGAGGCAGCTGATTCTCGAAGAGCGTGCGCGCATACGTCTCCGTCTGCAACAGCCCCGGCACCAGTCGGCATTCATACGTGCTGAGGCTGACGGCGGTGGCCTCCAGCCCCGCCCACTGCCGAAACCAACTCGCGAGCCCCGGTTGCCGCGACAGATGCCGCACGGCGCCGCTGAGGATGCCGCCCGCATCCAGCACGTCCTCGGCCCGCCGGACGTACTCCGCCGTGGGAAACCGCCGCCCCTGCTCAACCGACGCCACCGTCTGCACGGAGTACCGGACCCGTTCGGCCAACTCCTCCTGCGTCATCCCGGCCCGCTTCCGGAACCCCTGGACCACCGCCCCGAACGTCCTGAGGCTGTCGGACACGTCGGGCTCACCGCCCCCGCCGACCACGCCCGCATCCACCGCACCGTCCGCCATGGCGGCCACCTTCCGCACGCTCTCCCCGCCGCACACTTTGAAGACGCCCAGGCTTACAGCCCGTCACCACCACTGTCCACTCTTCGTACTCGTACGCTGACGGAGCGTACGAGTGGCTGACCTGGTGAAGTACGCGGCCGAACGCCACGGTGACCCCATGACGCCACTCCCGCCCCACCAACTACCAGTCACCGTACGGATGTTCACCCAGCGCTTCAGCTCCACCCCACTCGGCTCCCGCCTCGCCCGGCACTTGGCGGCCACCCAGCTCCACGCGTGGGGCATCCCGTACAGGACCGCCCTCTCCGACACCGCCACCCTCATCGTCGCGGAGCTGGCAGCCAACGCCGTGACCCACGGCCGAGTCCCGGGCCGCGACTTCGAACTGCGCCTCATCCACGCCCCGCACGTGCACCTCCAGATCGAGGTCTCCGACACCCGGGCGGAACGCAGGCCACCCGCACCCGGAGAAACGCCGGCCCCGAGCCCGCTGGACGACACCGGCCGGGGCCTGCTCCTGGTCGACGCCCTCGCCGACCGCTGGGAGGTGGTGGACCGCGTCTCACGGGGCGTCGCCCTGCCCGGCAAGACGGTCCGGGCCGAGCTGGACCTCTCACCGGCCTGATGTCGTGGCCCAGCTTCCTCTCGAACTTTCGCACCTTGTAGGTTCACTTATGCATACGGGTTGTTGCTGATGCGCGTGGGCTGCTTCATTTCGTACGCAGAAGGGACCCGATGGAGTTCGAATTCTCCGTGGACGAGGCCGAAGCGCCTCCCCCGTCCGGCTTCGATCTCGGGCATATCGACGTCCGAGGCAGCAGTGGGTCTGTGAGTTCACGCGACCGTGGTCCCGGCGGATCGATGATGATCTACCTCGCTGCGACCCTGCTTCTGGATGGCTTGCGTCCTTTCCTGGCCGGGAAGGGGTGCTCGTACGAGTCGGCAGCGGTCGATTCGTCGTTTTCGCTCACGTTCATGCGGGGGCGGAACGGGGTGGTCGACACGGCCTGCCAGGGATCGCTCGTAGACCGCTCGCCTGCTGCGGATGTTGCCGCCGCCGTTCATATCGCGGCCAAGCGGTTCGCCGACGCGCATCTGCACCAGCTCCCGCCGGACGATGCCGGTCGTGAAGACCTGCAGCATGCTGTCGCCGATTTTGAACGCTTCATGGAGCAGATGCGATGAGTGCGCCGTCCCTCCGCGGTCGCGTGAACACCTCAGAACCCTTGGTCGTTTTCGTGGCTCACAGGTCCGCCGTGGTCCAGGAGCAAATTTCCCGGTTGGAGGGGAGGGGAGGGCGCTGCTACTACTTCGACTCCCGGCGGCTTCTGGATGAGCGGGGAGTCCATCAGTCCTTCGCGGAAACTCTGCGATTCCCCAATTATTACGGGAACAACTGGGACGCCCTGGTCGACTGCCTGGATGATCTGTGTGGAGAGATCACAGGCGGCAGTGGGATCGTGGGTGTGATCCAGGAGGCGGATCGGCTCCTGGAGGTGGATTACTTTCCACTATTCGTGTCCGTTCTTTGTCAGGGTGTCGATCGGGCGAACTCGGCGGTCGACCTCGACGGATTCCCGTTGGATCGGCCCGCCATTTCGCAGCATTTCGTGTTCGAGTTCCGTGAATTCGATCCCGGCAGGGTGGCGCGGCTGGTGGAGCAGCCGGACCTGATCGTTTCCCAGGGGGACGGCTTCGTCGCCGCCTCCCTCGATCCTGCGGAATGGCATTGAGCGGCATGCTCACGAGGAGCCGCGCGCCCGCCCCCACCCCGAGCAACAGCGCCCCCGCGTTAGATTGACCCCGTGCTCTCACGTCTCTCCCGCCCCCAGTTCCTCGCCGCCTGCGGTGTCCCCGTCGTGGGGCTGCTGGCCGCCGCGCTCTTCGCGCCGTTGCCGTTCTCCGTGGCGCAGCCCGGGCTGACGGCGGACGTGCTGGGGAAGAACCAGGGGGCCGAGGTGATCACCATCAAGGGGGCGCCGACGCGCGAGACGAGCGGGCAGTTGCGGATGACGACCATCGAGGCGACCGGGCCGGACGCGAGTGTGCACCTCGGTGACGTGCTGGGGAGCTGGTTCGACACCGACCGGGCCGTGATGCCGCGCGACGCCGTCTACCCGAGCGGCGACGACGTCGGCGAGATCGAGCAGTACAACCAGGAGCAGATGAAGGAGTCGCAGGACGCGGCGACCACGGCCGCCCTGGACTACCTGCGCCTCGGCGACGAGGACATCGACGTCGACCTGCGGCTGGAGGACGTCGGCGGGCCCAGCGCCGGGCTGCTCTTCTCCCTCGGCATCGTCGACAAGCTCGGTACCGGCGATCTCACCGGTGGCCGGGTCGTCGCCGGTACCGGCACCATCACCACCGGCGGCAAGGTCGGCGCCGTGGGCGGCGTGCCGCTGAAGACGCAGGCCGCGCGGCGGGACGGGGCGACCGTCTTCCTCGTACCGAAGGCCGAGTGCTCCGACGCGCAGGCCGAGCTGCCGAAGGGGCTGCGGCTGATCCCGGTCACCACCCTCAAGGGTGCGGTCGACTCGCTGAAGGCCCTGGAGGCCGGCAAGGGTGACGTCCCCGCTTGCTGAGAAGTGCTACCCCTCCACCACGAACCCCTTCTCCTTCATCCAGTCCAGCGCCACCTGGTGCGGATCCTCGCCGTCCACGTCGACCTTCGCGTTCAGGGTCTGCGCGACGTCGTTGGTGAGCGCCTTCGTGACCGGGTCGAGGACCGAGGCGATCGCGGGCCACGCCTTCAGGGTGGCGGTCCGGACCATGGGGGCCGCGTTGTAGTTCGGGAAGAACTTGCGGTCGTCCTCCATCACCACCAGGTTCATCGACTTGATCCGGCCGTCGGTGGTGAAGACCTCGCCGAAGGTGCACGCGCCCTTCGCGGTCTGGGTGTAGATGATGCCGGTGTCCATCTGTGTGACGTTGCCGGCGGGAAGCGACATGCCGTACGCCTTCTCCAGCCCCGGCAGCCCGTCCGCGCGGTTGGCGAACTCGCCCTCCACGCACAGCGTCACCGCGCCAGGGTTCGACTTCGACAGCTGGGCGACCTCCGAGAGCGTCTTCGTCCCGTACCTCTTGTAGTTCGCCTGGTTCATCGCCAGCGCGTACGTGTTGTTCATCGGCGCGGGCGGCAGCCAGGTCAGGCCCTTCTTCGCGTCCGCGTCCTTCACCGCCTGCCACTGCTGCCGGGGGTCGGGGATCGGCTTGCTGTTGCCCAGGTACGTGATCCAGGCGGTGCCCGTGTACTCGTACGTGGCGTCCGCGTCGCCGTTCTCCACCGCCGCCCGGGTGCCGACGGAGCCCTGGATGCCCGTGCGGTCGAGCACCTCCGCACCGGCCGCCTCGAAGGCGATGCCCATGATCGCGCCCAGTACCAGCTGCTCGGTGAACTCCTTCGAGGTGACCGTGAGATCGGCGTCCGCGAGCGGCCGGCCCCGCCCGATCGAGCCGGGTCCGACGTCGTCGACCATGGGGGAGCCGCTGGTCAGTCCGCACCCGGCGGAGGCCACCAGGACGGCGGCGGCCAGCATCAGACACGTACGCCTGCTCACGGCGCCGGCTCGGGGCCGTCTCATGTGCCCACCTCCAGGCCCCGCGGCCGCAGCAGCAGTTCCGCCAGCGACGCCAGCCAGTCCACCAGCAGCGCCAGCGCCACCGTGAGGATCGAGCCGAGCACCAGCACCGGCATCCGCTGGCTGGTGATGCCGGTGGTGATCAGCACGCCCAGGCCGCCGCCCCCGCCGAAGGTCGCCAGCGTCGCCGTACCGACGTTCAGGACCAGGGCCGTGCGCACGCCGGCCAGGATGAGGGGGACGGCGAGGGGGAGTTCCACCCGGTTGAGGACGCCCAGCGGGGACATGCCGATGCCGCGGGCCGCCTCCAGGAGGGTCGGGTCGTTCGCCTTCAGGCCGGCGATCGTGTTGGAGAGCACGGGCAGCACCGCGTAGATGATGATGCCGATCAGGGCGGCCCGGCGGCCGATGCCCAGCCAGATCACCAGCAGCGCCAGCAGACCGATCGCGGGGGTCGCCTGGCCCATGTTGGCGAACGCCATCGCCACCGGCGTGGCCTTCCGGAACATCCGCCGGGTCAGCAGGATGCCCAGCGGGATCGCGATGATCAGCACGAAGAAGGTGGAGATCGCCGTGAGCTGGACGTGCTGCCACAGTGCTTTGGTGACCTGGCCGTTCGACAGCGCGTTCCGGCTGAGCGCGTCCAGGTCCGCCTGCCGGAACCACAGCCACGTTGCCAGCAGTACGGCGATCAGCACCACCGGCAGCAGCGTCAGCTTCCGCCACCCGACCCGGAGCGGGGCCGCCGCGGGGGACGCCTGCCGGGGCTCCCGCTCGGCCTCGTGCTCCGCCTCGTCCCCGGCGTCGTCCCGGAAGGCCACGCCGCCGGCCTCGTGCTCGCCCTCCGGACGCCGGCCGCCGGGGGAGCGGGAGGATCCGCTCATGCCCGGCCCCCGATCCCCCCGAAGCCCTCCTGCTCGGCATGGGTCTGATCGGTCCGGGTCTCCTCCAGGTCGTGCCGGTGCTCCAGCGCGTCCAGCCGGTCGGCCTCCAGCAGCTCGTGCACGGAGTTCATCAGCGTCTCCATGTCGACGACGCCGGTGTACTCCCCGCGCCGCCCGGTCACCGCGACCCGCCCCGCGTTGTCGGTGAGCACCGCCTCCAGCGCGTCCCGCAGCGTCGCGTCCCGGGTCACCGTGTCGTGGACCAGCGTCCCGGCCCGCGCCAGCGAACCCCGCGCCCGCATCAGGTCGCCGCGCCGCAGCCACTTGTAGGGCCGGCGGTGCCGGTCGAGGAGCAGGATCTCGTTGGTGCCCGCGTCCCGGAGCCGGTCGAAGATGTGCTGGAGCGGGTCCTCCACGGTCACCGTCGGGTAGTCGGTGATCGCCACGTCCCGCACCCGGCTCAGGTTCAGCCGCTTCAGCGCCGCGCCCGCGCCCACGAAGCCGGAGACGAAGTCGTCCGCCGGGTTGGTGAGAATCGCCTCCGGGGTGTCGAACTGCGCGATGTGGGAGCGTTCGCGCAGCACCGCGATCCGGTCACCCAGCTTGATCGCCTCGTCGAAGTCGTGGGTGACGAAGACGATCGTCTTGTGCAGCTCGTGCTGGAGCCGGATCAGCTCGTCCTGGAGGTGGTCCCGGGTGATCGGGTCGACCGCGCCGAACGGCTCGTCCATCAGCAGGACGGGCGGATCCGCCGCCAGCGCCCTCGCCACGCCCACCCGCTGCTGCTGGCCGCCGGACAGCTGGCGCGGATAGCGGTTGTGGAACTCCCCGGGGTCGAGACCGACCAGGTCCAGCATCTCCTCCACCCGCGACTTGATCCGCGCCTTCGACCAGCCGGTCATCCGCGGCACCAGGGCGATGTTCTGGGCGACGGTCATGTGCGGGAAGAGCCCGGAGGCCTGGATCGCGTAGCCGACCTTGCGGCGCAGCTTGACCGGGTCGATGTCGGTGACGTCCTCGCCGTTGATGCGGATGCGTCCGCCGCTGGGCTCGATCAGCCGGTTGATCATCTTCAGGGTGGTGGACTTCCCGCAGCCCGACGGGCCGACGAAGATGACCATCTCGCCGGCCTTGATCTCCATCGACACGTTCTCGACGGCCGGCTGCGGGTTGCCCGGGTAGACCTTGGTGAGGGACTGCAGCTCGATGGTGGCCCCGGTGGTGCTCCCGCTCCCGGCGGCGTCGGACGAGAAGGCGGTCTCGGTCGTCTCAGGCACGGATCCCCCTGGGAATGGTCAGGCGTCCGAGCAGGACGTACGCGGCGTCGAACAGAAGAGCCAGGATGATGATCCCGAGCGTGCCCGCGAGCACCTGGTTCAGCGCGTTCTTGCTGCCCAGCGAGGCGATGCCGCGGAAGATCTCGTTGCCGAGGCCGGGCCCCGAGGCGTAGGCGGCGATCGCGGCGATGCCCATCAGCATCTGCGTCGAGACCCGGATGCCGGTGAGGATCGGCGGCCAGGCCAGCGGCAGCTCCACCCGCAGCAGCCGGGCCGGGCGCGACATCCCGATGCCCGTGGCCGCGTCCACCAGCGCCGGATCGACCCCGCGCAGGCCGACGATCGAGTTCCGGACGATCGGCAGCAGCCCGTACAGGGTCAGGGCCGTCACCGTCGGCGGCACGCCCAGACCCACGATCGGGATGAGCAGACCGATCATGGCCAGCGACGGGATGGTGAGGATGGTCGACGTGGACAGGGTCGCCAGGTTCCCCGCCCACTCGCTGCGGTAGGTGACCACGCCGATCAGCACCCCGAGCAGCGTCGCCACCACCATGCACTGGAAGACGGCGCTGGCGTGCTGATAGGCGTCCGCGAGCAACTGCTGGTGGCGGCTGCCCACGAAGTCCCAGAAGTTCACGTCCGCTCACCTCCGGGATCGGGTCGGTCTCAGTCGCCTCTGCCGGTGTCCTCGGCCGCCTGCTCCACCAGCGGGATGATCCGCAGCGGGACGGGGTTCTCCATGACGATCGCCGTGGAGGCCCGGACGATGCCATCAAAACCGACGACCAGGTCGATCACACGCTGGAGATCGGCGTTCGAGCGGGCCACAAGACGGCACAGCATGTCCCCGGTACCGGTGGTGGTGTGCAGCTCCAGCACCTCGGGCACCGTCGCCAAGTGCGCCCGGACGTCGGCCCCTTGGCCCTGCCGGATCTGCAGCGTCGCGAACGCGGTGACCGGGTAGCCCAGCGCCGCCGGGTCCACCTCGGGACCGAAGCCGCGGATGACTCCGTTCGACTGAAGCCGGTCGAGGCGGGCCTGCGCGGTGCCCCGCGCCACCCCGAGCCGGCGGGACATCTCCAGTACCCCGATCCGCGGCTCCCGGGCCAGCAGCCCGATGATCCGCCCGTCCAGCCGATCGATCCCCGCACCCGCCGCACCGGCCATACCCGCACCCTCCCGTCCGGTCATCCCGGCTGGTCGTCCCCGCTGGTCATCCCGCTGGGCCGGCTAGCCGTCCCCGCTGGTCATCCCGCTGGTCATCCTGTACAGATCGCCCGCATAGACCGGCGATTCACTAGTCAGATTGCCCACTGAATACGCGAACTATTGCGCACCTTGCAGGCAGGGGAGAACCTGCGGCTATGACGCAGACCACACACCACACTCCCGACACCGCCCGGCAGGCCGATCCCTTCCCGGTCAAGGGAATGGACGCGGTCGTCTTCGCCGTAGGCAACGCCAAGCAGGCGGCGCACTACTACTCCACCGCCTTCGGCATGAAGCTGGTCGCGTACTCCGGACCGGAGAACGGCAGCCGGGAGACCGCGAGCTACGTCCTGGAGAGCGGCTCCGCCCGCTTCGTGTTCACCTCGGTGATCAAGCCGTCCACCGAGTGGGGCACCTTCCTCTCCCAGCACGTGGCCGAGCACGGCGACGGCGTCGTCGACCTCGCCATCGAGGTGCCGGACGCGCGCGCCGCCCACGCGTACGCCGTCGAGCACGGCGCCCGCTCGCTCGCCGAGCCCCACGAGGTCAAGGACGAGCACGGCACCGTCGTCCTCGCCGCGATCGCCACCTACGGCGAGACCCGCCACACCCTCGTCGAGCGCACCGGCTACGACGGCCCCTACCTGCCCGGCTACGCCGCCGCCGACCCGATGGTCGAGCCGCCCGCCCGGCGCACCTTCCAGGCCGTCGACCACTGCGTCGGCAACGTCGAACTCGGCCGGATGAACGAGTGGGTCGGCTTCTACAACAAGGTCATGGGCTTCACGAACATGAAGGAGTTCGTGGGCGACGACATCGCCACCGAGTACAGCGCGTTGATGTCGAAGGTCGTGGCCGACGGCACCCTCAAGGTCAAGTTCCCGATCAACGAGCCCGCGATCGCCAAGAAGAAGTCCCAGATCGACGAGTACCTCGAGTTCTACGGCGGCGCCGGCGTCCAGCACATCGCGCTGAACACCAACGACATCGTGCAGACCGTCCGCTCCATGCGCGCGGCCGGCGTCCAGTTCCTGGACACCCCCGACTCGTACTACGACACGCTCGGCGAGTGGGCCGGCGAGACCCGGGTGCCGGTCGAGACCCTGCGCGAGCTGAAGATCCTCGTCGACCGGGACGAGGACGGCTACCTGCTGCAGATCTTCACCAAGCCGGTCCAGGACCGCCCGACCGTCTTCTTCGAGATGATCGAGCGGCACGGCTCGATGGGCTTCGGCAAGGGCAACTTCAAGGCCCTGTTCGAGGCGATCGAGCGCGAGCAGGAGAAGCGCGGCAACCTCTGACGCCGCGGCAACCTCTGACGGCCGCGGCAACCTCAGACGGCCGCCGCCACCGTGCCCGTCAGCTGGGCGGGCCCTCCTCCGAGGGCTCGCCCAGCTCCTTCAGCGCCCGCTCCGCCTCCGCCGCCCCCAGCGGCGAGAAGTGCGGGTTGATCACCAGCGCCTCCCGCAGATGCCGCCGCGCGGGCCCGTACCGCTCCAGCTCCTTCTCGATCATGCCCAGGTGGAACACGTACAGCGCGCTGCGCACCCCGCCGCCCTTCTCGCCGTCCGTCGCGAGCGTCGCGAACTCCAGCGCCTCGTCGTGCTCACCGCTTCGGTGCAGCGCCCAGCCCAGCGCGTCGGCGACCGCGGTCCCCGGCTGCCGCCCCCACTCCGCCCGCAGCCGCCGCACCGCGGCCGCCGGGTCCCCGTGGTCCGCCTCGAACCGCCCCAGCACCAGCGCCTCGTCGGCCCCGGCCGCCTCGGCGCCGCGCACCCGCGCGCGCAGCAGGTCGTACTGCACCAGCGCGGCCTGCTCCAGCCCCAGCGACTCGTACAGCTCGCCCAGCTCCAGGGCGTACTCGGGGCTCGGCCGCTTCGCCAGCGCCGCCTGGTACGCGGTCAGCGCGTCCGTCGTCCGGCCCAGCGCCGCCATCGCCCGGCCCTGCCCGGCCTGCGCGGCCCGCTGGTCGGGGTCGGTGCGCAGCGCCTCCTCGAAGAACCGCAGCGCCCCATGCAGGTCCCCGCGCTCGAACGCCAGCCGCCCGGCCTGCTCCAGATACGCGGCCCGCTCGGCCGGCGCCTGCGCCGCTGCCGCCGCGTCGGAGATCTGCGCCGCCGCGTCCTCCCGCCAGCCCCGGTCCCGGTACACGGCCGCGGCCCGCGCCTTCACGGCCGGCGTGCCCGCCCGCAGCTCCAGCATCCGGTCCAGGGCCCGGCCGACGCCCTTGTGGTCGCCGAGCCCGGTGTAGGCGTCGATCAGCACCGCGTGCGCCGTCCACCGCTTCGGCGCCGCCCCGGCCGCGCGCTCGCCCCACCTCTTCGCCGCGGGGAAGTCCCGGCGCGCGACCGCCAGCGCCGCCAGCCCCTCGAGGGCCTGCGGGTTGCGCTGCGCCCCCACCTTCAGCGAGGTGTTCAGCGCCTTCTCGGCCTTCGCCCAGTTCGCGAAGGACTCCGTCCGGCGGCCCTGCTCGACGTAGGCCGTCCCCAGCACCGCCCACGACACCCCGTCCAGCGGATGCGCCCGCAGGTGCGACTCCCGGTCCCCGATCAGCACCGCGAGGTCCGGGAGCGCGGCCGGCACCCCGGTGGTCACCGCCCCCCGGGCCATGGCCGCGGGCCCGGGCGCGGGCGGGGCGGCGTCGTCCCCCTCCCGGGGCAGCAGCACCAGGACCCCGCCGAGTACGACGGCTCCGGCGACTGAGGCGATCAGCACCCGGCGCGTGCGGCGGGAACGCCACCCGTGTTCGATCTCCATGGCGCCCACTGTGCGCCCATATGACGAGCACACCGTGCTTGCGCCGGGCGGCGTCCACGGGGTTCACACCGATGGCCCCGAGTGCGAACCTGTGATCATGAGCCGTATCGAAGCGCCTCAAGACGCAGCCGACGGAGCCCCTGCGGCCGGCAGCCCGCTCGTCGAGCGGCTGCTCGCCGGGCTGCCCGTCGAGGCCGTCCTCACCGATCCCGACGTCACGGCCTCCTACGCCAACGACATGGCGAGCTTCTGCCCGTCCGGCGTGCCCGCGGTGGTCGTCCTGCCGCGCACCGTCGAGGACGTCCAGCACGTCATGCGCACCGCCACCGAGCTGCGCGTCCCGGTCGTCCCGCAGGGCGCCCGCACCGGGCTGTCCGGCGCGGCCAACGCCACCGACGGCTGCGTCGTGCTCTCCCTGACCAGGATGGACCGCATCCTGGAGATCAACCCGGTCGACCGCGTCGCCGTCGTCGAGCCGGGCGTCGTCAACGCCACGCTCTCCCGCGCGGTGAACGAACACGGCCTGTACTACCCGCCGGACCCCTCCAGCTGGGAGATGTGCACCATCGGCGGCAACATCGGCACCGCCTCCGGCGGCCTGTGCTGCGTCAAGTACGGGGTGACCGCCGAGTACGTGCTCGGCCTGGACGTCGTCCTCGCCGACGGCCGCCTGATGTCCACCGGCCGCCGCACCGCCAAGGGCGTCGCCGGATACGACCTCACCCGCCTGTTCGTCGGCTCCGAGGGCTCCCTCGGCATCGTCGTACGGGCCGTGCTCGCCCTGCGTCCCAAGCCGCCCGAGCAGCTGGTGCTGGCCGCCGAGTTCTCCTCCGCGTCCGCCGCCTGCGACGCGGTCTGCCGGATCATGGAGGGCGGCCACGTGCCGTCCCTCCTCGAACTGATGGACCGGACGACCGTCAAGGCGGTCAACGACCTCGCCCACATGGGTCTGCCGGAGACCACGGAAGCCCTGCTGCTGGCCGCCTTCGACACCGACGACCCCGCCGCCGACCTCGGCGCCGTCGGCGCGCTGTGCGAGGCCGCCGGCGCCACCCAGGTGGTGCCCGCCGACGACGCCGCCGAGTCCGAACTCCTGCTCCAGGCGCGGCGCCTGTCCCTCACGGCGCTGGAGGCGGTCAAGGGCACCACGATGATCGACGACGTGTGCGTCCCGCGCTCCCGGCTCGGCGACATGCTGGCGGGCATCGAGCGCGTCGCCGCCAAGTACGACCTCACGATCGGCGTCTGCTGCCACGCCGGCGACGGCAACACCCACCCCACCGTCTGCTTCGACGCGCGGGACCCCGACGAGTCGCGGCGGGCCCGCGAGTCCTTCGACGAGATCATGGCCCTCGGCCTGGAGCTGGGCGGCACCATCACCGGCGAGCACGGCGTGGGCGTCCTGAAGAAGGAGTGGCTGGCCCGCGAGATCGGCCCGGTGGGACTGGAGATGCAGCGGGCCGTCAAGCACGTCTTCGACCCGCTGGGCATCCTCAACCCCGGCAAGCTCTTCTGACCCGCGGCGGGGCTCACCGGGCGAGCAGTTCGGCCAGTCCGTCGTCGATGCCGAGCTGCCCGCCCTCGGTGCCCGGCGGCACGGCGCGCAGCGTCCGCTCCAGCCAGGCGGACACCTGGGCGGTGGGCGCCTCCAGGAGGGCGTCCCCGTCGGGGCTGCTCAGCGCCATCAGTACGACGCTGCGGCCCTCCGCCTTCGACGGCCACACCCGCACGTCCCCGTGCCCGGACGGCCGGAAGACCCCCTCCACCAGGAGTTCGCGCGCGAACGTCCAGTGCACCGGGTGACCGGAGTCGATGTGGAAGGTGATGTGCACGGCGTAGGGGTCGTCGGTGTGGTAGCCGAGCAGGGCCGGCACGGCGATGCCGTGCTCGGGGGACAGGACGAGCCTCAGCTCCAGTTCGCGTTCCACGACGGTGGGGTGCATGGCGGGTTGTTCCTCTCTCGTACGGATCCGCACGGGCCGCCCGGAGCGGGCCCGCACGAGTGAGAGCGGCCGGAGCCGCGAGCGTTACGCGGGTTCGCGGAACTTTTTTCCCACCACCTCTGTCCCAGGTGTGAAGGTCCATGCACGAGGTTGCCCGGAAAGGGGCGGGTCCGGCGGGACCGGCGGTGCGGATTGCGCCCGTCTGATAGATGTTTGGTGCCCCTCTATCAACCCCCGAGCAGATACGGGACGACGGACATGAGCGCCCCAACCCCGGCCCCCGGCGACGACAGGCCCCGCGAAGGGTATTACCCGGACCCGTCCATTCCTGGATACGTCCGGTACTGGAACGGCGCCTCCTGGGTGTCGGGCACCAGCCGGCCCGCCCCCAAGGACGGCGAGTCGCTCGTGCCGCCGCCCGGCGCGCCGGCCTCGGCCTCCGTCGAGGAGACCGGCCCGCACTTCTTCGACGAGGACCCGGTCGCGGAACAGCCGCCCGCGGCGTCCCAGCACGGCAGCCGTCCGGAACCCGCGACGGCCTGGGGCGCCGACCGCGCCCACCGCTCCGGCCATCCGGACGCCCCGGGCCGGTCCGTCGCGTGGCCGGGCCCGGCGCAGGGGACCGACCCGAGGATTCCGCATGCCCGGCAGGAGGGCCCGGCCGGTGAGGCCGCCCCCGCCGACGCGCGTTCCGGCGCGGGTGCCGGTGCCGCGCGGGCGGACGTCCCGGCGGAGCCCGCGTCCGGCGAGGCGGAGGGCCGGGGCGGCAACACCTTCGTCTTCCGCCGCCCGGCGGCGGGCCCGCAGGACGCCCCGGCCGCGGGCGGCGCTCCGGCCCCCGCCCCCGCCCCCGCTCCCGGGCCCGCGTCTCCCGCCGACGACGACGAGGGCACCATGACCTTCCGCGCGGTCAAGCCCCGCGCGGGCGCGCAACCCGGCGGTGCGACCGCAGCGGAGGGACCCGGTTTCGGCGCCGGGAAGGCGGCCGCCGCCCGGGCTGCCTCCCCGCAGGCTCCGTCCCCGCAGGCGCCCGCGAGCCCGGCCGGTCCGGCCGTACCCCCGCAGGCGCCCGTCCCTCACCAGGGGTCCGCGCCGCAGCCCGCCACGCCGGTCGCGGCCGGTCCCGGCGGCGGTCAGTCCTCGTGGGCGCAGCAGGTGCACCGGCTGGCCGGGGCGGGCGGCGAGGAGCAGCCCGTCGCGCCGTGGAAGCCGCCGGTCGAGGACGTGTTCCAGGCCGCGGCCCGGCGCCAGGCGGCGGCCCGGCCCGCCGGTCTCGGCAAGCGGCTGGCCGCCCGGCTGGTCGACACCGTCGTCCTCGCGGGCGTCACCGCCGTGGCCGCCGTACCGCTCGGCACCAAGGCGATCGACCACGTCAACGACAAGATCGACCAGGCGAAGCTCTCCGGTGAGACGGTCACGGTCTGGCTGCTCGACGGCACGACGTCGCTGTACCTGGGGATCGTGCTGGCCGTGCTGCTCGTCTTCGGCGTCGTCTACGAGGCGCTGCCCACCGCCAAGTGGGGCCGCACCCTGGGCAAGCGGCTGCTCGGCCTGGAGGTACGGGACATCGAGGCCCACGAGGCGCCGTCCTTCGGCGCCGCGCTGCGTCGCTGGCTGGTCTACAGCGTGCCCGGCCTTCTGGTCGTCGGTGTGGTGGGCGTCGCCTGGTGCCTGTTCGACCGGCCGTGGCACCAGTGCTGGCACGACAAGGCCGCCGGCACGTTTGTCGCGGGCTGACTGGGCGGGGCGGGGTCGGGGGCAGGGGGTTTGCGTCTCGTGCCGGGTGCGGGTGCGTCGTGGCTGGTCGCGCAGTTCCCCGCGCCCCTCGAGGGACGTGCACTGGACGCGCCCCGAAGGGGCGCGGGGAACTGCGCGAGCGACCACAGCGCACCCGCACCCGGCGACGGACCCTTGGCCGCTTCCCCTGACGGCGTACTCCGGACGGCCGCTCGCCGGATGCGGGGAAAGAGAGTCCGAGTTCGACTCGGGACATGAGCAGCGAACCGCCCCCCGGATCCGGCGGGCAGCCGCCGGAAGACGACCCGTTCAGGAAACCGCCTCCGTCCCCCGGACCGGGCCCGGAGCCCGGATCCGGCGAGGGCGGCCCGTACGGCACCCCGCCCCCGGGTGGTGCCCCGCCCCCCGGCGGAGGAGGCCCGTACGGTGCTCCGCCTCCCGGCGGCGGTGGCCCGTACGGTGCTCCGCCTCCCGGCGGCGGTGGCCCCTACGGTGCTCCGCCTCCCGGCGGCGGTGGCCCCTACGGTGCTCCGCCTCCCGGCGGTGGTGGCCCCTACGGTGCTCCGCCTCCCGGCGGTGGTGGCCCCTACGGTGCTCCACCCCCCGGCGGTGGTGGCCCGTACGGCGGTGACCCCTACGGCGGTGCCGGTGCCCCCGGCGACCCCCTCGCCGGGATGCCTCCGCTCGCCGACAGCGGTCGCCGCACCCTCGCGCGGATCATCGACATGATCCTCGTGGGCATCGTGGTCTGGCTGCTCAGCTGGGCCTTCAACGTCCAGGAGTACACGGTGGACGGCGAGGACATCGAGGTCGGCAACTCGCTCTGGCAGTCCGTGATCGCCGCCGTGCTCTACATCGCCTACGACACCTACCTGATCAGCAGGACGGGCCAGACCCTGGGCAAGAAGTGGCTCGGGATGCGGGTGGCCAACCTGGACAACGGAGCGACGCCCTCGGTGCAGACGTCGCTGATCCGTGCCCTGGTGCTGTGGATCCCGTTCGCGTTCTGCTGTGCCTGCGTCTGGACGATCATCGCGGGCGGCTGGAGCTTCTTCGACCGGCCCTACAAACAGGGCCTGCACGACAAGGCCGCCAAGACGGTCGTGGTCAGCACCCGCTGACGGCCCCGCCGACGGCCCGGCCGCCGGCTCCTACGCGGCGCGTCCCCGCGACTCGCCCGCCCCCGCGGAGATCCGGGCCGCCGGCACCGGCGTCCGGTCCGCGGCGGGCCCGCGGGCGGCAACGGGGGACACGGTGCGTGTCCTGGGCTGGGGGACCGTCATGGCGACCAGCAGCCCGAGGGCGAGCGCGGCGACGGCGATGACGGCGACTGAGGGACCCGAACTCGTCTGTGACAGCAGCAGCATGGCGAGTGTCGAGAAGATCACGGTGCACGAACCGTAGGCGAACTGTGCGGCAGTCGGACGGGGCATGGCCATCGTGTCCTCGGAAGACAATCTTGGGGGTGAGACGGGCTGTCGGCCTGGCTGTCCGCCGGCTTCCGGGCGTTCGGCCAAGCGACTCTAACCCGCTGTGTGCCCGAGTGGAACCAGCAGTAAGCATGACCTAACCGACATGGCCGATGCACGGGGGGCGCACGGATTCATGGCGTCCGGGAAGTGGACGGTGCCGCGCGCCCGCCCAAGGGGCCGGCGGCCCTGGTCGGGTGTCCGCAAAGCGAACGGGGTCTCCGCATAGTGCACTTGTTCTGCTCAAGTCAAGGTCTGTCTTTTCTGGTGAACCTCTAGTCAAATGTCGTCACTTGACTACACGCGTTGAGCACGTGTGCGCGGACTTTGCTCTGTCCTTGTCCCCCCATCCGCGCGCGTGGACGCGGGGGAGGAACTCAAGTGACCAGCAGATCCTGGACGTTCAGAACGGCGGCGACCACCGTCGCACTCGCCGCAGCGACCGCCACGCTGTCCGCGGCCGGTGTGGCCCAGGCGGACTCGCCGGCCCGGCCCTCGGCCGTGGACCGCCAAGACCCGCACCCGGAGAAGGGCACGGACTCCCACGACCTCAAGGGCCCGCTGAGCGACACGCAGGCCGCTCAGCGTGAGGAGGCCCTGAACCAGGTCATATCCGGCAAGGCCTCGGTGAAGAAGAAGGACGGCTCCAACGTCGTCCAGCTCAAGAGCAAGAAGGGCGACAGCAAGTACGTCGAGCTGGGCCGGGAGAAGACCGACAAGATCTTCACCATCCTGGTCGAGTTCGGCGACAAGGTCGACAGCCGCTACGGCGGCGAGGCCGGCCCGCTGCACAACAAGATAGCCAAGCCGAACCGCAAGACGGACAACTCCACGGCCTGGAAGGAGGACTACGACCAGCAGCACTTCCAGGACCTGTACTTCGGTTCCGGCAAGGGCGTCGACTCGGTCAAGACGTACTACGAGAAGCAGTCCTCCGGCCGCTACTCGGTCGAGGGCGAGGTCTCCGACTGGGTCAAGGTCCCCTACAACGAGGCGCGCTACGGCAACAACGCCTGCGGCGACACCAACTGCCCGAGCGTGTGGAACGTCGTCAGCGACGGCCTGAACGCCTGGGTCGAGCAGCAGAAGGCGGCCGGCCGCACCGACGCCCAGATCAAGGCGGACGCCGCCCGCTTCGACGAGTGGGACCGCTACGACTTCGACGGCGACGGCGACTTCAACGAGCCCGACGGCTACATCGACCACTTCCAGGTCGTGCACGCGGGCGAGGACGAGTCCGCGGGCGGCGGCGCCCAGGGCACCGACGCCATCTGGGCGCACCGCTGGTACGCCTTCGGCACCGACGCCGGCGCCACCGGCCCCGAGCAGAACAAGCTCGGCGGCTCGCAGATCGGCTCCACCGGCGTCTGGGTCGGCGACTACACGATCCAGCCCGAGAACGGCGGACTCGGCGTCTACGCCCACGAGTACGGCCACGACCTCGGTCTGCCGGACCACTACGACACGGCCGGCGGCGACAACTCCACCGGCTTCTGGACGCTGATGTCGTCCGGCTCGTGGCTGGGCACCGGCCGCAACGAGATCGGCGACCTGCCCGGCGACATGAACGCCTGGGACAAGCTCCAGCTGGGCTGGCTGAACTACGACACCGCCAAGGCGGGCGTCAGTTCCTGGCACAAGCTGGGCCTGGCCGAGTACAACACCAAGCACAAGCAGGGCCTGGTCGTCGAGCTGCCGAAGAAGGCGGTCACCACCGAGATCGTCACCCCCGCCGAGGGCAAGACCCAGTGGTGGAGCGGCAGCGGTGACAACCTCAAGAACACGCTGACCCGCAGCGTCGACCTCACCGGCAAGTCGTCCGCCGCCCTCACCCTGGACGGCTGGTACGACATCGAGGCCAACTACGACTACCTCTACACCGAGGTGTCCACCGACGGCGGCGCCAACTGGACCGCCATCGACGGCACGTTCGACGGCCAGCCGATCCCGCGTGACGCCGCCGACAAGCCGGCCCTGCACGGCACGGCCGACGCCTACGGCAAGCTGGCCTACCCGCTGGACGCCTACGCCGGCAAGAAGATCGACCTCCGCTTCCGCTACCAGACCGACGGCGGCGTGGCCCAGAAGGGCTTCACGGCCGACGCGATCACGGTGACGGCCGACGGCAAGGCGCTCTTCACCGACAACGCCGAGTCCGCGGACGCCGCTTGGACCGCCAACGGCTTCTCCCGCGTGGGCGCGTCCTTCACCAAGGACTACGCGCAGTACTACATCGCCGAGAACCGTCAGTACGTGTCGTACGACAAGACGCTGAAGACCGGCCCGTACAACTTCGGCTTCTCGGAGCGCCCGGACTGGGTGGAGCACTACCCGTACCAGAACGGCCTGCTGATCTGGAAGTGGGACACCTCCCAGGCGGACAACAACACCAGCCAGCACCCCGGCTCCGGCCTGGTCCTGCCGATCGACTCGCACCCGACCGCGCTGAAGTGGAAGGACGGCACCCTGATGCGCAACCGCATCCAGGCGTACGACTCGCCGTTCAGCCTCTACAAGACGGACGGCATGACGCTGCACCAGGCGGACGTCGCGAAGTACGTCCCGGGCTCGAAGGGCGTCTCGGTCTTCAACGACCGCACGAACACCTACTACGACCCGGCGAACCCCACCGGCGGTGTCAAGGTCACTGACACCAACACGAAGATCAAGATCCTGAAGGAGGCCAAGGACGGCTCGACGATCGAGCTGGAAGTGGGCTCCGCAGGCAGGTAAACAGCATTAGTGCAGGTCAGACGGTGTTCGGCGGTGACCCCCTGGCGGGTCACCGCCGATCCGTGTTTAGGTGCGTCCTGTGGTTCTCTTATTGACACCGGGTCCGACGCCCGGACCGACGCCGGCTGACACGGGGGTATGACCGCATGGCCGCAGGAGGCTTCTGCAAGCTGCCGAACGGCACGGTGGTGGTGGCACTGAACCTGCCCAGCCCCGCCTGCCCGGAGGGCAGCGTGCGCTTTCTCGTCCACGCCCGCAACCGGGCGCGCGCCCTGACCAGGCTGCGCAACCTGGGGCTGCGCGCGGTCTACCTGCGGGGCAACGCGGCCCCGCCGACCCCGGACGAGATCACCGCGGTCCTGCACCACCCGGACGGCCTGATATGGCGCACGGCGCCGGTCGCCGGGGTGGCGGGCGGCCCGGACCTGGTCCAGGAGCTGTGGCACCCGATCCGCGCCCTGCTCAGACGGCCGACCGCCCAGACGTAGCGGGCTACTGGACGACCGGTTTCCCGGACAGCTCCACGCCCGCCTCCAGCAGCTCCTCCAGCGCCCGCTCGGTGGTCGCCTGGGCCACCCCGGCGGTCAGGTCGAGCAGCACCTGGGTGCGGAAGCCCTCGCGGGCCGCGTCCAGGGCGGTGGCCCGCACACAGTGGTCGGTGGCGATGCCCACCACGTCGACCTCGTCGATCTCCCGGCTCCGCAGCCACTCGGCGAGCGGCGTGCCGTTCTCGTCGGCGCCCTCGAAGCCGCTGTAGGCCGCCGAGTACGCCCCCTTGTCGAAGACGGCGTCTATGGCGCCGGAGGCGACGGCCGGCGCGAAGTTCGGATGGAAGCCGACGCCCTCGGTGCCGGCGACGCAGTGCGCCGGCCAGGAGTGGACGTAGTCGGGGTTGTCGGCGAAGTGGCCGCCCGGTGCGATGTGGTGGTCGCGGGTGGCGACGACGTGGCGGTAGCCGGCGGGCGCCTGCCCGATCAGCTCGGTGATGGCGGCGGCCACGTCGGCACCGCCGGACACCGCGAGGCTGCCCCCCTCGCAGAAGTCGTTCTGCACGTCTACGACGATCAAGGCGCGGCGCATGGTCGGTGTCCTTCGACTGGGTCGATTGGTCGATTGTGGGGTCGGTGGGAACGGGCGGTGCGGGCCCTGGCGGTCCGTACCAGCTTTAGTTACCCGAGCCCTCGTGCGCGTACTCCGTCGGAATGACTGGTTCCCCTCGGGAGAGCTGCGTGGCGGAGAGCGGCAGCCCGGCGCGCGCGGCCGCGTGCCGGTCCCGGGCGGCGTCCAGCGGCTCGCGGGCGACCACCTCGCCGCCCTTGACCAGCTCGACCAGGAGCTGCCGGTCGGCGAGGTCCGCGGGCACCGGCCCGGTGCCGATCACCTCGGCCTCCGCGTGGCCGTCGGCGTCCAGTCGCCGGGCGGCCCACTTGCGTCCGCCGATCGACGTCTTGCCGCCGCTGGACTTCTTGGCCACCGGCACCAGCGGCGTGCCGTCGCCGCCGGACTCGCGGGCGACCAGCTTGTAGACCATCGACGCCGTCGGGTGCCCGGACCCGGTCACCAGCTGGGTGCCGACGCCGTACGCGTCCACGGGCGCCGCCGCCAGCGAGGCGATGGCGTACTCGTCCAGGTCCGAGGTCACGACGATCTTCGTCCGGGTGGCGCCCAGCTCGTCCAGTTGCTGGCGCACCCGGTGTGCGACCAGCAGCAGGTCGCCGGAGTCGATGCGCACGGCGCCCAGCTCGGGCCCGGCGACTTCCACCGCCGTACGGACGGCCTCGGCGACGTCGTAGGTGTCCACCAGGAGCGTGGTGTCCCGGCCGAGGGCGTCGACCTGGGCCCGGAAGGCGTCGCGCTCCTTGTCGTGCAGCAGGGTGAAGGCGTGTGCCGAGGTGCCGACGGTGGGGATGTTGTAGCGGAAGCCGGCGGCCAGGTCGGAGGTGGTGGCGAAGCCGCCGACGTAGGCGGAGCGGGCGGCGGCGACCGCGGCCAGCTCGTGGGTGCGGCGGGCGCCCATCTCGATCAGCGGGCGGTCCCCGGCGGCCGAGGACATCCGGGAGGCGGCGGCGGCGATCGCCGAGTCGTGGTTCAGGATGGAGAGGATCACCGTCTCCAGCAGCACGCACTCGCCGAAGGTCCCCTCGACCCGCATGATCGGCGAGCCGGGGAAGTACACCTCGCCCTCGGGGTAGCCCCAGATGTCGCCACTGAAGCGGTACCGGGCGAGCCAGTCCAGGGTCTGCTCGTCGACGATGTCCTTCTCGCGCAGGAAGCGCAGCACGTCCGCGTCGAAGCGGAAGTTCTCCACCGCGTCCAGCACCCGCCCGGTGCCCGCCACGACGCCGTAGCGGCGCCCGTCGGGCAGCCGGCGGGTGAAGACCTCGAACACGCTGCGCCGCCCGGCGGTGCCCGCCTTCAGGGCGGCGCGCAGCATGGTCAGCTCGTACTGGTCGGTGAAGAGCGCCGTGGAGGGAACGTCGACCGGCAGCCCAAGGTCCGCTGTGTTCATACGACGGATCGTACCCCCATTTCGTCACTCTGACGATTTCACGGTCCGGCCTGTTCGCGTGGCGCCCGCCACAGGCCCGTTTGTGCGGGTGCCCCCCTGTGGTGGCAGCATGGGCCCTGTGACGGCAGCCGCACCCATGGAGATCGAGAAGACCGAGTCGGCGGAGGAGGTCTTCGCCGTACCCGAGCCCGACGTGCCCTGGGTGACGATCGTGCACAACGACCCCGTCAACCTCATGAGCTACGTGACGTACGTCTTCCAGTCGTACTTCGGCTACTCCAAGGACAAGGCCACCAAGCTGATGATGGACGTTCACCACAAGGGCCGGGCGGTCGTCTCCGCCGGCTCGCGCGAGGAGATGGAGCGGGACGTCCAGGCCATGCACGGCTACGGCCTGTGGGCCACTCTCCAGCAGGACCGGAAATGACCCTCGCCCGCCCGCAGGACGGAAGTAGCTGAATCGCCGCCATGTCAGGACAGTTCGAACCGCTCCCCGGCGGCGGCGCGGCCGTCGCCCTCGACGACGTCGAGATCTCCATCATCCGCTCGCTGGCCGTGCAGCTCCTGGAGCTGATCGGCCCCGGCCCCGCCGAGGACGCCTCCGACGACCCGCTCGCCGAGCTGTTCGCCGAGGGCCCCAGCGAGCCGCCCTCCGACCCGGTGCTGCGCCGCCTGTTCCCGGACGCCTACGGCGACCCGGAGGGCAACCCGCAGGCCCGGGAGGCCGAGGAGCAGCGGGCGTCGTCCGCCGAGTTCCGCCGGTACACCGAGAACGACCTGCGGGCCGGCAAGCGGGAGACCGCGCTCGCCGTGATCCGCGCGCTGGACGCCGTGGCCTCCCGGTCGGCCGGCAAGGACGCGGCGGTGCTGAAGCTGTCGGTGGAGGAGTCCCGGCAGTGGCTGGGCGCCCTGAACGACCTGCGCCTCGCGATCGGCTCCCGGCTGGAGATCGCCGACGAGGACGACACCGACCTGCTCTACCGGCTCCCGGACGAGGATCCGCGCAAGCCGATGGTGATGGCGTATCTGTGGCTCGGCGGGCTCCAGGAGTCGCTCGTCGCGACCCTCATGCCCTGACCGCGGACCTTGTGTCCGGAAGGTGGCGGTTCGGCCACCCTTCGTGTCCGCTCAGTGGAGCCTCAAATCCGGATAACGATCGCCCCAAAAGCGCGCCCTTTTTTGCACCCCCAGGGCGCCCTGTGTCCCCTTTTGTCTGTGTGACGCGTCACAAGCGGTCCCTGTGATCGGCGCCGCGGTCGTGGTAAATCTTCACGACCGCCCGGCGAACACCACCCGAATGTTCGGCCGGGTGCGCCACCGAGCCGGCGACCGCCGGCCAGGCACCGAGCGGGATGTGAGGCCCGCTCAGCTCCATCATCCGGGGGGATCGCGACCCGATCCGAGACCGACCGAAGGTCCGGATCGGCATGGAGAAAGGCGCATCACACATGACCTCTGCGCAGGTCGACACGGAGAAGGCACCGGAAGAGGGCTACGAACGCGGACTCAACAGCCGCCAGGTCCAGATGATCGCGATCGGCGGCGCCATCGGCGTCGGTCTCTTCCTGGGCGCCGGGGCGAACATCGCCAAGGCCGGCCCCAGCATCATCCTCATGTACGCCCTCGCGGGCGTGATCATCTTCTTCATCATGCGGGCGCTCGGCGAGCTCCTGCTCTACCGTCCCGTCTCCGGCTCCTTCGCCGAGTACTCGCGCGAGTTCCTCGGCCCCTTCTTCGGATACTTCACCGGCTGGACGTACTGGCTGATGTGGGTGGTCACCGGCATGGCGGAACTCACCGCCGCCGCCATCTACATCCATTACTGGTTCCCCGAGATCCCGCAGTGGGTCTCCGCCCTGGTCTTCCTGGTCGTGCTCTTCGGAGCCAACCTCATCTCGGTGAAGCTCTTCGGCGAGATCGAGTTCTGGTTCTCGATGGTCAAGGTCACCGCCATCATCGGCATGATCGTGATCGGCCTCGGCGTGCTCACCCTCGGCTTCAGCCAGGCCGGCGACACCGCCGCCGTCTCCAACCTGTGGCAGTTCGACGGCTTCTTCCCGAACGGCATCGGCTCGTCCCTGATGACCCTCCAGGGCGTCATGTTCGCCTACCTCGCCGTCGAACTGGTCGGCGTCACCGCCGGTGAGTCGGAGAACCCGGAGAAGACCCTCCCCAAGGCGATCAACACCCTGCCCTGGCGCATCGCGCTCTTCTACGTCGGCGCCCTCACCGTCATCCTGGCGGTGGTCAAGTGGACGGAGTTCGCCGAGGGCGTCAGCCCCTTCGTGAAGGCGTTCGCCGTCATCGGCATCCCGGCCGGCGCGGGCATCGTCAACTTCGTCGTGCTGACCGCCGCCCTGTCCTCCTGCAACTCCGGCATGTACTCCACGGGCCGCATGCTGCGCACCCTGGCGGACAACGGCGAGGCCCCCAAGGTCTTCAGCCGGCTGTCGTCGACCAAGACCCCGGCGTTCGGCATCGCGGTCTCCGTCGTCTTCATGGGCATCGGCGTGGTGCTGAACTACGTCGTCCCGGAGAAGGCCTTCGGCTACGTCACCTCGGTCGCCACCGCGGCCGGCATCTGGACCTGGCTGATGATCCTGTTCAGCCATGTCCGGTACCGCCGCAAGGTCGTCGCGGGCAGCCTGCCCGCCTCCTCCTTCCCGGCACCGGGCGGCTCCGTCTGCTCCTACATCGCCATCGCCTTCCTCCTCTTCGTCACCTGCCTCATCGCCTACGACGCCGACGCCCGCGTCTGCCTGTACGTGATGGCCGGCTGGGCCGCCGCCCTCGGCATCGGCTGGGCCGTGCTCAAGAGCCGCAACCCGCAGATCACCGAGCGGCACGGCGAACCGGAGCTGGAGAAGCTCGGCTGACCTGCGCGTTCGCGCGCCTCGCGGACGTCCGGCCGCACGGGGTGCTCGTGGCACCCGGCACGGCCACCGCTCAGGACGTCCGGCATACGGGCCGACCCGTACCACCCCTCGGTACGGGTCGGCCCTTCTGCTTATCCTGGCCGCATGCTGACCATCACCCAGGCCCTGTACGACCAGATCGTCGCCCACGCGCGCGAGGACCACCCCGACGAGGCGTGCGGCGTGGTGGCCGGTCCCGAGGGCGAGGGCCGCCCCGAGCGGTTCATCCCCATGCTGAACGCGGCCCGCTCGCCCACCTTCTACGAGTTCGACTCGCAGGACCTGCTCAAGCTCTACCGCGAGATGGACGACCGCGACGAGGAGCCGGCGGTCATCTACCACTCGCACACCGCCACCGAGGCCTACCCCTCCCGCACCGACATCAGCTACGCCAACGAGCCCGGCGCGCACTACGTGCTGGTCTCCACGGCGGACGCCGACGGCGCCGGCGACTTCCAGTTCCGTTCCTTCCGGATCGTGGCGGGAGAGGTCACGGAGGAGGAGGTCAAGGTCGTGGAGGCCTACTGATATCGCATCGTGGACGAAAATCGTCCACCATGCGATATCACACTCCGGGGGCCGGACCGGGAATCGATACGATGAGCCCATGGTTCTTCTCGACGTGAGCGACAAGGCGCCGGGCATGCTGCTCGTGGCGCGGCTGCACGTCGACCTGTGCAGGCTGAACAGCGCCATCTGTTGATCTTCCGCCGCCGCCGTACGGCCCTTCGGCGCCGTGCGCCGCGGCGTGCCGACGTGTGCCGCCGCGTGCCCTCCGAACCCACCACGAACTTCCGACAGGAGCCCTCAGCCATGGCCATCGAGGTCCGCATCCCGACCATCCTCCGCCAGTACACCGACGGTCAGAAGGCGGTGGAGGGCAACGGGGACACCCTCGCCAAGCTCTTCGCCGACCTCGAGACCCGGCACACGGGCATCCAGGCACGCATCGTGGACGGCGACCAGCTCCGCCGCTTCGTCAACGTCTACCTGAACGACGAGGACGTCCGCTTCCTGGACGGCATCGACACCAAGCTCAGCGACGGCGACAGCATCACGATCCTGCCGGCCGTCGCCGGCGGTATGGCCTGATCGGGATGCGGTACGACTCCCCGTTGGCGGCGGTCGGCAACACCCCCCTGGTGCGCCTGCCGCGGCTCTCGCCGTCCGACGACGTCCGCATCTGGGCCAAGCTGGAGGACCGCAACCCGACCGGCTCCGTCAAGGACCGCCCCGCACTGCACATGATCGAGCAGGCGGAGAAGGACGGCCGGCTCACCCCGGGCTGCACGATCCTCGAGCCGACCAGCGGGAACACCGGCATCTCCCTGGCCATGGCGGCCAGGCTCAAGGGCTACCGCATCGTCTGCGTGATGCCCGAGAACACCTCGCAGGAGCGCCGGGACCTGCTCACCATGTGGGGCGCGGAGATCATCTCCTCGCCGGCCGCGGGCGGCTCCAACACCGCGGTACGGGTCGCCAAGGAAATCTCCGCCGAGCACCCGGACTGGGTGATGCTCTACCAGTACGGCAACCCGGACAACGCCGGCGCCCACTACGCGACGACCGGCCCGGAGATCCTCGCCGACCTCCCCTCGGTCACCCACTTCGTGGCGGGTCTGGGGACGACGGGGACGCTGATGGGCGTCGGCCGCTACCTGCGCGAGCACAAGCCGGACGTCAGGATCGTCGCCGCCGAGCCGCGCTACGACGACCTGGTGTACGGCCTGCGCAACCTCGACGAGGGCTTCGTACCCGAGCTGTACGACGCCTCCGTGCTCACCACCCGCTTCTCGGTGGGCTCCGCCGACGCGGTCACCCGCACCCGGGAACTCCTCCAGCAGGAGGGCATCTTCGCGGGCGTCTCCACCGGCGCCGCGCTGCACGCCGCGATCGGTGTGGGCAAGAAGGCGGTGAAGGCCGGCGAGAGCGCGGACATCGTGTTCGTCGTCGCCGACGGCGGCTGGAAGTACCTCTCCACCGGCGTCTACACGGCGGCCACCACCGAAGCGGCCATCGAGACCCTCCACGGCCAGCTCTGGGCCTGACCGACGGCTGAGGTCTACCGCGCGAGGTGACGGACCTGGTCCCACAGGACCGGGTCCACCACACCCACCCGGCGCCGGAAGTCGCCCACCGGCACCTCACGCAACTCGTCGGTCTCCAGGAAACTCGTCCGGCCCCGGGCGTCCCCGACCGAGCCCGGCGGCAACGTGATCACCCCGGTCCGCCCGTCCCGCTGCCGGGTGGTGATCTTCGCGACCAGCACCCGCCGACCCCGCACCGAGATCACCAGGCAGGGCCGGTCCTTGGCACCGGCGGTGTCCTCGTACGGCACGTTCGCCCACCAGATCTCCGCGGGCCGCGGACGCGTGGACCGGGCCCGGGGACCCGTGGGGCGCCCCGGCGGCCGCCGGCTGCCGCCCGGCCGCGGAGGGCGACGCCCGCGGCCCCAGCCGTCGACGACCGTGGCGACGGCTGCGAGCAGGACCACCGCCGCGAGGGCGAGCCACCAGGACGTCTGCATACCGAGACGGTACCGGCGCGCACTCTCCACGCGCGCCCCTTCAGTGCCCCCACACGCCCCGGTTCCAGCCGAACCGGTGACACCGCAGGTGAGTTCGCCCACAACGCACCCTGGTGGAGGAGCGACCCGGGGTTTTGCGCCTTACGCTCGACAAACCGCACGACCCCCGTCTCTCCATACGCGCCAGCGGAGGTTTCTGCTTCATGAAGCTCACCGTCGTCGGCTGCTCGGGGTCGTTCCCGTCCGCGGAATCGGCCTGCTCGAGCTACCTCGTCGAGGCCGACGGCTTCCGGCTGCTCCTCGACATGGGCAACGGTGCCCTCGGCGAGCTGCAGCGCCACTGCGGTCTCTACGACCTCGACGCGATCTTCCTCAGCCACCTGCACTCCGACCACTGCATCGACATGTGCGCCTACTTCGTGGCGCGCTACTACCGGCACGAAGGCGGCCGCTGCGCCCCGCTCCCGGTCTACGGACCCGAGGGCACCGAGCACCGGCTCACCACCGCCTACGCCGACACCCCCTCGGCCTCGTCCATGAGCGAGGTGTTCGACTTCCACACGGTGAAGCCGTCGACCTTCGAGATCGGCCCGTTCACCGTGCACACCGAGCGGGTCGCCCACCCCGTGGAGGCCTACGCCATCCGCGTCGAGCACGGCGGCCGCTCGCTCACCTACTCCGGCGACACGGGCGTCACCCCCGTGCTGGACGAACTCGCCCGGGACACCGACCTGTTCCTGTGCGAGGCCGCCTTCACGCACGGCAAGGAGAACATCCCCGACCTCCACCTCAACGGCCGCGAGGCCGGCGAGACCGCCACCCGCGCCGGCGCCCGCCGCCTGGTGCTCACCCACATCCCCCCGTGGACCGACCCCCGGATCAACCTGGCCGACGCGCGCGAGGCCTACGACGGGGCGGTGGAGGTCGCGGCGACGGGGGCGGTGTACGAGGTCTAGCCAGCAGGAAGCCCCGGAGGGCACCCTCCGGGGCTTCCTGCTGTTCGGCCGGTGCGCACCGGCCGGCGTGCGCTGCTACTTGGCTTCCGCCTTCTGCAGCTCGGCAAGCTCCTCGTCCGACTCGCGCCCGGGTGTGGGCAGGTTGAACTTGGTGATCGCGAACCGGAAGACCACGTAGTAGACGGCCGCGAAGCACAGTCCCACCAGTGCCAGGCCCCATGGGTTGTTCGCGATGCCCAGGTTGAGGAAGAAGTCGACCGCGCCGGCCGAGAAGCCGAAGCCGTCCTTCATGCCCAGCGCCCAGGTCAGCGCCATCGAGACACCGGTGAGCACCGCGTGGATGGCGTAGAGCACCGGAGCGATGAACATGAACGTGAACTCGATCGGCTCGGTCACGCCGGTGACGAACGACGTCAGCGCGAGCGAGAACATCATGCCGCCCACGACCTTGCGGCGCTCGGGGCGCGCGCAGTGCACGATCGCCAGGCAGGCCGCGGGCAGCGCGAACATCATGATCGGGAAGAACCCGGTCATGAACTGGCCTGCGGTGGGGTCACCGGCCAGGAAGCGGGCGATGTCGCCGCTCTTGCCCTCGTACTCGCCCGCCTGGAACCAGGGGAAGGAGTTCAGGAGGTGGTGCATGCCGATCGGGATCAGCGCGCGGTTGGCGACGCCGAAGATGCCCGCGCCGACGGCGCCGGAGCCGACCAGCCACTCGCCGAAGTTGTGCAGACCCGTGCCGAGTACAGGCCATATGTAACCGAAGACGATGCCGAGAACCAGGCCCGCGAAGGCCGACAGGATCGGAACCAGACGGCGGCCGCCGAAGAAGCCCGCCCAGTCGGGCAGCTTGGTCCGGTAGAAGCGCTGATACAGCAGCGCGACCACGAGACCCATCACCACGCCGCCGAGGACCTTGGCGTCCACCGGCGCGTCCGTCATGACGACCTTGCCGTCGACGGCCTGCGCCACCTGCGGGAGGTTCTTGTCGGTGAACGTCGCCAGCACGTTCTTGAAGACCAGGTAGCCGACCACCGCCGCGAGCGCCGTGGAGCCGTCCGACTTCTTGGCGAAGCCGATGGCGATGCCCACGGCGAACAGCAGCGGCATGTTGTCGAGGATGGCGTTGCCGCCGGCCGCCATGAACCCGGCGATCTTCGTCAGGAACGTGGGGAACTCCGGGCGGCCCAGCATGTCGGCGTTGCCGAGGCGCACCAGCAGGGCGGCGGCGGGCAGCACTGCGACCGGCAGCATGAGGCTGCGGCCGATGCGCTGCAGTACAGACATCACGCCGGCGCCCTTCTTCTTGTCGGCCGCGGGCGCGGCGCTGGGCGTGGTCACAACATCCTCCAGGGGGCAGGGCGCGCCGCCCGGTCATACGGGAAGGAAGGGGACGGCGGCGTCTGAGGTCTACACCACTCAGTGGTGTAGACCTGTTGTAGCACGATGAAGGCCGCGTAAGGAACCCGCGATTCCGCTACCGGAGCGCTACGCGCAGTGCCGGAGCGAGGCCCCAGTTCAGGAGCGTGCGAGGGCGTGCCGAAGGCCCCCGGACGGGAGGTCCGGGGGCCTTCGCGAGACCACGGTCAAAGGGTACGTGAGGGTGCGTGAGGTCTACACCTTCGTGACGTCCTCCACCTCGTCCTCGGGCTCCCGGCCCGGGGTCTTGAGGTCGAACTTTGTGATCGCGAACCGGAAGACCGCGTAATACACCACCGCGAAGCACAGCCCGATCGGGATGATCAGCCACGGCCTGGTCGCCAGATTCCAGTTGATGACGTAGTCGATCAGCCCCGCCGAGAAGCTGAACCCGTCCTTCACGCCCAGCGCCCACGTCACCGCCATCGACACACCCGTCAGCACCGCGTGCACCGCGTACAGCGCCGGCGCGATGAAGAGGAACGAGTACTCCAGCGGCTCCGTGATCCCCGTCACGAACGACGTCAGCGCCACCGACAGCATCAGGCCCCCGACCTCCTTGCGCCGGTGCGGCTTCGCGCAGTGCGTGATCGCCAGCGCCGCCGCCGGCAGCGCGAACATCATGATCGGGAAGAAGCCCGTGGTGAACTGACCCGCCGTCGGATCGCCCGCCAGGAACATGTTGATGTCGCCGTGCACCACCGTGCCGTCGGGCTTGGTGTACGAGCCGAACTGGAACCACATCGGCACGTTCAGGAACTGGTGCAGGCCGATCACCAGCAACGCCCGGTTCGCGACCCCGAAGATGCCCGAACCCCACGCCCCCAGTCCGTTCAGCCAGTCGCTGAAACTCTCCAGCGCGCTGCCGATCGGCGGCCACACCCACAGGCACAGCGCCGCGAAGGCGATCGCCACGAACGCCATGATGATCGGCACCAGCCGGCGCCCGTTGAAGAAGCCGAGCCAGTCCACCAGCTTCGTACGGTGGAAGCGCTGCCAGAAATAGGCCGCCAGCAACCCCATCACGATGCCGCCGAAGACCCCCGGGTTCTGGTAGGTGAACGCCGTCACCGTCTCCGACCCGTCGGTCAGCCGGCACCCGATCTGCGGGATGGCCTCCGACCCCTCCGGACAGTCCTCCGGGAACTGCCGCAGCACGTTCCAGTAGACGAGGAACCCCGCCACCGCCGCCAACGCCGTCGAACCGTCCGACTTCTTCGCCATCCCGATGGCCACGCCCACACAGAACAGCAGCGGCAGCCCCAGCGCACCGTCGAGCAGCGCGCCACCCGCCCCGGTCATCACCTTCGAGACGTTCGACCAGCCGAGACCGTCGTCCCCGAAGACGTCCGGCTGTCCGAGCCGGTTGAGAATGCCGGCGGCGGGCAGGACCGCGATGGGCAACTGAAGACTGCGGCCCATCTTCTGCAGGCCCTGGAACGCCTTGTTCCAACGGGCGCGCGCGGGGCTGACCGCACTGTCGGCACTCATCCGGTCTCCATCCGGTCGCCGGTACACTGGTGTAGACCAGTTGACAGACGGCTCCGTCGCCGTGACGCCATCATTCGGCACCCGCCGCACAATGGCTCGCGAAGATGGGCCAACTGTGGGTTACTGCGACAAAGCGGTCCGGATCAGGGAGAAAGAACATGGCCAGCAAGGCTGAGAAGATCGTCGCCGGCCTCGGCGGCATCGACAACATCGACGAGATCGAGGGCTGCATCACCCGCCTCCGCACCGAGGTCAACGACCCCGCGCTGGTCAACGAAGCCGCCCTGAAGGCCGCCGGCGCCCACGGCGTCGTCAAGATGGGCACCGCCATCCAGGTCGTCATCGGCACCGACGCCGACCCGATCGCCGCGGAAATCGAAGACATGATGTGACCCCACCCATCGGGTTCACCGGCAAGGGGCCTTGACCGCAGCGGCATTTCCACTGCGGTCAAGGCCCCTTCCGCATGGGCCGCTAGGCTCACCCGCATGTCACGCATCGACGGCCGCACCCCCCAGCAGCTCCGCCCCGTCACCATCGAACGCGGCTGGAGCAAGCACGCCGAAGGCTCCGTCCTCGTCTCCTTCGGCGACACCAAAGTCCTCTGCAACGCCTCCGTCACCGAAGGCGTCCCCCGCTGGCGCAAGGGCAGCGGCGAAGGCTGGGTCACCGCCGAGTACGCCATGCTTCCCCGCGCCACCAACACCCGCGGCGACCGCGAGTCCGTCAAGGGCCGCATCGGCGGCCGCACCCACGAGATCAGCCGCCTCATCGGCCGTTCCCTGCGCGCCGTCATCGACTACAAGCAACTCGGCGAGAACACCATCGTCCTCGACTGCGACGTCCTCCAGGCCGACGGCGGCACCCGCACCGCCGCCATCACCGGCGCCTACGTCGCCCTCGCCGACGCCATCGCGTGGGGCCAGACCAAGAAGCTCATCAGGCCCAGCCGCAAGCCGCTGACCGGCACTGTCTCCGCCGTCTCGGTCGGCATCGTCGACGGCACCCCGCTCCTCGACCTGCGCTACGAGGAAGACGTGCGCGCCGACACCGACATGAACGTCGTCTGCACCGGCGACGGCCGCTTCGTCGAAGTCCAGGGCACCGCCGAGGCCGAGCCCTTCGCACGCGACGAACTCAACACGCTCCTCGACCTCGCCACCGCCGGCTGCGCCGACCTCGCCGAACTCCAGCGCAAGGCGCTCGACGAGACCCTGGAAAGGTAAAGAGAGAGCCAAGGGCGGCTCAAGGAAGTGTGTGCGGGCACGCAACTCACGCGCCCGCGACCGCGTCCCTAGCAGTACAGCACCACGGGCGTACGGCCACACCGGCCGTACGCCCGACGCCGCACCGCACACGGGCCGCCCGGCCCGGTGCCAAGGGGAGGACGAGATCCATGGCCGCGAGCCGCCACCGCAGCCTTCGCCGCACCGCCACCGTCGCCGCCACGCTGGCCGCCGTCGCCCTCACGGCCGGACTCACCACCGGCTGCGACGCCGTCGACAAGGCCCTCGACTGCGTACGCACGGCGGACGCGATAGCCGACAGCGTCACCGAACTCCAGCAGGCCGTGGAGAACACGTCCGACCCCACCCAGTGGGAGGAGTCCCTCGACTCCATCGACAAGAACCTGGACAAGATCGGCGACCAGACCGACAACACGGACGTCAACCAGGCCGTCGACGACCTCGGCAAGGCCGTCGACAACGTCCGGACCTCGGTGCAGAACGGCGACGAGACCCCCGACCTCAGCCCCGTCACCGACGCGGCCGGCGAACTGACGAAGGTCTGCACGCCGTAGGGGAGGGCCCCCAGCCCGGGCGGCGCGGTCCGGCGATACTGGTCCCCATGACCCGCCTGATCCTCGCCACCCGAAACGCCGGAAAGATCACCGAACTGAGGGCCATCCTCGCCGACGCGGGCCTGCCCCACGACCTCGTCGGCGCGGACGCCTACCCGGAGATCCCCGACGTCAAGGAAACCGGCGTCACCTTCGCCGAGAACGCCCTCCTCAAGGCCCACGCCCTCGCCCAGGCCACCGGCCTGCCCGCCGTCGCCGACGACTCCGGCCTCTGCGTCGACGTCCTGAACGGTGCGCCGGGCATCTTCTCCGCCCGCTGGGCCGGCCGCCACGGAGACGACCAGGCCAACCTGGACCTCCTCCTCGCCCAGATCGGCGACATCGCCGACGAACACCGGGGCGCCCACTTCGCCTGCGCGGCCGCCCTGGCCCTGCCCGACGGCACGGAGCGCGTGGTCGAGGGCCAACTCCGCGGCACCCTCCGCCACACCCCCGCCGGCACGGGCGGCTTCGGCTACGACCCGATCCTCCAGCCGGAGGGCGAGACCCGCACGTGCGCGGAACTGAGCGCGGCCGAGAAGAACGCGATCAGCCACCGGGGGAAGGCGTTCCGGGCACTGGTGCCGGTGGTGCGGGAGCTGCTCGGCTAGAGTCAGAAAGCGAGCCCCGCACCAACGAATCGAAGGTGCGGGGCTCGCCCTACCTGTGGGCCCGGTGGGACTCGAACCCACGACACACCGGACCTAAACCGGCGCCCTCTTTGCCAGCTGGGGTACGGGCCCGCAGCGGCACCTACTCTACTGGGCTCCGCGGGCCATTCGGCGCCCGCCTCTGCACCAGGTGCTGGTGATCGCGTGGCAGTTCGGGCACAGCAGGCGCAGATTCTCACGTCGGTTGTCGCGCCAGTCCCCGTTCACGTGGTCGACCTCCAGCGTCATGGGCTTGCCGAGCCACTCCGGAGCAACCCTGCACCTTGCGCACTCCTCGGGAACGCCGACTTCGCGAAGCGCACGGCGCAGCAGAGAGGTCTTCGTCCGGCGGCCGTTGTCCCGCTGGACCAGGATGTCCGCAGCACCCTTGGCTGTCGAGCTTGTCCTGCCCCGCTGGTGTGCCTGCCCAAGGAAGTGGGACGTGTCGATGGCGTCTTCCGCGACCCACTCGTGAAACAGCCTGCGAAACCGACCGTTGCCGGGTCTCCCCAGGGACTCCAGGGCTCCTGCGATGGAGATCGCTCCTGCGACCGCGCTTCGTAGCTCGTCAACAGTTGGTCTTGGGTGAGGCGCCACACCTCGCCTCCTACGGGGAAAGTGCGAGATGTCAATGCCGAAGTGCTCGAAGCGGTTGTACAGATGCCGACGGAGATTGCGGTAGGGCTGGGTGCCGATGAAGGTGACGACCTCGTAGATGTCGGAACATCTGGCGGCTGCTTCGGCCAACAACTCGCGGGTGTACCGCGTGCCGGTGATCACGAGGTGCTCCTCTTGCTGCGGCCCCGGTAACTGTCCGTTGTTGAGTGGCAGTTCGGACAGAGCATTCGAAGGTTCTCGATGCGGTTGTTCCGCCAGTCGCCATCGATGTGGTCGACCTCGAGAGGCAATGGCTCCCCGAACCACACCGGCTCGATTCCGCAGAGAGCGCACCGTTCCTCCGTCCCCAATTCGCGCATCGCCCTCTTGAGGCGGCTGCCCGGGACTCGCCTTGCGTGGTCCGACGTGTCCTCAATGAGGACTTCGTCAGCAGTCCGGCGCCGCCGGTTGTGGCGTTGCCGTTCGGTGCGGGCTACCGACGTGAAGTGCGACGTGTCGATTCCGTACGCCTTGATCCGCCGGGAGAGGTTCGTGTGATGCCCTCCCACGGGGTCGAGTCCCAGTCGACGGAGGACCTCGTTGACACTCGCCGACTCGGCGATCACCGGCTCCAGGATCTCCCTCGTCCACTTCACTCCCTCGCGCCCGAAGTGTGAGACGTCCACCCCCAGCTTGCGCATCCGATCGAAGATGTACCGCCGTTTCCAACTCCTCGGATCCACCCCCAACCACACCAACGCCTCCGACAACGTCCGAGCCCCCCGAGCAGCCTCCTCCAGCCGCTCCCTGCTGTACGCACTCGCCCCCACCAGGTCCCCTCCATCCCGGCCACGCGTTCGCAGCCTCGTACGGAGTAACGAACCGACTATCGGACAGTCACGCACGGCATGCGGAAGGGCCCGTACCGGAAAGGTCCGGTACGGGCCCCGCAGGGAAGAGGGGTCAGATGCCCAGGTCCTTGATGATCTTGGCGACGTGGCCCGTCGCGCGGACGTTGTACAGGGCCCGCTCGACCTTGCCCTCCTCGTCCACGACGATCGTGGAGCGGATGACGCCCATGTAGGTGCGGCCGTAGTTCTTCTTCTCGCCGAAGGCGCCGTACGCGTCGAGGGCCTTCTTGTCGGGGTCGGCGAGGAGGGTGACCTTCAGGGACTCGGCCTCGCGGAACTTGGCGAGTTTCTCCGGCTTGTCGGGGGAGATGCCGATCACGTCGTACCCGGCGCCGGCCAGCAGCTCCAGGTTGTCCGTGAAGTCGCACGCCTGCTTCGTGCAGCCGGGGGTAAGGGCAGCAGGGTAGAAGTAGACGATGACCTTGCGGCCCTTGTGGTCCGACAGGGACACCTCGTTGCCGTCGGCGTCCGGGAGGGTGAAGGCGGGGGCCGGGTCCCCGGGCTGGAGTCGCTCGCTCATCGAATCAGCGTAACCGGGGGTCCTGACAGTGCGGAGAAGCGAGTAGCTGACAGACTGTGCGGGACAGTGTCAGAGGACTTCGGAGGCGTACGGTGGCGGACACGTCGGACAGCAGGACCCCGGCGCAGATCGAGGCGGACATCAAGCGCCGACGCGAGGTGCTGGCCGAGACGCTCGACGAGCTCGGGATGCGGGTGCACCCGAAGACGATCGTGGGCGACGCCAAGGCCAAGGTCGCCTCCAGCGTCGACCACACCCTCGGGCGCGCGTACGTCAAGGTCAACAGCGCGGTCAGCGACGTGAAGTCGCAGTTCGTGGACGAGGAGGGCGCGCCCCGTCTTGAGCGGGTCGTGCCCGTCGCGCTCGTGGTGGTCGGGGTCGTGGGGCTGCTCGCCCTGGGCAGTACCCGGCGGCGCGGGCGCTGAGCCGGGGCAGGTAGGTTCGGGGCGTGAGCGCCAAGAGAAACGAGCACGGCTCCCAGGACGACAAGCTGCCCATCCGGATGCTGCACGACCGCGTACTCGTGCGGCAGGACACCGGTGAGGGCGAGCGGCGTTCCGGGGGCGGCATCCTGATCCCCGCCACGGCTGCGGTCGGAAAGCGGCTGGCCTGGGCGGCGGTCGTCGCCGTCGGGCAGAACGTACGGACCGTCGAGCCGGGCGACCGGGTGCTGTACGACCCGGAGGACCGCGCCGAGGTGGAGGTGCGGGGGGTCGGCTACGTGCTGATGCGGGAGCGTGACCTGCACGCGGTGGCCGCGGACCGGTTCGAGGGGTCCGAGGACTCCACCGGGCTGTATCTGTAGGGCCGGCAGTACGGAGCCCGTTGTACGGAGAGGGGCGGTGACCGGTGTCACCGCCCCTCTCCGCTGTCTTTGCTACCTTGGAGGCACCCGACGAGACGCGCCGTACCGGGTTGAGCGAAAAGACGACGCACCACCGTTCCTTTTCGTTTCACGGAGGTGCCGTCATGGCCTGGGTTCTGCTGCTCGTCGCCGGTCTGCTCGAGGTCGGCTGGTCGATCGGGATGAAGTACACCGACGGTTTCACCCGGCTCGTGCCCAGTCTGTTCACCGGTGCCGGGATCGTCGCGAGCATGGTGCTGCTGTCGTACGCGGCCCGGACGCTCCCCATCGGTACCGCCTACGGCGTGTGGGTGGGGATCGGTGCGGCCGGGGCGGCGGTGCTCGGCATGGTCGTGCTGGGTGAGCCGGTGACCGCCGCCCGGATCTTCTTCATCTGTCTGCTGCTGGTCGCCGTCGTGGGTCTCAAGGCGACCTCGGGTCACTGACGCCGGGGTGTCACCGGGACGCCGGCGACGGTGCCGGCGGTCGGGTCGGAGCCGCCGCCCCCCGCCCCGTCGGTGTCCCCGCCGCCGCCCTCGGTGGTGCCGCCGTTCGCCGAGTCGTCGCCTCCGCCGCCGCCCGTGGGGCCCGGCTCCGTGCTGGCGCCGCCCGAGGGTCCGCCGGTGGTCGGGGCGCCGGTCTCGCCGCCGGAGTCGCCCGAGCCGCCGGAGTCGCCGGGCGAGGTGCTGGTGCCGCCGCTGCCGTCGCCCGGGGTCTCGGTGCCGGAGTCCTCGTCGCCGGTGGACTCGTCGTCCGGTTCGCTGCTGCCGCTCTCGTCGCCGGAGCCCGGTTCGTCCGAGGCGTCGGCGGACGGGGGCGCGGTGACGTCGGCACCGGTCTGGAGCTGGAGGTCGAAGTCGCTGACCGGTTCGCCCTCCAGCGCCTTGCGGGTGTACTGGCCCCAGATCTCGGCGGGCGCGCCGCCACCGTTGATCCTGGCCAACCCCGTCGCGCCGTACAGCGACTTGTGCGCGGCGGTCTTCGGGTCCTGGCCCATGACGGCGACGACGGTGGCCAGTTCGGGGGTGTAGCCGGCGAACCAGGCGGCGGTGTCCTCCTCCGCGGTGCCGGTCTTGCCCGCCGCGGGACGGCCGGCGGCCTGGGCGGCGGTGGCGGTGCCGTTCTCGACGACGCTGCGCAGCACGGACGTCGTGGTGTCCGCGGACTCGCGGCTGACGGCCTGGCGCTCGCGCCGCTCGGGCAGCTCGACCTCGTGCTTGCCGTCCTTCATGACCTGCTCGACCAGCGTGTACGTGCCGTGCCTGCCGTGGTTGGCGAGGGTCGCGTACGCCTCGGCCATGTCGAGGGGGCTGGCGGTGGCGACGCCGAGGGCGATGGAGGGGGAGGGCGTCAGTTCCGGGGTGTTCTTGGAGAGCCCGAGGTCGATGGCGGTCTCCATGACCTTGTCGGAGCCGACGTCGACGGCCATCTGGGCGTACACGGCGTTGATGGACTTGTCGGTGGCCTCGCGGACGGTGACGTCGCCGTAGTCGCGGTGGTCCTCGTTCTCGGGGGCGTAGCGGCCGCCGCTCCAGCCCTTGACGGGGCGCTCGCTGGTGCCGTCGTAGCGTGTGTTCGGGTTGATCGTGTCGCCGTCCTGTGTCTCGGAGTGGTTCTCGACGGCGGACGTGAACACGAAGGGCTTGAAGGTGGAGCCGACCTGGAAGTCCCGGCGGACGGCGTTGGGCGTGTACTGCTTGACGTAGTCGATGCCGTTGTACATCGCGACGACCTTGCCGGTCTTCGGGTCGACGGAGGCGCCGCCCGCGCGGACGTAGTTGTCGACCTTGCGTTCCTTCTTGTCCAGCTGGGACATCAGTTTGTCGTCGACGGCCTTGACGAAGGCGTTCTGCTTGTCCTTCTGGAGGGTCGTGGTGATGCGGTAGCCGCCGCGGTCGAGTTCCTCCTCGTCCACGATCCCGTTCTGGACCAGGTAGTCCTTGACGATGTTGACGACGTAGCCGCGCTGTCCGGACATGCTGGTGGAGACCGTGGACTGCTTGGGCACGGGGAACTTCGCGGCGGCGCGCTCGGAGGCGCTCAGCCAGCCCTTGTCGACCATGCCCTTCATGACGTAGTTCCAGCGGGACTCGGCGGCGCCCTTGTTCTCGGGGTGGGCGACGACGTCGTACTGGCTGGGGGCGTTGAGGAGGGAGGCGAGGTAGGCGCCCTGGCCGGCCGTGAGGTCCTTGGCGTCGATGCCGTAGTAGGCCTGGGCGGCGGCCTGGATGCCGTAGGCGCCGCGGCCGAAGAAGCTGGTGTTGAGGTAGCCCTCGAGGATCTCGCTCTTGCTCTTCTCGCGGTCGAGTTTGATCGAGATGAAGAACTCCTTCACCTTGCGGGTGACCGTCTGCTCCTGGGCCAGGTAGTAGTTCTTGACGTACTGCTGGGTGATCGTGGAGCCGGACTGCTTGCCCTTGCCGGTCGCGGTGTTCCAGCCGGCCCGGACCATGGCGCCCGGGTCGATGGCGGACTCGCTGTAGAAGTCGCGGTCCTCGGCGGCCAGGACGGCGTGCTGGGCGTCCTTGGAGATGCGGGCGAGGCCGACGCTCTCCCGGTTGACCTCGCCGTCGCGGGCGAGGACGCTGCCGTCGGCGTACAGGTAGACGTTGGACTGCTTGGTGGCGGCCGCGTTGGCGGCCGGGATCTGCACCAGGTGGTAGCCGAGGAAGAAGCCGCCGACCAGCAGCAGGAGGCCGATCACACAGGTGCTCAGCACGATGCGCCAGGTCGGGATCAGCCTGCGCCAGCCGGTCCGCTTCGGCCGCTTGGGCTTCTTCGCGTCCCCGTCGCCGGCCGCCTGTGGCTCTCTCGGCGCCCAGCCCTGTTGCGGCTGCTGCGGCTGCGGCTCGTCGCTCATGTCGTGCACGGACTCCTGTTTCGCGTCGTACGGTCTGGACTCGTACGGCCTTGTGCGCCTCTGCGCCCTCTGGGTCTTCTGGGCCCTCTGGTGAAGACTCTCGCACCGCGGGTTCCGTTCCCGCTCGGCGGCACACCCGTGAAATTCCGTGGCACGGGGGGTCGCCGTCGCACTAGGCTCCTGCGCTTTGGTGCCGGTCGGAGGGGGAGGGGCCGTGGGCGTGGGCTCGGGGCGGTTGTACGTGGCCGTCGCGGCGGGGGGATTCAGACGGTACGCGACCTACCGTGCGGCCACCGCCGCCGGGGTGTTCACCAACACGGTCTTCGGACTGATTCTGGTCTACACCTATCTGGCCCTGTGGGAGGAGAACCCGCAGCTCGGCGGCTACGACCAGGCGCAGGCCGTGACGTTCGTCTGGCTGGGGCAGGCCCTGCTGGCGGCGCTGGCGATCGGTGGCGGGGGGTTCGAGGACGAATTGATGGAGCGCATCCGTACGGGTGACATCGCCGTCGATCTGTATCGGCCGGCCGACCTCCAGCTGTGGTGGCTGGCGGCGGACCTGGGGCGGGCGGTGTTCCAGCTGCTGGGGCGCGGGGTCGTGCCGTTCGCGTTCGGGTCGCTGTTCTTCCCGGTGGCCCTGCCGGGGGAGGTGTCGAGGTGGGCGGCGTTCCTGGTGGCGGTGGTGCTGGCGGCGGCGGTCAGTTTCGCGCTGCGGTACCTGGTGGCGCTCTCGGCGTTCTGGCTGATGGACGGCGCGGGGGTGACGCAGATGGCGTGGCTCGCGGGGTTCTTCTGTTCGGGGATGCTGCTTCCGCTGAACGTGTTCCCGGGCGCGCTCGGCGAGGTGGTCCGGATGCTGCCGTGGTCGTCGCTGCTCCAGGCGCCGGCCGACGTGCTGCTCGGTGAGGCCGACGCGCCGGCGACGTTCGTCTTCCAGGCCGGGTGGGCGGTCGCGCTGCTGGCGGTGGGGCGGCTGACGCAGTCGGCGGCGACGCGGCGGGTGGTGGTCCAGGGTGGCTGAGACGGCGCGCGCGGCCCGGGAACGCGGCCGGGTGGCGGAGGGGGTGCGGACGTACGGCCTGATCGCCACGATGTGGATCAGGTCGACGATGGCCTACCGGACGTCGTTCGCGCTGACGACGTTCGGGAACTTCGCGGCGACCGCGCTGGACTTCGTGGCGATCCTGCTGATGTTCTCCCGCGTCGACGCGCTGGGCGGCTGGTCGCTGGGCGAGGTGGCGTTCCTGTACGGGGTGGCGGGGGTGTCCTTCGGGCTGGCCGACCTGGCGGTCGGCTCGATGGAGCGGCTGGGCCGGCGGGTGCGCGACGGCACGCTGGACACGCTGCTGGTGCGCCCGGCGCCGGTGCTGGCGCAGGTGGCGGCGGACCGGTTCGCGCTGCGCCGCCTCGGCCGGGTGACGCAGGGGGTGCTGGTGCTGGTCTACGCGCTGGTGCTGCTGGACATCGACTGGACGGCGGCGAAGCTGCTGCTGATGCCGGTGATGCTGCTGAGCGGGGCGGGGATCTTCTGCGCGGTGTTCGTGGCGGCGGCGGCGTTCCAGTTCGTGGCGCAGGACGCGGCGGAGGTGTCGAACGCGTTCACCTACGGCGGCACGACGATGCTGCAGTATCCGCCGACCGTGTTCGCGCTGGACCTGGTGCGGGGGGTGACCTTCGTGGTGCCGCTGGCCTTCGTCAACTGGCTGCCGGCGGGGTATGTGCTGGACCGGCCCTTCCCGCTGGACCTGCCCGAGTGGGTGGCGTTCACGTCACCGCTGGTGGCGGTGGTCTGCTGCGCGCTGGCGGGGCTGGCCTGGCGGGCGGGGCTGCTTTCGTACCGGAGTACAGGGAGCTGACGAGTGAGGGAGCCGACGGCGATGACCGAGGGGGAGAGCGCCGCGCCGCAGGGCGGGGCCTTCATCGAGCTGGACGGCGTCGAGAAGGTCTTCGACGTGCGCAGGAAGACGGGTTTCCTGAAGCGGGAGCGGCACGAGGTGCGGGCCGTGGACGGGCTGTCCTTCACGGTGGCGCGCGGCGAGATGGTCGGCTACATCGGGCCGAACGGCGCCGGGAAGTCGACGACGATCAAGATGCTCACCGGCATCCTGACGCCGAGCGGGGGCCGGCTGCGGGTGGCGGGGATCGACCCGTCCCGGGAGCGGACGCGGCTGGCGCACCGCATCGGGGTCGTGTTCGGGCAGCGGACGACGCTGTGGTGGGACCTGCCGCTGATCGACTCCTACCGGCTGATGCACCGCATGTACCGGATCCCGGACGCCCGCTACCGGGAGAACCTGGACCGCTGCGTGGAACTGCTCCAGCTGCAGGAGCTGTTGGACGTGCCGGTGCGGCAGCTCTCGCTGGGCCAGCGGATGCGCGGCGACATCGCGGCGGCGCTGCTGCACGACCCCGAGGTGCTGTACCTGGACGAGCCGACGATCGGCCTCGACGTGGTGTCGAAGGCCAAAGTGCGGGGTTTCCTGCGGGACTTGAACGCGGAGCGCGGCACGACGGTGCTGCTGACCACGCACGACCTCCAGGACATCGAGCAGTTGTGCTCGCGCGTGATGGTCATCGACCACGGGCGGCTGATGTACGACGGTCCGCTGGCGGGGCTGCACGAGGCGGGGGAGAGCGAGCGGACGCTGGTGGTGGACCTGGAGCGGGAGTTGCCGCCGATCGAGGCGCCGGCGCCCGCGCGGGTGGTGCGGGTGGAGGGGCCGCGGCAGTGGCTGGCGTTCCCGGCGTCCGCGTCGGCGGCGGGGCTGGTGGCGCGGATCGCCGCGGAGTATCCGCTGGTGGACCTGTCGGTGCGGGAACCGGACATCGAAGCGGTGATCGCCAAGATGTACGCGGAACGCGCGAGCGCGTAGTGCCCGGCGCGGTGACCTCGTAGGCTGCTGTACATGACCGACGACGCCCCGGAGCTCCGCGCATCCGACGCCGACCGTGAACGAGTCGCCGAGGTCCTGCGGGACGCCCTCGCGGAGGGCCGCCTCGACATGACCGAGTTCGAGGAGCGGCTGGACGCCACGTACAGCGCGCGGACCTACGGGGAGCTGGCGCCGATCACCCGGGACCTGCCGGTGGGTACGGCGGTCGCGGTGCCCAAGGTGTCGATGACCAAGGAGCCGGCGGCCACGGGGGACTGGGCGGGCCGGATCACCGGCGGCGAGCCCTCGTCGACGTGGGCGGTCGCGGTGATGTCCGGGTTCCAGCGCAAGGGGCGCTGGACGGTGCCCCGGCGGTTCAGCTCGTTCGCGTTCTGGGGCGGTGGGGACATCGACCTGCGCGAGGCGGACTTCGCGCACGGCGAGGTCGTGATCAACTGCGTCGCGATCATGGGCGGGATGAACGTGGTGGTGCCGCCCGGGGTCGAGGTGATCGTCCGCGGCATGGGGATCATGGGCGGCTTCGACCACCGCGAGGAGGGCGTCCCCGGCGACCCGGGCGCCCCGCGCGTGATCGTGACCGGCTTCGCCTTCTGGGGCGGCGTCGGCGTGGAACGCAAGCTGACCCGCGCGGAGAAGCTCCGGATCAAGGAGGAGCGCCGCCAGCAGAAGCTGGAACGCCGCCGGGACTCCTGAGCCGCCGCCGGCGCCGGTCTGCCGGGGCGGCTCACGCCTCGACGGGGACCGCGCCCTTCAGGGAGTCCAGGTCGAGGACCTGGCCCATGCGGGCGTACCCCTTGTCGCTGGGGTGCAGGTGGTCCCCGCTGTCGTAGTCGCCACGGAGCCGGCGCGGGTCGTAGGCGTCGCGCAGGGCCTTGTCGAAGTCGACGACCTCGTCGAACACGCGGCCGGACCGGATCTCCTCGTTGACCTGCTGCCGCATGGCCTCGCGGGCCGGCGTGTAGTTCCGGTAGCCGCCGAACGGCATGATCGTCGCGCCGACGACCCGCAGCCCCCGCGCGTGCGCCCGGTCGGTCAGGGTGCGCAGGCCGACGAGGATGGAGTCCCGGTCGGCGAGTGCCGGGCTGTTCAGGATGTCGTTGACGCCGAGGACGATCACGACGACCTTGACGTTGGTGCGTTGCAGCACGTCCCGCTCGAAACGGCTCAGCGCGCTCGGGTTGTCGGCGGGCCGGCCCGTCCTGCTGGTCAGGATCCGGTTGCCGCTGATGCCCTGGTTGACGACGCTGTAGCGGGGCGCGTCCCGCCCGTCGCCGGCCGCGTCGTGCAGCCGCTCGGCGAGCACGTCGGTCCAGCGGTTGTTGGCGTTCACCTCGGAGCCGAAGCCGTCGGTGATCGAGTCGCCGATCGCGACGACGGTGCCCCGGGCCTCGTTGCTCAGCACGTCCAGCGCCGTCAGGTAGCGCCAGTACGGCGTCCCGGTGGTGTACGCGACGGCCGTGACGTCCGACGTGCGGTCGCCGGCGGCCAGGTAGCTGGTCTGCCGGGCCTGCGGGTGGTAGGTGACCGGGCCGGACGGCACCGGGGAGTACGTGGTGACCAGGACGTCCGCGCCGTACGGGACGGTGATGCGGGCGATGTCGCTCATCACCTGGCCGCCCGCCGGGATGATCACCCGGGGGCTGCCGCGGAACGTGAGCCGGCGCATCGTGTCGGCGACCGCGGCGGCCGTGTCGGGGCCGGCGGCCAGGGCGATGGAGGCGTGCGTCACGGTCAGCGGCGACTGCCCGTACAGGTTGGACAGGGTGATCCGCGCGCTGGTGCCGCCGACGCCCGCGTGCACGACGTTGCGTACCGAACGGCCCGCCATGCCCGTCGTCTCGGTGCCCGGTTCGGCGGCCGCCGGCGAGGTGGACCACGCGCCGACCCACGAGCCGGTGGAGGCGGGAGCGGCGTCGCCGCGCGGGAATCGACCGCCCGCGAGCGGCGACTGTTCCGTGCTGCCGTCGTCCGCGGACGCTCCGGCGTATATGGCCGCGGAAATCGCCACTATCAAGGTGACGACCGCCGCCAGCAGGGCACGGTGCTTGGTGGGAGGTGCCCCCGCACCCCCGTCACGACCCCGGGTCATGTTGTGCTGTTCTCCTCGGGCGAGGGGAGCCCCGAGGCTCCGGTCCGATGAACCCATGATGAGGCATGGGCCGGGGAAAGGCCGCACGAGCCCCCTGCGTTACCCCTCCAGGAGAGACGCCGGGAACTTGTGTTCCGTTCCAGGAGTCGGTCAGGAAGGGACAATGTGAGCGGGACGGATCAGCGAACGGGTGGAGCGGATGGAACGCACGAAGGCGGAACTTCCCGGCGGCTCAGGGGAGCGCACGGGTACCGGCGCGGGGGCGTTCCGTGACCGCGCGATGACCTCCTTCAGCCCGGCCGACGAGGAGAAGCGCCGCGGCGTACGCCGGATGAAGCTCACCGCGACCGGACTGCTGCTGTTCGTCGCCGTGGTGTACGTGCTGGCCGAGTGGGCCTCCCACCGCGGCGCGGGCGCCTGGGCGGGCTATGTCGGCGCCGCCGCCGAGGCCGGCATGGTCGGCGCCCTCGCCGACTGGTTCGCCGTCACCGCCCTCTTCCGCCACCCGCTCGGCATCCCCATCCCGCACACCGCGATCATCCCCAAGAAGAAGGACCAGCTCGGCGTCTCCCTGGGTGAGTTCGTCGGCGAGAACTTCCTCTCCGAGGACGTCGTGCGGCAGCGGCTGCGCGCCGTCGGCATCGGCAGCCGGCTCGGCGCCTGGCTCGCCGTGCCCGAACACGCCGACCGGGTGACGGCCGAGCTGTCCGCCGCCCTGCGCGGCGCCCTCACGGTGCTGCGCGACTCCGACGTGCAGGCCGTGGTGGGGGAGGCGATCACACGCCGGGCCGACGCCCAGGAGATCGCCCCCGGCATCGGCAAGCTGCTGGACCGGATCGTCACCGACGGCGGCCACAAACGCGCCGTCGACCTGGTCGTCTCCCGCGCCCACGACTGGCTGGTGCTGCACGGCGACTCCGTGATGGACGCCGTACAGGGCGGGGCGCCCGGCTGGACGCCCCGGTTCGTGGACAAGAGGGTCGGCGAGCGGGTCTACAAGGAGCTGCTGCGCTTCGTCACCGAGATGCGCGACATGCCCGCCCACCCGGCGCGCGGCGCCCTCGACCGCTTCCTCGCCGACTTCGCCTCCGACCTCCAGTCCGACACGGACACCCGCGCGCGCGTGGAGCGGCTGAAGACCGAGGTGCTGGGCCGCGGCGAGGTCCAGGACCTGATCGCGTCGGCCTGGACGGCCGTACGATCCATGATCGTCTCCGCGGCGGAGGACGAGCGCAGCGAACTGCGGCTGCGGGTGAGGGCCTCGCTGCTCTCCCTGGGCGCCCGGATGGCCTCCGACCCCAAGGTGCAGGGCAAGGTCGACGGGTGGGTGGAGGGCGCCGCGGTGTACGTGGTGACGACCTACCGCCGCGAGATCACCTCCCTGATCACCGACACGGTGGCGAGCTGGGACGCCGAGCACACCACCAAGAAGATCGAGGCGAACATCGGCCGCGACCTCCAGTTCATCCGCATCAACGGCACGGTGGTCGGCTCGCTGGCCGGGCTGCTGATCTACACGGTCTCCCGCATGCTGGGGGCGTAGGCCCCGTCCGGCGCCGGTCCGGCGGGCCTTCTGCCACCCGGCGCGGCGGGCGTGTTCCCTGCGGTGCCGGGCACAAGGGAGGCGTTCGCTCGACGGAGAGGGAGCCATGACAGCAGAATCGGCGTCGGGTCCGGTGCCCGCCTCCGCCGGGACCGTCACCACGGCCGTCCCGGCCCGCCTGGACCGCCTGCCCTGGTCGCGATGGCACTGGATGATCGTGATCGGCCTCGGCACCGTCTGGATCCTGGACGGTCTGGAGGTCACGATCGTCGGCAATGTCGCCGGACGCATCGCCGAGGACGGCAGCGGCCTCGACATCAGCTCCGCCCAGATCACCGGCCTCGCCGCCGCCCTGTACGTGGCGGGCGCGTGCTCGGGAGCCCTGTTCTTCGGCTGGCTGACCGACCGCTACGGCCGCAAGAAGCTGTTCATCACGACCCTGGTCGTCTACCTGGCGGCGACCGCGCTGACCGCCCTGTCCTTCGAGTCCTGGTGGTTCTTCCTCTTCCGCTTCCTCACCGGCTTCGGCATCGGCGGCGAGTACGCGGCCATCAACTCCGCGATCGACGAGCTGATCCCGTCCAAGTACCGGGGCCGGGTCGACCTCATCATCAACGGCAGCTACTGGCTGGGCGCCATCGGCGGCGCGCTGCTGTCGATCGTGATGCTGGACACCGACATCTTCCCCAAGGACCTCGGCTGGCGGCTCAGCTTCGGCCTCGGCGTCGTCCTCGGCCTGGTCATCCTGCTCGTACGGCGGCACGTGCCGGAGAGCCCACGGTGGCAGTTCATCCACGGCCAGGGCGAGAAGGCGGACACCCTCGTCTCGTCCGTGGAACGGGAGATCGAGGCGGAGAAGGGCGAGAAGCTGCCGCCGCCGGCCGGTGAGATCACCATCCACCAGCGCAAGAGCATCGGCTTCGGTCTGATCGCCAAGACCGTCTTCAGCCGCTACCCGCGCCGCGCCGTCCTCGGCCTCTCCCTCTTCATCGGCCAGGCCTTCCTCTACAACGCCATCACCTTCGGCTTCGGCACCATCCTCATCACCTTCTTCGACGTGCCGACCGGCAGCACCGGCTACTACTTCGCCGTCATCGCCGCCGGCAACTTCCTCGGCCCGCTGCTCCTCGGCCCGCTCTTCGACACGGTCGGGCGCCGGATCATGATCTCGGGTACGTATCTGCTGTCCGGCGTGCTGCTCTTCGGCACGGCGTACCTGTTCGACCGCGGCTCGCTCACGGCCACGACGATGACGGCCTGCTGGTGCGTGGTGCTGTTCTTCGCGTCGGCCGGCGCGTCCAGCGCCTACCTGACCGTCTCCGAGATCTTCCCGATGGAGACCCGGGCCATGGCCATCGCCTTCTTCTACGCCCTCGGCACCGCCGCCGGCGGCATCAGCGGCCCGCTGCTCTTCGCCGACCTGACGGAGTCCGGCGTGGTCGGGGACACTGTTCTCGCCTTCCAGGTCGGTGCCGGGCTGATGTGCGCGGCCGGTCTGGTGGCGGCGTTCCTGGCGGTGAAGGCGGAACGCCGTTCGCTTGAGGACATCGCCGAACCGCTGTCCTCGGTGAAGGCGCAGCCCTAGGGAAGAACGGGATCAGGAGCCACCCGATGACCATCCGCAGAATCGTCCCCAACCTGCACATCGAGTCCGAGGAGCTGTGGAACTCGAGCCGCGACTTCTACGGGCTCCTCGGCTTCGAGGAGGTCATGGACATGGGCTGGGTGACGACCCTGGCCTCGCCGTCCAACCCGACCGCCCAGATCAGCCTCTTCAGCGAGGAACGCACCGCGCCCGTCGTCCCCGACCTGAGCGTGGAGGTCGAGGACGTCGACGCGGTCTACACCCAGGTGGCCGCGTCGGGCGCGGAGATCGTACGGGAGCCTCAGGACGAGGAGTGGGGCGTGCGGCGCTTCTTCGTACGGGACCCGAACGGAAAGATCATCAACGTCCTGACCCACCGCACCTGACCGACTCCCGCGCGGCGCACCGGTCAGGCGCACCGCTCAGGCTCGCCGGCCGGCCTCACGCCAGACCGCTCAGGCGTGCCGGTCGGCCACCGCCCAGGAGGCCAGGGCCACCGCGTCGGCCACGCCGAGGAGGCGGGCCAGGTGCACACCTCCCCGGCCCGGGGTGGGACCCGCGAGGCCGGGACGGTGAGGGCATCAGGGCGGACCCGGCGCTCCTGACGCCAGAACGCTCAGGCGTGCCGGTCGGCCACCGCCCAGGAGGCCAGGGCCACCGCGCCGGCCACCCCGAGGACGGCGGGCCAGGCGCCCACCTTCTTGGCCAGGGGGTGGGATCCGGCGAAGCCCGCCACGTAGGCGGCCGTCAGGGCACCGGCGGCTGCGCCGCCCGCCCGCTGCCGCCACTGCTGTGCGGCGGCGGCCCCCGCCACGGCCAGCACGGCCCCGCCCAGCTCCCGCCGCTTGGTCCAGCGGGCCACGCCGAACCCGCCGACGAGACCGCCCGCGGCGACCGCCGCACTGGGAACCTTCGCCATCTCTGCCTCCTGCCACGCCACCGACTGATGCTTCCGAGGCTAATCACCGTCGTGCCCGGCGCACGCGCCGGGGTGAGCGCCTCTCCCGCGCCCGTCGGCGCGGGCGTACCCCCCGTTCGGCCGCAAGCCGCGCCCTGGCCGCGTCACTTCCGGGTATCCGCACGGTTGAGGGGGGACGGACGACCGAGGGAGCGCGCAGCCGATGAACACGCAGAGTCCCGGCACGGACCGGCCCCGCGCCCGGTCGGTCCGGGTGGACGGAGCGAGGGTGGCCTGCTGGGAGTCGGGGCCGCTCGACGCCGAACCCGTGCTGCTCCTGCACGGCTACCCCGCCAGCCACCACTGCTGGCGCCACCAGGTCCCGCCCCTCGCGGCCCGCCACCGGGTCGTCGCCCCGGACCTCCTCGGCTGGGGCGAGTCCGACCGCCCGCTCCACCTGCCCTTCGACTACGACACCGAGGTCGCCCGGCTCGGCCGGCTCCTGGACGCCCTGGGGCTCGACTCGGTGAACCTGGTCGGTCACGACTACGGCGGCTTCCTCGCCCTGGGCTTCACCGAGACCCACCCCGCGCGGGTACGCAGGCTGGCCGTCCTCAACAGCCGCGCGCACGCCACGTTCACCCGCCGCTGGTACGCCGTCTTCAGCCTGATCGGCATCGCCGGACGCACCCCCGCACTCCGGCCCGCGGCCATGCGCCTGCCGTACGCCGCCCTGCACCGCCGCACCTTCGCCCCGCTCGTCCGCGCGGGCCATCTCGACGCCCGCCTCCTGGACGGCTACGTCGACTGGATGGACACCCCGGAGGGCCGCCGCTGGCTGCTCCACTACTTCGGTGACTACCGCACCCCGCCCCGCCCCGAGCTGCGCCGCCGCCTGGGCGCGGTGACCTGCCCGACGGCGGTGGTCTGGGGCCGCGCGGACCCGTATCTGAGCCCGGACATCGCGACCGGGCTGGCCGCGGCCGTGCCCCGCGCCGAACTGACGATGCTGGACGACGCGGGGCACTGGGTGATGGACGAACGCCCGGCCGACGTCACGGCCGCCCTGCTCAGGCTGCTGGAACGGCCCGAACGGCCCGAAGGACCCGCCGCGAAGGGGTGAGACGCAGGTCACATGCGCGGATCTCCGCAGCCTGTCACATCACCCCCGCGCGCTCCGTCGTAGCGGTGTAGCCCCAGAGCGCACCACCGGCCACCCGGCCGGACCGGTCGGACGACCCACGACGGAGGACCCTCTCATGGAAGCTCGACTCGCCCTGTTCTCGAACCCCCTCGCCGGCAAGCTCCTGCGCCACATCAACTCGGCCGGCAAGGCCGTGACCGACTCGACGCTGCCGGCCGCGACCCAGGAACTGGTCAAGATCCGCGCCAGCCAGATCAACGGCTGCGGCTTCTGCCTCGACATGCACACCAAGGACGCCGCGAAGGCCGGGGAGACCTCCCTGCGCCTCAACCTGATCGCCGCCTGGCGCGAGGCCAAGGTCTTCACCGACGCCGAGCGCGCCGCCCTCGAACTGACCGAACAGGGCACCCGCATCGCCGACTCGGGCGGCGGCGTCACCGACGAGGCGTGGGCGAAGGCCGCCGAGCACTACGACGAGGAACAGCTGACCGCGCTGGTCGGACTGATCGCCATCATCAACACCTACAACCGCATGAACGTCATCACCCAGCAGCCGGCGGGCGACTACGAGCCGGGCATGTTCGGCTGATCCGCGGAGCCTCCCGGCCGGTGGACGGCGCGCCCCGAACGCCGGGGCGCGCCGTCCCGGCGGTTCAGTCGGCGTACAGCCGGACCGGCAGCCGCTGGTGCCCGTTGCTGATCAGCGAGGGCACGGGCGGCAGTTCCTCCGCCGGATCGGCGAGGCGGATGCCGGGGAAGCGGTCGAAGAGGCTCTGCAGCGCGAGCACGACCTCCATGCGGGCCAGCGGCGCGCCGAGGCAGAAGTGCACGCCGTGCCCGAACGCCAGGTGTTCCTTGACCACGCGCGTCGCGTCGAAGGTGTCGGCGTCGGTGTGCCAGTCCGGGTGCCGGTTGGCGGCGGCGTACGAGGCGAGGATCGCCTCCCCGCGGGCGATGGTCCGCCCGTCCGGCAGGGCGATGTCCGTGACCGCGTACCGCAATGGCAGGTGTTTGACCGCCGGTTCGTGACGCAGCGTCTCCTCCACCACGTCGCCCCAGGTGACGGCGGACTTGCGGACCAGTTCCAGCTGGTCGGGCTGGGTCAGCAGGGTGTGCACGGCCTGGTCGATGACGTTGACGGTGGTCTCGTAGCCGGCGCTGATCATCAGCAGCAGCGTGTCGCGCAGTTCCCCGGGGGAGAGCCGGGCACCGTCCCCCTCGTCGTCCCGGGCCGCGATGAGCAGGGACGTCATGTCGTCGCCCGGCGTGGCCCGCTTGTCGGCGATCAGCTCGTCCAGGACCCCGTACAGGCGGGCGGTGTTGGCCATCGCCTCGGCCTGGCTCAGCGTCGTGTCGAAGACGCCGTCGACGAGGGCGCGGAAGCCCTCCCGCTGGTCCTCGGGCACGCCCATGAGGTGACCGATCACCGCGATGGGCAGCGGATACGCCAGCTCCTGCCGCAGATCGACCGGCTGGTCGGCGGGCAGCTCCGCGAGCCGGTCGATCAGCCCCGCCACCATCCCCTCCACGGCCGGCCGCATCGCCTCGATGCGACGGGCGCTGAAGGCCGGGGCCACCAGCCGGCGCAGCTTGCGGTGGCCCTGGCCGTACGCGGTGAACATGTTCTCCACCGCCACCCACAGGGCGAGCGGCCAGGTGGTCACCACCTCACCGAAGGCGGGCCAGTGCGCCCGCCCGTCCTTGGAGACGTCCGGACTGGTCAGGAGCTGTTTGAGCAGGGCGGGGTCGGTGATCGACCAGGCTTCCACGCCGAGCACGTCCACCCGCGTGGCCGGGCCGCGCTCCCGCAGGGCGCGGTGCTCGGCGTGGTGACCGGCACCGGTGGGGTCGAGGACGAGGGGAGACTGCTGGGTCGCCATGACCTGGCTCCTTAGTGTGCGGCGGGGAAGGTGACGGGCAGCGATTCCAGGGCCCGGTGGAACGGGCCGGGACGCCAGGTGAGGTCGGCGAGGGGGCGGGCGAGGTCCGTCTCCGGCAGCGCGTCCAGGAGGTGGGTGACCGCGGTCTCCGCGATGAGGTAGGCGTGCGAACGGGCCGGGCAGGAGTGCGGGCCGATGCTCCAGGCCAGATGGGCCCGGTTGCCCGTGTGCCGGCCCTCGGGCACGCCCTCCGTCAGGGCCGGGTCGTTGTTCGCGGCCGCCATCGAGATCACCACCGGCTGGTCGGCCGGCAGCAGCACCCCCTCCACGTCGATGGGATACGGGGGATAGGAGATGCAGTAGTTGGCCATCGGCGGGTCGGTGTAGAGGACGGCGTCGAGCGCGTCGCGCACCGTGGACAGCCCGGCGTGCAGGTCGGCGGAGAACTCCTCGTCGGTGAGGATCTTCAGGATCGTGTTGCTGATCAGGTTGGTCAGCGGCTCGATCCCGGCACCGTAGAGCGTGACGAGCTGATGGCCCATCTCCTCGTCGGTCAGCTCCGCGGGGTGCAGCGTCAGCCGGGACGTGATGTCGTCGCCGGGGTGCTGCCGGCGCAGGGTCACGAGGTCGGAGACGGCCTGGGCGAGGATCTCGTTGCCGCGCTGGGCGTTCGTGGTGTCGAAGATCTTCGCCATGCCGTCGGCGATGCGCTGCCCGATCTCGTCCGGGCAGCCCAGCAGCGCGCTCAGGACGCTGAAGGCGATGGGGAACGAGTACTGGGTGAGCAGGTCCGCCGAGCCGGCGGTGCGGAACCCGTCGATGGCACCGTCGGCGACCTTCTCGACGAGGGCGCGCAGTCCGTGCTGGTCGACCTTTTCGATGGCGTGGGTGTTGGCGGACCGGTAGCGGGCGTGCTCGGCGCCGCCCGAGCGCAGCGCGTTGGGCCGCCACTCCATCATCGGCCGGACCGGGCAGGTCGCCGGGATCAGCTTCTCCCAGGCACGCGGGTCGGCCGGGAAGCGCAGCGGATCGTTGAGGATGCGGCGGGCCTGGTAGTAGCCGATCACCAGGGTCGCGGGGACACCGGGCGCCAGATCGACGGGGACGAGCGGACCGTGGGTGCGCCGCATGCGCCGGTACGCGGCGTGCGGATCCGCCGCGAACTCCGGTTCGTACAGGGCGATCCGGCCCGTTGGGCTCGTCGGCGCGGGCTCGGCGGAGGGCGACGTCATGGGCGGGACTCCAAGAGGGCGGCGGAGCGGTGCTCGCGCTGTTGCTGGTGCTCGGAGAGGTACTCGGTGAGCGTGATCAGGGCGTGCAGCGAGGACGTGCGGTCGCGGGCGTCGCAGGCCGTCAGCGGGGTGGCGGGTTCCAGGGCCAGCGCCTCGCGCAGCTCCGCTTCGGGGTAACCCGGCGCGCCGGGGAAGGTGTTGATCGCGACGGCGTACGGGATGCCGGCGCCGTCCAGGAGCCCGAGGGCGTCGTGGGACGCGTCGAGGTCACGGGTGTCGGCCAGCACGAGACAGCCGAGGGCGCCCTCCGCCAGGTCCTCCCACAGCGGCTGGAACCGGGACTGCCCCGGCAGCCCGAACAGGTACAGCGCGAGCCGCCCGTCGGCCATGTGGATGCGGCCGAAGTCCATCGCCACGGTCGTCGTCGTCTTGTGCGGGGTGCCGCGCAGGTCGTCCACGCCGGCGCTGGCCTGCGTGATGGGTTCCTCCATCCGCAGCGGCCGTACCTCCGAGACGCTGCCGATGAACGTCGTCTTGCCGACACCGAAGCCGCCCGCGACCACGATCTTGGCCGACCGCGTCACCGAGGCCGGGACGTAGGTGACGGGCGGGTCAGACCATGGAGCGCAGTCCACGGAGTACCTCCTGCAGCAGGTCGAAGTCGGGCTGGTGCTCGGTCGCGGCGACCGGGCTGGACAGGTGGCCGGAGTCCATCAGCGAGGAGACGAGGATCCGCACCGTGGAGGGCGGCAGCTCCAGCGCGGCGGCGATGTCGGCGACGGCCAGGCCGCCGTCCGCGCCGGCGAACAGCCGCATCACCCGGCGGGCGTCCGGGGCGAGGGTGTCCGTGGGGCCGGTCGCGGCGATGACCACGCTCTCCGGGCGCACGTCCTCGCGCGCGCGGACCTGGCCCCCGGTACGGACGTAGGGCCTGACCATGTCGGGGTCACGCCGCGGCCCCGTCATGCCGTCGAGCCGCCTTCCGCGCCTCCCGCGCCCGTCGCGCCCTCGGCGACCGGCACGCGTTCCGCCGTGCCCAGTTCGTGCCCCACCCGGGTGGCGAGCCGCACCATGTGGTGGGAGATCAGCCCGACGTCGGCGTCGGGCCCGGTCGTGCACACCGACAGCATGGTGTTCTTCGCGGCGGTGGTCGTCAGTCCGATGCAGCCGACCGACTCGATCAGCAGCTGGCGCATGCCCGCCCCGCCGGTGAACTCGTCCCAGGCCTTGCCCGCCGCCCGCAGCGCCGCGGTCAGCGCCGCGAACTTCTCCCCGTCGTCCTGGCCGATCGTCGCCGTACGGGCCTTCAGCAGCCCGTCGCTGCTCATCAACACGGCGTAGCGGACGCCCTCGACGGTGCCGAGTTCCTGGTCGAGCAGCCAGCCCAGGCTGTTGGTGTGTGTGTCTTGCACGATCAGTGTCCTTCGTCGTGAGCGGCGTCGCGGGCGGCCGGGTGGGGGGCGTTGTGGGCGGCGGTGGGGGAGGCTTGGGCGGCCTCGCGGGGAGTGCCCCGGTCCGTGCTCCCGGCATCCGTCGCGGCCGGTGCGGGCTCCCCGTCGCGGCCGCGCCGGGTGCCGGCGGCCCAGGCGGCGGCGACGGCCGGACGGCCGGGCTCGGTGTCGGCGGCCGGTGCGGGGCGTGGGCGCGACGGGGCCGGGGCGGGGGAGCGGCGGCGGACGGTGAGGCCGCTGGCGGTGGTGGTGGGGGGTGCGGGGGTGGTGGCGGGCGCGGTCGTGGGCGCAGGTGCTGATGCCGGTGCGGGCTCCGGTGCTGGTGCTGGTACCGGTGCGGGTTCCGGGCTGGGGGCGGCTGGTTCGTGCTCCGGCGTGGGCTCGTGCGTGGGCTGGTGCGCGGGCTCGGTGGTGAGGGCCGGGGCGGGAGTGGGGGCGGGCGCGGGCGCCGGGGGCGTGGGAGCGGTGGCCGACGGGGCGGCGGTCGCGGCGACGGGCTCAGCCGTCCCCGTGACGGACCCCGCCGCCGTTCCTGATACAGCCCCGGCGGCAGTCCCCGCCCCGCTCCCCGCCCCTCGTCCCGCCGCGGGATCGACGAGCAGGTTCTTCGGCAGGACGACCATGGCCCGGGTCCCCTGGTAGATGTTCGGCGCGGTCAGCTCGACGCGGAAGCCGTAGTTCTCCGCGAGCAGGGACGCCACGCGCAGCCCGGTCTGGGGGTGGGCGCCGAGGCGGGTGATGTCGTCGCGCTGCTCGCCGGACATCACGTTGCCGGCCCACAGCAGCCGCTCGTCGTCCATGCGCAGCCCGGCGTCGTCCACGATCAGGAAGCAGGCGTGGTGCCCCTGTTCGAGGGAGACGTGGACACTTGCGGCGGGCGGGGAGTAGCGCAGCGCGTTGTCCAGCAGGACGGCGAGCGCGTGCACGACCGCCTCCACCGCGCGTCCCTCGACCACCACGGACCCCATGTCGGGGTGCTTGATCCGCTCGTACCCCTCGATCCGGCCCATCGCCGCCCGCGTGATGTCGGTCAGCGAGGTGGCGGGCCAGCGCCGGGACAGCTTGTCCCCGGCGAGTACGGAGTACCCCGACGCGGTGAGCAGCATCTGCTGCGCGAGGTGGTCGATCTCCACCAGCGTCGCGTACGCCTCGTCCGAGATGTGCCGCCGTACGCCCTGGCTGACGGCCCGGCCGAGCCGCGCCGACCGGGCCACGACGTTGTTGGCGAAGCCGCGCACGGCGGCCCGGGCCACGCCGACGGACTCGTGCCGCACCTGCGCGACGTGCCGCTCGGTGTCCTGCCGGACCTGCTCGGCGGCCTGGGCCGCGGCATGGGCGGCCGCAGCCCGCTCCTGCCCCCGCACGTCCGCCACGGCCGAGGCGACCGCCCCGGGGACGGCACGCAGCCGCTCGGCGAGCGGGGTCCCTTCGAGCTGCGCCGGCACGAGGAGCCCGCCCGCTTCGGGTCCTTCACCGCCCTTGGCCGCCGCGGGGATCACGTTGGCCGCGAGGTGCCCCACGCACTGCTCGGCCGCGACGAGTTGCAGGGTGAGCCGGTCGGCGTGCTCGCGCAGCTGATCGGCCCGGCGGCGGGCCTCGTCGCGTTTGCGCCGGAAATACCACGCGGCCCCGACTCCGGCCACCGCCAGCAACGCGGTGGCGCTCACTATCAGTTCAGTCATCAGGTCCTCACGGATCGGAAGCCGTCGGTGGGGGTGGGCCGAGACCGGCGGAGGGCGGCGCGAAGGCGCGGAGCGCGAAGGCGCCGAGCGCGAGGCGCGGGACGACGCACCGGCACGCCCGTGGCACGGCCGGGGTCGTCAACAGGCCGAAGAGAACCGGTGCTGTCTGCCGGGACCACCGCGCGCCGAGGAGTCGGCGATCCGTGGGACGGTGAGGGCGACGCACGACATGGGTCTCCAAGCAACACACGAGGCCTGTACGAGCTGGGGGTGACGACGACGCGGACTCGGGGCACCCCGGACCGCGAGGGCCCTGACCTGCCTCGAACTCCCGTACCCACGACCGTCGTTCGACGTACGGGAAGGGACCCTACCGCTTGTGCTCACGCCTCGTGCCGGCCTCGTGACCATGAACTGGGGCCGCCGGGGGATTGGGGCGAAAAATGCGCGGATGACGGCTGACCCCACTTGGCCGAAAAGGGGTTGGCCTTGTGGCATAACACCCTGGTAATTGACGGAGGTGGGTGTCACCCCGACGCCAGCTGCTCCGCGATCTCCTTGATCCAGCCATCCGTCCTGGACGGGTCGTTGAGGCTCGCCACCCACGCCTCCTGGTCGAGCTTGTGGTCGGCGGGACCCGACTTGAGCGCGATGAGCAGGGACATGCCGGACTGCCGCATCTCCTCGGTCGTACCGCCGCTCCCGGCAATGTCGGGCCCCGCGGCGAGGGCGTAGATCTCCCGCGCCATGGCCGCCCGCTCGCCCTTGGACACCTTCTTCCAGAACTTCAGGGCGTGCTGGAGCGATTCCTTGCGGGAGGCCGCCTCGGCAGGGGTCTCGCCCTCCTTGGCCCAGACCTCCGGGTGGCGGACTTCCTCGTACCGCTTGGTGGCGGCGCGGAGCGCCTTGTACAGGGTGACGCCGAGGACGAGTCCGGCGCCGGCTCCGGCGAGGCCCCAGCCGACCGGATTGGACGCGAGCCCGGCCGTTCCCGCCGCGACCGCCGTCACGACCCCGGCCGCGGCCTTGGTGGACTCACCCAACGCGCCACCGACCGTCTCCTTGCCGATCTTGGTGAGCTGCTTCTTCTTCGCGTACCCCTGGACCGTGCCCAGCTTCTCCACGTTCTTCTCGGCGCGCTGGAGCGTCTCGGCGGCGTCACGGGCTTCCCCCATCGCCTCCCAGGCGGCGTCGACGGCCTCGCCGATCAGCTCCAGCCGTCCCTCGCCCTCATGCTTCCAGTAGGCGTCCAGCGCGACGTACGCCTCCGCCGCGGCCCAGTTGGCGTGCTCCCGCGACTCGTTCAGCCGGGCCAGTGACTCGGCGTGGACGAGCTGCGGATCGCCCAGCTCCTTCACCCGCTTGTACTTGCGGGCCGCCCCGCCGACCCGGAACACGGACCGGACGCTCTTCATCCCGGCGACGGCGGCGCTGGCGATACCGCTCGCCTCGGAGGTGACGGCGGCGTCCGCCGCCTTCTGGATCTTCGTCACTTCCTTGGCGATGGCCGCGCTGTAGGCCCCCGAACCGGCGGCCCCGACGACCGCGTCGGTCCCCTTGGTCTTGGCCCTCTTGTTCGCGGTGTGGTGCTCGGCCCCGTCCCCGGCCTTCTTGGCGTCCTTCATGCTCTTGTACGCGTCCATACCGCTGACCACGGTGCCGGCGGCCTCGGTGAGGAGGTTCCCCGACGCGGCGGAGGTCCCCGACGCGGCGGCGGAGTGCTTGAGCCCCTCGTTGGCCGAGACGGCGGCCTGCTGGGTGAAGCCGGCGTTGGTGGGCGTCTGGACGCCCTTGATCCAGGTGTCGATGGGTTCGAGATTCTTCTTGAACCGGTCGAGCAGCCCGGCGATCCGATCCCGGTAGTTCCGCCGCGTCTTCGCCCCGTCACCCCCGGCACCGGCCCCCTCGGGCGCCTTGCCCTTGTCGGCGCCCCGGGCCCGCTGCACGGCTGCGGTGGCGGCTCGGTTACCGGCGCTCCCCTGGATCCCGAGCAGCGCCTGTTCCGCCGACCGCCCGGACGCACCCCCGTCTCGTCCACTTTCCCGACGCTGCCGGGCCGACACGATGGTGGCCACGGACTGCCGTGTCTCGGTTCGGTGGACCGGGCTGCTCATGGGTGTACCTCTCCTGTACCGGACGGGGCGAGGCGAAGGTAGCCAGGCTTGGCGAACGGGAGGGGAGCGGTGGGGGAAATCTTTGGGGATGGTGGGGGGCGGGTTGTGGTGAGGGGGATCGGTGGTGCTCGAGCTTCCTGACTGGCGGTGGGTGACGGCATGCCCTCACGGGTGCTGGGCGTTGTATATCCGTTTGGCAGCCGCGGTGTAGGGCCTGTTGTGCAGGTCCCGGTCTGACGCAGAGTCCCCAGGCATCCCGGGTTCGCTTACAACGCGTCGATGAAGAGATGCCAAGCCTCAGTGCCCACGGCGATGACAGGGCCATCCGCGCATTTCGAGTCCCGTATCAGCGTTCGGGGTGAGCCGTACGCGCACTCGACGCACTCGGTGGCATTGCCGCCGCTGTACGACGACTTGAACCATGCCGGGTCAGAGGCACCCTGGAGAGGGAGAAACATTCACAGCTCCTTGCGGACGCGTTGGATCAAGGCAGACGAAGCTTCCATGTCCAACGCTTGTGCGCGGAGGTACTCGAACGCAAGTCGGTAGCGCTCCAGTTCCTCCTCCTTCTCCATGAAGAGGGAGCCGGTATGGAAGTCGACGTACACGACGTCGAGTGCCGGCTCCGCGCCGCCGATCATGACAAAGCTTCCGAGAGCAGCGGCATGGGCGCCCTTGGCGAAGGGAAGCACCTGCAACGTCGTGTGAGGTGCATCGTTCGCCGCGAGCAGCCGGTCGAGCTGCTCCTTCATCGCTTGCGGTGAGCCCACAACACGACGGATAACGGACTCGTCGATGATCGCCCACAGATGCAGGGGCTTCGGGCGGGTGAGGATCTCCTGCCGCTTCATGCGAATGTCCACCAGCCGTTCGATCTCATCCGGCGGCAAGGGGATTTCATTGGCCCGCTGAAGGGCGGTGCTGTAGGCGCGAGTCTGGAGGAGCCCGGGTACGTAGACGCATGCGAAGTGGTTCTCGCGCACGGCCTCGTCCTCAAGGGTGAGCAGCAAGTCCATGCTCTCGGGGATGGAGTCGGCGAACGAATTCCACCACCCCTGCTGTTTGGCGTCCCTGGCCAGCCGTACGACGGCTTCGCGCTCGGCCTCGGCAGCTCCATATTCACGGCACAGTGCATCGACCACGATCCACCTCACCGGTCCCGCCTGCGTCTCGTAGCGGCTCACCGTGGCCTTGGAGACCCCAACCAGTCGGCCAGCCTCTTCCAGGGTCAGGCCCTTGCTGGCGCGCAACTTTCGCAATGCCGCGCCGAGTTGACGGCGGCGTGTGGTGGTCCTCGCGGTCATGCGGACTTCCTCCTGCGCGTGCGCCGGGCGGTCGCTCCGGGCCTGCTCAGGCTAGGCAGCGAGGGTAACTCCCACCATCAGATTCACTCAGATGGGTCTCGTGAGAAGTTACATAGAGAGACTTCTCTGTGTCATTCTCGCTTACGGATCGCTACGCAGTGCAGTCATCCGGACACGACGGGTGCGGCATGTGTGTGGCCTGGGAGGGAGAAGATGAGCATGTCCGGCAACGAGGTGAGGAAGCGTCAGGCCCGAACTGTTGTGCCTTTCAGGGCAGTTCCTGACGAGGTGAGGCTGCTGCGGCAGGCCGCTAAAGCGCAGTTGCGGCAGTGGGGCGTGCCTCATGCAGCGGCGGATACGGAGTTGGTGGTCACAGAGCTGGCCACAAATGTCATCAAGCACGTAGGGGAAGGCACCTCCGCCACGTTGGTGTTGGAGTGGGGCACCGAACGGTTGCGTGTAGAAGTCCACGACAAGAGCCATTCGATGCCCTCAGTGTCCCCAGCCGGCTGTGACGATGAATGCGGGCGTGGACTGCACTTGCTAGCCGTGGTGACGGCGGACCGGGGGACGGTGCTGACGGCGGCCGGGAAATCGGTGTGGTGCGAGATCGCACTTGGGCCTGAGCAGGCCTGTCAGCGGATGGAGCGGGCCGTAGCGGCGCTGGAGGGCTACCGACCTGGGGGCACCACCACTCGACAGGGTCGTTTGCGAGACGCCGTCCTCAAGGAGTCGGCTGTGGAGCTGATCGCTGACTTGCTGCACTGGACGGCTTCGTGTGGCTTCGATCCAGACGACATTCTGGACCAAGCCCAGTCGCACTACGAGGCTGAGCCGGGCGTTGCCGCCTGAGGGCAGCGCGCGGGTGCACAGGGCTCAGCCAGCAGTACTGCGTTCCCACTCGGCGGCAAGCCTGGTTTCGGTCCGCTTCGGCACGGCACTGACGAGCCGGGCCCTGCTATCTGGGCAGCCCGTACCCGTCTGCTCGGGCGAGAGCCGACCCTGGGTGGGCGGCGGCCGTCCGCAGAAGTGCTTCCGCGTCCTCGACGGCCTGTTGCTCGTGCAGTATCAGCGCTGCCCGCACTACGTCCTGGTCGTTGTGGTCGCGGCCATAGATGTGCACCAGGTTGTCAGCCAGGTCGTCCTGCCCCTGTGTCCGCAGCAGAGCTACTAGCAAGGCCACTTCCGCCGGGGTGTATGCCTCGGCCGTATGCCGTAGAAGCGCGAGAGTGCTGTCCGGCCGGCCGCCGTGGAGCAGCTCTTCAGCGCGGTGGCCGACGTTGCGGGCAGCGAGGGTTCCGCTTTTGCTCTGTTGCCGGTCCCCTCGTCGTGGGGGGACCGGCAACAGACTTGCGGTGCAAGCCGCCCCCTGAACCGTTCGCGGGCCGGCTTCGCTTACCGGCGTCGGGTCAGAGGACCTCGCCCGTTGCGTCTCCTGCTTCAGTGCGGCGGTGCGCTGGCGGAGTTCCGTGAGTTCCCGGGCTCTTTCTGCCGCCGACCGTTCCAGCCGTTCATGGGATTCCTGCAGGGCCCGGAGTTTCTGTCCAGCGACACGCGCCGCGTCTCTGTGTCGCGAGCAGTTGCCGCATCGTTCCTGCTCGGCTCTGGCTCGTAGTTCCAGCAGCTCATCCTTTGTGGTGCGGATGGTCTGGCTGCCTCCGGCGTCCCGGCAAGCAATGTCGAAGATCAGGGAGGCCACCCCGGCTGGTGGGATGCGCCGACCCTGGAGGTATCGCGTCAGTGCGGTCTCGCTGACGTGCAAGTACTCGGCTGCCTGGGCCTGTGTCGGGTGGATGACCACCGCCCCGTGAGGAGCCGTGACGGTCAGGTGGCGGCAGATTGATTGCAGTGCCGCAGCGAGTCGCCGCCTGTCTGGCGGCACGCTTTCGTCGAGTTCCTTCTCCGTCCACGCGAAGGGACGGCGACTGCTGCTGCGCGCTGCCATGGTGGCAAACCCCCCGTTTTTTGGCTGAACCAGATGATTTTGGCCGCTGGTTGGTGCTGTCGTTCGCCATTGTGCCGGAGGCCAACTGGCCGCCGCCTGGCGGTTTTTGATTCTTCTCTTGCCAGTTAGTGCGCAAGTTCCGTCGAGAGGGTTCAAAGCGGTTTCGATGTGCCACGATTTAGGAGTCAGGTGCCATTGGTGAGGGAGAGGGAATCGCGGTTCGTGAATGGCGCGTACATGCCATTTGGGCTGGATGCAGGCCGTCTAATCGTGTGCGTTTTCTAGGGGAGGGGACCGTCATGACGATGCCGTCTTGGCAGGAGACCAGTGTCGGAAAGCACAAGCTCGGGAGCATGGCGCGTGCCGCGCTCTGGCTGATCCAAGTAGTAGGGGAGGACGAGATCTTCACCGTGGCCAAGCTGCGGGAGGCTTTCCCCGACGTCGCGCAGATCGACCGGCGCATGCGTGGCCTGCGTGACTACGGCTGGGAGATCTCGACGGCCCGCGAGGATCCGGAGCTGCTGCCGCAGGAGCGTCGGTTCGTGACGCGTGGCAAGGACGTGTGGGTGCCGGGCCAGGCCAAGGGGCCGAGCCACAAGTCGAGCATCACCAACGCTCAGCGGGCGAAGGTGATGCAGGCTGACGGATATCTGTGCCGTACGTGCGGCATCGCGGCCGGCGAGGCGTACGAGGACGGTGTCACGCAGGCGGTGCTCAACATCGCCAGGCGGCAGGTGACGCTGGCGGACGGCAGCGTCACCCACCAGCTGGTTACCGAGTGCCAGCGGTGCGGCCGGGGCACCGTGGACCGGGCCGTGCACCTGGGGGAGGTGCTTTCCCGGATCGAGTCGCTGGCTCCCCTTGAGCGGAGCGTGCTGAGCGGCTGGGTGAAGAACGACCAGCGTACGTACAGCTCGCTGGAGGTGCTGTGGGGTATGTACCGGACCCTGCCGGATGACTCCCGTAAGGCTGTGGCCGACGCTCTTGACGGTACGGACGACTGAGACAGGACGGGGATAACGATGATGCGCGAGTTTCCGGCCCCACCGCGGGCGGCGGAGTTCAGCGAGCTGATCAGCAAGAAGGTCGAGGAAGTCAAGACGTCTGGCGGCACCCGGGAGACCGTGACCGTCGACTGGAACGGTCAGCAGGCCCATGTCGAAGTGATCGACTTGCCGCTCAGCAGCCTCTTCTATAACCCTGGCACCCACCGCATCCGGGCTCAGCGCAGCCACGACGCGGAGCGGGACGCGGCGTTGGACAAGGATGCCTGGAGCGCGGAGAGTCAGGACTATCTCGGGTTCCTGCTCAAGGCCGACCCCGAGAACACGAGTGTGCGGGACAAGGACTTCGATGCGCTGAAGGACAGCCTTGACCAGTTCGGGCAGAACGACCCCGGGCTGGTGACCCGGCAAGGGGTGTTGGTCAACGGCAACACCCGGGCCGCCGCGCTTCGCGAACTCGGGGCGCAGTCGATGCGCGTCGGCGTGCTGCCGGCCTCGTTCACCTGGGCTGACATCAACGCTGTCGAGCTGTCCTTGCAGCTTCGCAAGGACCACCGGCGTGACTACTCCTACATCAACCGCCTCATCGCCATGGAGGAGCAGGCGGCGCTTGGCCGTACGCCGGAGCAGATCGCCAAGGACTTCCGGATTCAGGTGCGGACCTACCACCAGGAGCGGTGGATCCTCAGCACGATCCGCGAGCTGAACGAGCGCAGCCGCACCGGCGGCGGCAACGGACTGCGGCTGGTGGACTGGGAGGGCGCGCAGGAGCGGCTCAAGGAACTGCACCGGCTGTACGTGAAGCTGGAGACGGTAGACCGTGACCAGGCCGAGGTCCTGAAGGAGTTGCGTCTGGCCGCGATCCTCCTCGACTTCTCCAAGACGGACGTCCGTCACATCAACGAGGACTTCCTGAAGGCGGGGCTTGAGCAGCAGTTGCCCATGGGCGGGGCGGCGGCCGCGCAGCCGCAGTCGGTGTCCATCCCCGGTCTGGGCCTGGAGGTGCCCGCCGCCTCATCCGCCGTGGCGGAGGCCCGGGCGATGAACGACGAGCTCCTCCGCACCGCCGCAGTGGTGAGGAACGGGACTGCGGACCTGGGTGACGAGCGGAAGACCATCGCGCAGGACACCTGGGACAGTACGAAGAAGGCGTTCGACGATGCGATTGAGGCGGCGGGCCGCAGCGCCCGGCTGCGCAAGCGCAAGCAGCTTGCCCCGGCCAGGCTGGCGGAAGCCTGCGCGAGCATCGACCAGTGCGTAAACGACCTGGTGCAGGCACGGACCTCCCGCAGTTTGGACGAGGAGGCGTTCGATGACGCTGTGGTCCAGCTGCGTGGCAGCCTGCTCAAGCTCGCGCAGCAGGCGGGCCGCGGGGTGCCTCAGCCGGGAGACGGCGTGGCCTGGCTGCTGGAAGCGGTCACTGCGGAGGGCTCCCGGTGACCAATCCCGTCAGCGTGAAGTCCTTGCGTCTCGGATTTGATGAGACCCGGACCCGGGTGGTGTTGCGGACTACCGAATCGTTCCAGCAGGAACTCGTACAACTGGCCGCCCGCTTTCGTACGGGCGGTCAGCTTGGCCCGCTGAGCGCCTCGGTCTCTCTGGACGAGCTGCTCGCGGACCTCGGCCTGCTCGGTACCTGGTCAGACCCCGGTGGTGTGGAGTGGGCGGATGACCTTCGGGACCTGGTATCCGGAGTGGTTCAGGATGCCCACACCGTGCAGCAGCGGCTTGCTGGGCAGCAGACGGCTGGCGAGGTCGCGTCCGATGACGTGCCCGTGCTTCTCGGCGATACGTGGAAGGGCGAACTCAGCGAGTTCCAGCGCAGGGATATCGCGAAGCTCCTGTCCCTTCAGCACGGCGCCAACTTCAGCGTGCCCGGCGCCGGCAAGACCCGGGTCGCGCTTGCGGTATACGCGGCTCAGAAGACGGCCGGCCGAGTGAGCCGACTGTTGGTCGTGTGCCCGAAGTCGGCCTACGAATCCTGGCGATTCGAGACCGCCGAGTGCCTCACCCATCCACTGCGCATCAACGTCCTCGACGGGTCGCTGGATCAGTGGGCTGAGGTGCTCGTCGTGAACTACGAACGTCTCGACCGGTCACTGCCCATGCTGGCTGGATGGCTCAAGTCAGGCCCTTCGATGATCATTCTGGATGAGGCGCACAGGATGAAGCTGGGGGCCCGGGGCACGTATGGGGCGGCCTGTATGGCTCTGGGGCCGTTGGCCACGCGTCGGCTGATCCTGACTGGTACGCCGGCCCCCAACGGCTCACGGGACCTGGAGAATCTCTTGGGATTCGTCTGGCCTGGCCATGGCCAGCGCACAGTGGTGCAGGCCGTGGCCGGAGGGGATCTCGCGCATGCCAGCACTGTTCTCCGGCCCCTGTTCACCCGCACGACGAAGCACGAACTCGGCCTGCCTCCCGTACAACTGGGCTTGCGCTTCGTTGATATGCCGCCGCTGCATGACGAGATCTACACAGCGATCGTTGGCGGCGAAAGGAGCGGCGCTGCGCGAGAGGATCTGAGTTCCCTTGGGAAGACGGCCCTCCGTCTTCTCATGGCCGCCACGAGCCCCGCCCTGCTCCTGGAAGGTGCCAGCCGGTACGAGCCGCTCGCTTATCAACTGCCCCCGATGGAGATTCCCGAAGGAAGTTCGCTCTACTCGCTCATGCAGAATCTCCCCGACTACGAGCTTTCGCCGAAGTACAAGGAAGCTGTGGCGATCATCGCGGAGAACGCTGCCCAGGGCCGTAAGACGCTGGTATGGACGACGTTCGTCAGGAGCCTCACCACGCTTGAGCGCATGCTGGAGAAGTACAGTCCGGCAGTGGTCTACGGAGGTACGCCTGACCGCGAGGAGCAGATTCGCCGGTTCAGGGAGGACCCAGCGTGCATGGTGCTCATTTCCAACCCGGCCACTCTGGGGGAGGGAATCAGCCTGCACCACGTCTGCCATGACGCGGTCTATGTGGACCGAGACTTCATGGCCGGAAGGTTCCTGCAGAGCCTTGACCGGATCCACCGTCTCGGGCTGGCTCCCGGTACGGAGACCCGGGTCACGGTCCTGGCGGTGCGGAACTCCGTCGACGAGGTTGTGGCGGCGAGCCTGGAGCGCAAGCTGGAATTCATGGGACGGATCCTGGACGACCCCACCGTGCAGCAGCTCGCCGATCTTGAGGAGGAGCCGTCGGTGGCGGCTGGGCTCGCGTCGAGTGACATGGAGGCGCTGTTGAGTCACATGGGAGGACGCTAGGGCTGGCTGCGTCCCCGAGCCGTGCGGGACTACCCTCTGCGGTGTGTCCCCCGAAGCCGAATGGGAGGCCCCGGAAGGATCCTGGGCTTCCTCCGCAGCCCGCCGCCGCAACATGCAGGCGATCCGCAGCCGCGACACGAAGCCGGAAATCCTGATCCGGCGGCTCGTACACGCCGCAGGGCTCCGATACAGGGTGGCCGCTCGCCCCCTCCCGGACCTTCGCCGGACTGCTGACATGGTCTTCCGTTCGGCGAAGGTCGCGGTATTCATCGACGGATGCTATTGGCATGGCTGCCCGGAACACTATGTCCCGCCCAAGACGAATTCCGGTTACTGGTCAGAAAAAGTCGTCCGAAATGTAAAGAGAGACCGGGACACTGATGAAAGGCTGCGGGAAGCTGGCTGGCTCGTTCTCCGCTTCTGGGAGCACGAGCCGTCAGGCGCCTGTGCCGACAAAATCGCCATGACGGTCTTTGCGCGACGGCTGGGGGAGACGGTCGGCGGGGACTGAGATTTCCATTTGCTGTGGAATGCTCTCGTCGGCAGTCGATTCCGCTGGCTCCATTTCATAGTCCCTGGTGAGGGCGTCACCGTATTCAGGGAGCAGGACCGCGGCGATAGCGCGTCCTACAGCCTCGGCTACTGGCGGTGGGAAGGCGTTCCCTACCTGACGGTAACGCGCCGTCTTCCGTCCCTGGAACTTCCATTCCTCAGGGAATCCCTGGATGGCCGCCGCCTGAGCTACCGTGAGCATGGGACCCGCAGGGCGGAAGAGGTCGCGTTCCGGAGCGCAGCCTTCTGGGTCATTGGCGATACCCATCCCGTCGACTCCGAGTTCCGCCCATGCGCGCTTGGCGCGGGTGGGTCCCAGGTCAGCCCCGCCGTGCTTGCGGGAGCCACCTACGAGAGTCGGGGCAACGGTCTTGCCCGCGGCCGAAGCCCGGGTGATCCGCCTCTTCCAGTCCTCGAACACGGTCCTCCCGGAATGCTCGCCGTCCCGGGCGCGCTCGCCATCTACGTTCTTGTCCCAGAAAGGCTTGCAGCGCGCGAGCATGCTCTTCTCAAGCTTCTCAAACGCGGTGACTTCATCGCCCTTTATTCCAGTCGGCCACTGGAATCCTACGTGTCCTGGCCTTACTGCAGATCGGTGAATCGCCACCAGGATCGCACGGGGCCGGAGTTGCGGAACCCCGAAGTCCTTTGCGTCAAGGCGTCGCCAGACTTTGCGCATGACTACGTCTTGGCTGGTTGCTGACTGATTCTGATCAATGTCAGGAACTAGGTATCCAAGGTCCCGCAGAGTGTCAAGAATAGAATTCCTGTACTCGATAAAGGTTTCCGGCGGTTCCAGGATCCCTCTGACGTTCTCAATCATCACTGCTTTTGGCAGGAGAGCCGAGATGATGTCCAGCGCTGCTGGGAACAGGTCGCGCTCATCGTCTGGGCCCAGCCGGTGTCCGGCCAGGGAGAACGGAGGGCACGGTACGCCTCCGGCGAGCAAATCGAGTTCTCCTGGCTCAAGGCCGAGATTTTTTCTTACGTCGGAATCCAGGAAATCCTTGACATCCATAGGCCGGATTTCGTCAGCCTTGCGCTGATCCCAGCCGGGCCAGCCACCAACGTTGGCCTGCAAGGTGGCCACGGCGTGCGCGTCCCACTCAACGAGAGCGCGGTGATCGAAGCCGGCGTTGTGCAGTCCGACGGCTTGCCCCCCAGCGCCCGCGCAGATCTCGATCGAGGTCAAAGGCGAGGCGAACCGCGGTCGCGTCTGGCCGCTGCGGGGCATGCCGCTCCTCCTAGGAGTCGTTCAGGGAGAGGCGATGGTCACGTGCGAGCCTCTCGACGTCAAGAGTCTCGCACTTTTGCTGATCCATTGACGTCTCACCTGTGATGCGAGGCGCGAGAGCGCGAAGCCACTCGGCGACCCAACCTAGCCCTTCGTCCCGTCCGCCAGGAACGCCGTCAACCCGTCCAGCAGCATCCCGCTCCCCTCCTCCGCCATCTCCCGCTCCTCCACCGAGTCGCAGGTCTGGCGCAGGACGAGCAGCGTGTTGCGCGGGCCCTGTTCCGTCAGTTCGACGGTCATGGTCGCCTGGTCCGGGCGGCCCGGGACGTCCATGCCGATGGTGAGGGCCTGGTTCTCGGTGACCTCGACGTAGGAGCCCGTGAGGGGGAACTCCGTGCCGTCGGGCGTGCGCATCGTGGCCTTCCAGGGGCCGCCCGGGCGGACGTCCATCTCGACGGAGCCGGGGGCCGCGTGGGCCCACTGGGCGTACTGGTCGGGGGTGGTCCAGGCCTGCCAGACCGTGGACGCGGGGGCGTCCAGGGTGCGGGTCAGGGTGTAGGAGCGACCGTCGGCCGGGGTCGCAGTCCGGGCCGGGGCGGGGGTCTGGTCGGTGCTCATGGCGTCCGTCTCCTCGTTTGCCGCGGTAACCGCCTGGGTTCCGGCGGTGTCCGTCAGGGATGTCGCACCTGTAGACGTCCGGCACCGCGGGAACTCATCGGTCCGACCAAGCCGACCCGGGGAGACGGAGAGATCAGCGTCCCGCCGCCGTCGCCCCGAGCAGCGCCAGCCGTTCCGCGTCCCGCGTGCCCGGGACCGGGTGGAAGGCGACCAGCATCATGCCGTCCGTGTCGGTGATGTGGAGCTTCTCGCGGCTGAGGGTGAGGTCGCCGACCTGGGGGTGCCGGAAGAGCACGGTGGCGCTGCCGCGGGGGCGTACGTCGTGCCGGGCCCAGAGTCTGCGGAAGAGCGGGCTGGCGAGGGACAGCTCTCCGACGAGCTCGATGCAGCGGGGGTCGTCGGTGTCCGTGCCGACCGCTTCCCGGAAGCCGGCGACGAGGGCCGCCGCCGCTCCCTCCCAGTCGGGGAAGAGGCTCTGCTCGGCCGGGTCGAGGAACACGTCCCGCAGCCGGTTGCCGCCGGTGACCAGGCGCGGGGAGAGCGCGGCGGCGAGCGGGTTGGCCGTGACGACGTCGAGGTGGCGGCCCTCGACGAAGGCGGGCACGGGCAGCAGCTCGACGAACCGGGCGGTGCTGGGCGGCACCGTCTCCCGGTGCCGGCGCCGGGTGCGGCGGGGCCGGTCGGCGGCCAGGCCGAAGAGGTGGGCGCGGGTGTCGTCGTCGAGCCGAAGCACCCCGGCGAGCGATTCGAGGACCTGGAGGGACGGCCTGCGGTCCCGGCCGCGTTCCAGGCGCAGGTAGTAGTCGGCGCTGATGCCCGCCAGCATGGCCACCTCCTCGCGCCGCAGGCCCGGTACCCGGCGCACGCCCCTGACGGGGATGCCGGCCTCCTCGGGGGTCACCAGCTCGCGCCGGGCGCGCAGGAACTCGCCCAGCAGATTCGGCTGCTCGTTCATACGTCCACGCTAGGCCGACTCCGGACCCGGAGAGGGGGCCCTGTCACTCCCCTGGATACGCGGGGAACTGGCTCGGCGGGCGGGCCGGGGCGAGGGTGGGAGGTGTCCTGAACCTCCCGACCCCGCAGGCCGCCGCGCCCGCCACCGACAGGAACCCCACATGAGCAAGCTCGCCCTCGTCACCGGCGCGACCTCCGGCATCGGCCGGGCCTTCGCCGAACGCTTCGCCGCCGACGGCTACGACCTGATCGTCGTCGGCCGCCGGGAGGACCGCCTCGCCGCGTTCGCCGCCGCGCATCCCGAGGTCGCCGTGCGCACGGTCGCCGCCGACCTGTCCACCGAGGCCGGTATCGACGCGGTGGCGGCGTACTGCGCCGACGAGCCGCTCGACGTCCTCGTCAACAACGCGGGCGTCGCCCACTACATGGCGCTGGCCGACCTGCCCGCCGACAAGGCCCGGGAACTGGTGAACGTCAAGGTCCTCGCCCCCACCCAGCTCATGCGCGCCGCCGTCGGCGGTATGCAGCGCCGGGGCGGCGGCACCGTCGTGAACGTCGCCGGGATGATCGCCTTCTCCGGCCCCGCCGGCAAGGAGCAGATGCCGCGCCGCGCCGTCTACGGGGGTGCGCTCGCCTACCTCGTGGCGATGTCACAGACGCTCGCCGCCGAGGTCGAGGACTCCGGTGTCCGCGTCCACGTGGTGTGCCCGGGCGTGGTCGCCACCGAGTTCCACTCCGTGCAGGGCATGGACCTCAGCGGCGTCCCGCGCATGAGCGCCGCCGACGTCGTCACCGGCGCCCTGCGCGGTCTGGAACTCGGCGAGACCGTCAGCGCGCCCGGCGTGGAGGACCACCGCCTCCTGGAGAACGTCTTCGCCGCCGACCTCGCCGCGTTCGGGGGCCAGAGCACCGACCTGGCCACCCGCTACCGCGACGCCTGACCCGTACCGAAAGTCGTCGGACAGGCCCTAGTCCGAGCCGTGGCACTCCCCGTACGCCCGTCCCGACCCGCACCAGCAGGCCGACCCCCGCTGCGGCGGCCACGCCACCGCCAGACCCCGGGCCGCCAGTGTCGTCGCGTACTGCGGGAGCAGGGACGGGTCGGCCGGGGACGCGCTCTCCGACGCCGCGAAGGCCTCGTAGGACGGGACCGTGCCCGGGACCACGCCCAGGTTCGGGGTGCCGGACGAGGCCAGCTCGCGCAGGGCCGCCTCTATGGTCGCCAGGTGCTCCTCGTAGGACGGGTACTCGGCGGCCAGGGCCGGGTACGCCTCGAGGAGTTCCGTCAGTTCACCGGCCGGCCAGTGCAGCATCGCCACCGGGAAGGGGCGGGACAGTGCCTCGCGGTAGGCGCCCAGTTCGGCGCGGAGGCGGGAGATCTCCGCCTCCAGGTCCGCGGGGTCGTCCGAGCCCAGGGACCAGACCCGCTTCGGGTCGTGCAGCTCGTCCAGGGAGACCGGCATGGTGTGGAGGGTGTCGGCCAAGGCGTCCCACTCGTCGTGGGGCAGGCCCAGCATCCTGCGGACGCGGTGGCGGCCGTAGAGGAGCGGGTGGGTCGAGTACGGGGGCTCAGCGCCGTCCGTCAGGAGCAGGCGGGCGCCCTCGGTGAGCGTCTCGTGCGCCGCCTCCAGCTCGTCGTGGGACTCCAGGGCCTCGGCCACGATCACCCAGGCCGCCGGGTCGCGCGGTGCCGCCGCGCGGACCCCGTCGATGATCGCCCTGGCCTCCGCCTCGTGGTCGTACTCCCAGAGGTTCGACGCCTTCAGGGCGCGGACCAGGGACGGGTTCTCCAGCGCGGGGGAGCCGGGGGACAGCAGGCGGTCGTAGAGCGCGGTCGCGGCGGGGCGGTCGCCGGACAGCTCCAAGTGGGCCGCGGCGCGCAGCAGCAGGGCCTCCGCGTCCTCGGGGTAGAGGCCGGCGGTCCGCTCCAGGCGGGCCGCTTCGGCGGCGTGGTCGACGTTCTCGGCGGGCGTGTCGGGGCGCATGGGGGACACCGTACTGCCGGGAGGTGACGAAGGTGAGGCACCCGGGTGGCGGACACCGGCGGTGGCCGGGCGGGCCACCGGGCGGTTCGGCCGCCGCCGGGTCAGTCCCGCTCCCGAAGGGCCCCGACCAGCACCCCGGCCGCCACCGCCAGCCCGGCCGACACCCACAGCGCGGTGTCCGCGCCCCGGCCCAGGCCGCCCGCCGACGTCACGATCGCGATCGTGAGGGCCACCCCGGCGCACGAGCCGATGTAGCGGAACGTCTGCTGCGCGCCCGAGCCCATCGCGGCCCGCCCCACCGGCACCGACTCCACCGCGAGCAGCGGCAGCGCGGCGTTCACCAGGCCGCTGCCCACGCCCGCCACCACCAGGCCGGGCAGCAGCCGGTGCCAGGAGCCCGCGTCGACCGCGCCCAGCATCGACAGGGCGCCGCCCGCGTGCAGGGCGAAGCCGGCGGCCAGTTGCAGGCGCGGGGAGACGCGGTGGGCGATGCGGCGGGCCTGGAGGGAGACCACGAAGGACGGGCCGGACCAGACGAGGAAGAGCCAGGCCGTGTCCAGCGCGGACAGGCCGAGCGCCTGTTGCAGCAGCGCCGGCAGGAAGCTGAACAGGCCGATCATCGCGAGGCCCGTGAAGAGCCCGCCCGCGGACGAGGCCAGGAAGCGCGGACGGCGCAGCAGCGACAGGTCGATCATCGGGGTGGCCGCCCGGCGCTCCAGTACGGCGAACAGGGTGCCCAGCAGTACGGCGGCCGCCAGCAGCAGCCCGACCGGTGCCCGCAGCCAGCCCTCCCGGCCCAGCGTCAGCGCGGCCACCAGCGCGACCAGTGCCGCCCCGAACGTCACCGCCCCGGCGAGGTCCGGCCGGCCACCCCGCGGCGACCGCGACTCCGACAGGGCTCGCGTCCCCAGTCCCGCGACCACCAGGGCGACGGCGCCCAGCACCCCGTACGCCACCCGCCAGTCCGGGATGGCCCCGGCGACGAGCGGGCCGGTCGCGATGCCGCCGCTCACGAAGGCGCCCCACACGCCGGTCGCGCGCAGCCGCCCCGCGGGCGTCGGGAAGGCGTGCACGAGCAGGCCGAGGCTGCTGGCCAGCAGCGCCGCGCTCGACGCGCCCTGCGCTATGCGGGCCAGCGTGAAGAGCCAGGTCGTGGAGGCGAACGCGCCCAGCACCGTGGTGACGCCGAGGGCCAGCGTGCCGGAGACGAAGATCCGGCGGCGCCCGTAGTCGTCGGCCAGGCTGCCGGCCACCAGGAGCAGCGCGGCCAGGCCCAGCGGGGTGCCGTTCAGCAGCCAGGCCTGGGCGGAGACCGGGGTGTGCAGGTCGGCGGCCGTCTGCGGGAGCGTGACCATGGGCGCGGTGTACGTCATCAGGGCCACGGCGGTCGCCGCGCTGGTCACGGCCAGGGTACGGCCGGGGTGTGGGGGCGAGGCCCGGTCGGTCACCGGCCCTCCGGGGGCGACGGCCGTGGTCGGTTCCGTGCCGGTGTCGCTCATGGCTGCGCCCTCTCGATTCGGCCCGCTGGAGTTCGGTCAATGAACTGACCCGTTGGTTCAACCTAGCATTATCGGTTCGGTCAATGAACCAACAACGGGAAAGTGGCTACAGTGGACGGCATGGCACTGGGCAAGGACTACGCGGCACAGGAGTGTTCGATCGCCCGCGCGCTGGAGGTCGTCGGCGAGCGGTGGACGCTGCTGGTGATCCGCGACGCGCTCTACGGCGTCCGGCGCTACAACGACTTCCTCGTCCACCTCGGCATCCCGCGCGCCGTCCTGGCCAACCGCCTCCAGGCGCTCACCGCCCAGGGCATCCTGGAGAAGCGCCGGTACCAGGAGTCGCCGCCCCGGGACGAGTACGTCGTCACCGACCGCGGCATCGCCCTGTGGCCGGCCCTGCGGGCACTGGGGGTCTGGGGGCGCGAGCACCTCGGCGGGGAGCCGATGCGCACCTTCTGGCACGCCGACTGCGGCACGGAACTCAGTCCGTACGGCACCTGCCCGGCCTGCGGGACGGTCGTGGCCGTCCGCGACATCCACATGAAGCCCGGCCCCGGACTCGACCCCGACCCGGCCGACCCCGTCAGCCGGGCGCTGCTCGGACCGCGTCGGCTGCTCCAGCCGATCGAGACCGAGCCGCAGCGGTCGGCGGCCGGTCCCGCCTAGCGCCCGAGTCGCCTCCCGTACGAGCCAAGTCCTGTATAACTGGGGCAAACGCGCGTACGAGACCGTACGCGTGCGAGAACGCAGGGGAGAGGAGGAGCCGCCGATGACCCAGGAACGGGCCGAACGGGCCGTCCCGCGCCCCCTGCTCGTCCTGCTGCTCGTCCTCCTCCCCGTCGCGCTCGTCGACGTGGGCAGCCTCTCCGCGACCGTCGCGCTCGCCGCGACCGCCGCCGTCGGCTCCGCGCTCGCCGTCTGCGCCGTCATCGCCGCGCGCTGCGTGCCCGCCGTGCCGCGGACCCGGGTGCGTACGGCCATCAGGGACCGGGACCTGCGTACCGCGTTCCTGCCCCAACGCGATCCCGACGCCGCCGGCCGCCGCCGGCCCCGAGCGCCCGGACACGCCCTCCCGGCGACCACCGCGTAGGGCACCCGCTTCACCGAAGCCACGGAAGTCACGGAAGCCACCGAGGCGACCGAAGCCATGGAAGTCACCCCCGCGCGGGGCGTGTCGTCATGCCGCAGTCCCAGTCCCGGCACGACGAGACCCTCGGAGGGCTCACCCACTCATGTCCGTTTTCGCCAGCCTGGTCGAGCACCTCGCCGACCTGCTCCAGCCGCTGTTCGGCGGGTCTGCCGCAGCCGCCGCCATCGTCCTGTTCACCGCCCTCGTGCGGCTCCTCGTCCACCCGCTGTCCCGGGCCGCCGCCCGCGGGCAGAAGGCGCGCGCCGAACTCCAGCCGAAGATCGCCGAACTGCGCCGCACGCACGCGAAGAACCCCGAGCGACTGCAGCGGGCCGTCCTCGACCTGCACACCGAGGCGAAGGTGTCCCCGCTGTCGGGCTGCCTGCCCAGCCTGTGCCAGATCCCCGCGTTCTTCCTCCTCTACCACCTCTTCTCCAGCTCCTCGATCGGCGGCGAGGCCAACGCGCTCCTCTCCCACCAGCTCCTCGCCGCCCCGCTCGGCGGGCGATGGGCCGACGCGCTCGGCGACGGCGGGCCCTTCGGGGGCGCCGGTCTCGTGTACGCCGTGCTGTTCGCCGTCGTCGCCGGGGTGGCCTTCTTCAGTTACCGGCTGACCAAGCGGACGATGGCCGACCGCCCCTTGCTGCCGGAGGCGGAGGCGGACGGGCAGCGGGTTCCGGGGCTCGGGGCGATCACCGGCGTCATGCCGTTCATGTCCTTCTTCACGCTCGTCACCGTGGCGGTGGTGCCGCTGGCCGCCGCGCTGTACGTCGTCACCAGCACCACGTGGAGCGTCGTGGAGCGGGCCGCCCTGTACCGGTGAGGCACCGGTGCCGGCGAGGCTACGGTCCAGTACGTGAACGGGGTATTGCGGAGTGGACCCTGACCTTGGAGGATCGACCAACCCTCCGATGGCGTCGCGTCCTGCCGCACCCGGGCCGCACCTCATCGGGCGGGCTGCCCGAGACCGAGGAGTTGGGGATCATGAAGCTGTTGCGAGTCGGTACGGCGGGGTCGGAGCGACCCGCGCTGCTCGACGCCGACGGGATCCTGCGTGACCTGTCGGGCGTGGTGACGGACATCGACGGAACGCTGCTCGCCGACTCGGCCGCGCTCGGCCGGGTACGGTCCGCCGCCGAGGCCGGTGAGCTGCCCGCGCTGGACGGCGCCGGGCTGCGCGTCGGGCCGCCCGTGGCGCACATCGGCAAGGTCGTGTGCATCGGGCTGAACTACCACGACCACGCCCGCGAGACCGGGGCCGAACCGCCCGCCGAGCCCGTCGTCTTCTTCAAGGCGGCGGACACGGTGGTCGGGCCGCACGACACCGTGCTCGTGCCGCGCGGCTCCGTCAAGACCGACTGGGAGGTGGAGCTGGCGGTCGTGATCGGGCGTACCGCCCGCTACCTGGACTCGGCGGAGGAGGGGCTCGCGTGCGTCGCGGGGTACGCGGTCGCGCACGACGTGTCGGAGCGGGAGTTCCAGATCGAACGCGGCGGCACCTGGGACAAGGGCAAGAACTGCGAGACGTTCAACCCCCTGGGCCCCTGGCTGGTGACCGCCGACGAGGTCCCCGACCCGCAGCGGCTGCCGCTGCGGCTCTGGGTCAACGGCGAGCTGCGGCAGGACGGGACGACGGCGGACCAGATCTTCCCCGTCGGCGAGGTCGTGCGGTACGTCAGCCAGTTCATGGTGCTGCGTCCCGGTGATGTCATCAACACCGGGACGCCGGCGGGGGTGGCGATGGGGCAGCCCGAGCCGAAGCCGTACCTGCGCGCCGGGGACGTCGTCGAGCTGGAGATCGACGGGCTGGGACGGCAGCGGCAGGAACTGAAGGACGCCTGACGCCTCGCGGGCTCGGGCAGGCTCAGGGTGCGATGCCGTCGTACTGGAGCACCCGGTACGACGGCTCGTGCAGTGTGCCGTTCCACTGCGAGACGCTCGGCGTCAGCTCGGGGCACCGATGACCGCTCAGCCCAGCAGCGCGGCGAGCCGCCGCCAGCCCTCCCTGGGGGTCCGCGTCATGTCGTCCTCCACCACCTGGAGGGCCACGTGGTCGGCGCCGGCGTCGAGGAAGGCGTCGATCCGGGCACGGATCGTGGCCTCGTCGCCCCAGGCGAAGACGGCGTCGATCAGGCGGTCGCTGCCGCCGCCGGCGACGTCGTCGTCGGTGAAGCCCAGGTTGAGGAAGTTCTTCGTGTAGTTCGGCAGCTCCAGGTACCGGGCGAGATAGGTCCGGGCCGTCGTACGGGCGCGGGCCGGGTCGGAGTCGAGGACCACCTTGAACTCCGGGGCCAGCAGCGGCCCCTCGCCGAGCCGCTCGCGGGCCTGCGCGGTGTGCTCCGGGGTGACCAGGTACGGGATCGCGCCCGCGGCCCGGTCCCGGGAGAGGTCCAGCATTTTCGGGCCGAGCGCGGCCAGCACCCGGTGACCGGATCGCATCCCGGCCCGGTCCAGGCCGTCGAGGTAGTCGACCATCGTCGAGTACGGGCGGCTGTACTCCTTCACGCGCGGGCCGTGGCTCACCCCGAGGCCGAGCACGAAGCGGCCCGGGTGCGACACCTCCAGCTCGGCGAAGCTCGCCGCCGTCTCGGCCACCTCGTGCTCCCAGATGCTCTGGATGCTGGTGCCGACGACGAGTCGTGAGGTCGCCTCGATCAGCGGGGTGGCGTGCGCGGCCGAGGTGTTGCCGCCCAGCCACAGGGCGCCGTAGCCGAGCTGTTCCAACTCGGCCGCCGCCTCGGCGCGTTCGGCGGCCCCCGACGGGCCGTCGGCGCGCAGCTGCACGCTCCAGACGCCGTAGCGTCCGACCGATTCCCGCAAAGAAGCCTTCGTGTCGCTCATCAGCCGCGATCCCTCCGGTGGGGCGTGGTGGTCGTCATGCGTACACCGCGTGCCAACCGGAGGGGACAGGGCTTGATTCCCGGGGTGCCGCCGTACGGGCGTACGGGCGTACGGGGCCGGGCGGGCGGCGTCCGGCCCCCCCGGCTACTCGCCGAGGAAGCGCTCCAGGGCCTCCACGACGAGCCGGTGGTCGTCCACCTGCGGCAGCCCCGACACCGTGACCGAGCCGACCACGCCGACGCCGGCCACCGTGACCGGGAAGGAGCCGCCGTGCGCCGCGTACCGGTCGGGGTCGAGCCGCGACGACTCCTCGAACGTCGTGCCCTTGGCCCGGAAGCGTGAGCCGACCAGGTACGACGCCGAGCCGTACCGCTCCACCACCCGGCGCTTGCGCGCGATCCACGCGTCGTTGTCGGGGGTGGAGCCGGGCAGCGCGGCGTGGAAGAGCTGCTGCCCGGCGCGGTGGATGTCGATGGCGACGGGCGCCTGCCGCTCGCGGGCCAGTTCCACCAGCAGGGAGCCCAGCGTCCACGCGTCGTCGTGGGTGAACCGGCGGAAGACCAGGCGGCGTTCCTGCTCCTCCAGCTCCGCCACGTCCGGTACGGGCGTCTCGTTCCGTCCGGCGCTCACAGGGCCACCACCACTCCGTCGCGGGCGGACCGGCGGGCCGCCTCCAGTACGTCCAGGGCGTCGGCCGCCTCCCGCGCGTCCACCGGGTTCGGGCCGCCCTCCAGCAGGGCCTTCGCCACGCCCGCGTAATAGGCCGGGTAGTCGCCGGGGACGGTCGGCGCGGTTTCCCCGCCGCCGGTCACCGGGGACTCGCCGGAGCCCAGCCGGCCCCACAGCGCCTCGTCCTCCTCGCCCCAGCCGGGGCCGGGGCGGGCGCCCTCGCGCAGCGCCGCCTCCTGCGGGTCCAGGCCGTGCTTGACGTAGCCGGCCTTCGAACCGAGCACCCGGAAGCGGGGGCCGAGCTGGGCGGCGGTGGAGGAGACGTAGAGGTGGGAGCGGACGCCGCTCGCGTGGGTGAGGGCGATGAACGTGTCGTCGTCCGCCTCCGCGCCCGCGCGCCGGACGACGGACTCGGCGTACACCTGCGTGACCGGGCCGAACAGGACCAGCGCCTGGTCGACGACATGGCTGCCGAGGTCGTACAGCAGGCCCCCGATCTCCGCCGGGTCGCCGGACTCGCGCCAGCCGCCCTTGGGCTTCGGTCGCCAGCGCTCGAAGCGCGAATCGAAGCGCCACACGTCGCCCAGGGCGTCCTCGGCGATCAGCTCGCGCAGGGTCAGGAAGTCGTTGTCCCAGCGGCGGTTCTGGAAGACGGAGAGCAGCAGGCCGCGCTCCTCGGCCAGTGCCGCCAGCTCGCGCGCCTCGGCCGCCGTGCCCGCGACCGGCTTGTCCACCACGACCGGCAGACCGGCCTTCAGGGCCGTCGTCGCGAGCGGCACGTGCGTCTTGTTCGGGGACGCGATGACGACGAGGTCCAGCTCGGCGGCCCGTTCGAACAGCTCGTCCGGGGTCGCCACGGTCCGTACGTCCGGGAACTCGGCGCGGGCCTGCCGCTGCCGCTCCGGGTTCGAGGTGACGACGGTGTCCAGGGTCAGGCCCTCGGTGGCGGCGATCAGCGGGGCGTGGAAGACGGAGCCCGCGAGGCCGTAGCCGACGAGGCCGACCCGCAGCGGACCGCCGGGGGCGTGGGCGGGAGGAGTACCAGTCATGCCCCCCACTTTCGCAACGGTGTTGCCAAAGTGCAAGCGCCGGGGACAATGGGGGGCGTGAACGGAGCGAACGGCGGAGGTACGGCGGCGGGCGGGGGCCTGGGCGGCGACATCGGCGCGGGCGCCGGTCCGGGCGGTGGTGGGGACGTCGGTTCGGGCGGTGGTGGGGACCCCGGCGCGGGTGAGGGCAGGAGGGTCGACGCAGGCGTCGGCGCAGGCGTCGGTGGAGGCGCCGGCGGGCGGGCGGCGCGGGGTGGCGGCATGCGGGGCGGGGCCGGTGGGGCCAATCTGCTCGCCCTGCGCAGCCACAACACCGCCCTCGTCCTCGACCTGCTGCGAGGGGCCGGCCAGGAAGGCATCAGCCGGCTCGAACTCGCCGAGCGGACCGGGCTCACCCCGCAGGCGGTCAGCAAGATCACCGCCCGGCTGCGCGACCGGGGCCTGGCCGCCGACGCCGGCCGCCGGGCGTCCACGGGCGGCAAGCCGCGCACGGTGCTGCGCCTGGTGCCGGAGGCGGGCCACGCGGTCGGCGTGCACCTGGACCGGGACGAGCTGCGGGCGGTGCTGGTCGACCTCGACGGAACGGTGGTGGGGGAGCGGCGTGCGCCGTTGGACCTCGGCGCGGGGGCGGCCGACGTGGTGGAGGCGGTGGCCGGGGCGGCGCGGGAGCTGACCGCGGACACCCTGCGCCCGCCGGACGGCACCCTCGCCGCCGCGCCCACCCTCCTCGGCCTCGGCGTCGCCCTCCCCGGTCCGCTCGACCACGTCCGGGGTGTGCTGCACCGGGTCACCGGCTTCCCGGAGTGGGACGGCTTCCCCCTGCGGGACGCGCTGGAGCGGCGCCTGGGCGTGCCGGTCGTCGTGGACAAGGACACCAACGCGGCGGCGCTCGGCCTCACGGCGGGCGGTGCGGGCGGTGCGAGGGGCGGCGCGGTGGGCGGCGACGGCGGGTCCTTCGCCTACCTGCATCTCGGTACGGGGCTCGGTGCGGGCCTCGTCATCGGCGGCGGGGTGCACCGGGGCGCGCGGACCGGGGCCGGGGAGTTCGGGCACCAGGTGATCCAGCTGGACGGGCCGCCCTGCACCTGCGGCGCCCGCGGCTGCATAGAGGCCCTGTGCCTCGCCGCCGTCGGCCGCGGCGACCTCGCGGAAGCGGCGCGGGTGCTGGGCGCGGGCGCCGCGAACCTCGCCGGGCTGCTCGACATCGACCTGGTCCTGCTGGGCGGCCGTACCGTCGCCGCCGCACCCGACGCCTTCGTCCGGGGAGTGGGCGCCGTGCTCGACGCCCGGGCCCGGCGCGAGGGCGGCGAGGAGGGTGCCGTACCGGTGCGGATCGCGCCCGGCGGGGTGCGCGGGGTCGCGGAGGGCGCGGCCCAGCTGCTGCTCGCGCCGCTGTTCGGGCGGGGGGACGGCGGCTGAGCCGGGTACGCCGAACGAGCGCATCGCCGCCGCCGTTCGAGGGGCGTGCCCCGAACGGCGGTGCCGTGGGGCCGGACCCTCCGACACGCTCATGTGTTTATGCGACTGTTCACGCCCACGTCCCCCCGCCCGGTGGCGGCAGCCGCCCTGCTCGCCGCCTGCGCCGCCGTGTCCGCCGTTCTCGTGCCCGCCGTCCCCGCACACGCGGAGTCCCCGGCACCCCTGCCCGCCTGCACCGCCCCGGACGACCACACCTTCCCGCTCACCACCCGCGTCCACGGCGGCCCCGACCGCTACGAACCCGGCGGGGGCTTCGGCGTCTGGTACCTGGACCTCACCAACACCACCTCCCGCACCTGCTCGGGCGTCCATCCGGTCGTCGTCCTCGTCGACAAGGAGGGCGCCCTGGAGCCCTCGCAGCCCCAACTGGAGTTCTACGACGGCGCCGACCCCCGTACCGTCCGCTTCGAGAAGACCGACCGGCACGAACTGATCGGCGCGTTCGGTGAGGGCGAGGAGGGCGCCGAGGACGAGGACGTGAACGACGTGAATGAGGGCGACGGCGCGGCCACCGACCCCTTCGCCGGCTTCACCGTCGCCCCCGGCAAGACCCTCACCGTGAAGCTGCGCCTCTCGCTGACCTCGGACACCGCCCCCGGCGAGGTCACCGCCAACGCGGCGGTCGTCCAGCGCCGGGACGGCGACGGCGAGTGGATCGGCCAGTCGAACGACTACCGCTTCCGCGTCGGGCCGGGCGCCCCCGCCGACGTGCCCCCCGGCACCTCTCCCGACGCCTCCCCCGACGCCGGCGCCACCCCGGAGGACCGGAGCACCGGCACCCCCTCCGCCGACGAACTCGCCGGCACCGGACCCGGCCGGGTCGAGACGGCCCTGGCGGTCACCCTCCTCTTCTTCGCCGCCGGCGGCACGGCCGTACTGCTGACCCGCGGACGCCGCCGCTGACACCCGCCCCACCGATCCCACCGACCCCGCCGGCCCACCGCCCCACCAGTGCCCACCCCCGTCTGCGACCATCCCTGCGTGGACTATCCGAACGACCAGGCCCCCGGCGCCCCCGTCCGCTCCGGGATCCCGGAGCACGGCCGCGTGCCGAAGTACTACGCCGTCAAGGCGCGGATCGACCGTCTGGTCGGCGAGCTGGGGGAGGGCAGTGCCATCCCGACCGAGCGGGACCTCTCCGAGCGGTACGAGGTCGCCCGCGAGACCGTGCGGCAGGCGCTGCGCGAACTGGTCCTCGAGGGCAAGCTGCGCCGCCAGGGGCGCGGCACCGTGGTCGCCGGTCCCAAGCTGGCGCAGCCGCTCTCCCTGGCCAGTTACACCGAGGGCGTACGCCGCCAGGGACGCACCCCCGGCCGCGCGCTGGTCACCCTCGACCGCTTCCCCTGCCCCGACGCGCTCGCCGCCGAGACCGGCCTCACGCGCGGGGAGCCCGTCTGGCACCTGGAGCGGGTGCTGCTCGCCGACGACGAGCGGGTCGGCCTGGAGAGCACCTACCTCTCCGTGGCCCGGCTCCCCGACCTGGACAGCACCTTCGACCCGGACTCGTCCTTCTACTCCCACCTCGCCGGGCAGGGCATCGCCTTCGGCGACGCCGACGAACGCATCGAGACCGTGCTCGCCACCCCGCGCGAGGCGCTGCTCATCGGCACTCCGCCGGCCCTGCCGATGCTGCTCATCCACCGCGTCTCCCGGGACACGGAGGGGCTCCCGCTGGAGCGGGTCCGGACGCTCTACCGGGGCGACCGCTTCTCCTTCACCACCCACCTGCGCGGCTGAAAACCACTACTCGGCCAGCCTCTCGATTCATAACGAAAAGATAACGGGTCTAGCCCAAACGTGATGACCAGTTCACGCTCTCGTTGTCAGCCGGATTCCTCCGGTTCCCCCTTGGCAAGGAGCGTGGCCGTCGTGAGAGTGATAGTCGTCGGAGCCGGCGTGGTGGGCACCATGCACGCCTGGCACGCAGTGAACCGCGGCCATGAGGTCGTACAGATCGAGCGCGAGACGGAGGCCCGCGGCGCCTCGCTGCGCAATTTCGGCCAGATCTGGGTCAGTGGCCGCGCGGGCGGCGAGGAGCTGGAGACGGCGCTGCGGGCCCGGGAGCTGTGGGCGGAGATCGGCGCCCGGATCCCGGCGCTGGGCTTCCGCCCGAACGGCTCCCTCACCCCGGTCCGCGGCGACCTGGAACGCGCGGTCGCCGAGGCGGCCGTGGCCCGCCCGGACGCAGCCGCCCGGGGCCACAAGCTGCTCACCGCCGGTGAGGCGCGCGCCCTGAACCCCGCCCTGCGCGGCGATTTCGACGCCGCGCTGTACTGCGAGCGGGACGCCGCCGTCGAACCCCGCACCGCCCAGCTCGCCCTGCGCGCCGAACTCAACCGGTCCCCGAAGTACACCTTCCTGCCCGGCCGCGAGGTCCGCGACGTCATCGGCGAGAACGCCGTCCGCGACGACCACGGCGACGTCCACACCGGTGACGCCGTCGTCCTGTGCACCGGCGCGTGGCTCGGCGGCCTGGTCCGCGAGCTGGCCGGGCCGGACCTGCCGGTGCGGCGGGTCCGCCTCCAGATGATGCAGACCGACCCCCTCGGCGAAGCGCTCACCACCTCGGTCGCCGACGCCGACAGCTTCCGCTACTACCCCGCCTACGGCTCGCCCGCCCTGGACGAGCTGAACGCGCGGCAGCCGCAGCCGGCCACGGCCGCGGAACACCGGATGCAGCTGCTGATGGTGCAGCGCGCCGACGGCGGACTGACCATCGGCGACACCCACGAGTACGAGCACCCCTTCGCCTTCGACACCGTCGAGGACCCCTACGACCACCTCACCGGCGTCGTCGAGTCCCTCCTCGGCCGGCCGCTGCCCAAGGTCCGCCGCCGGTGGGCCGGGGTGTACGCGCAGTGCACCGACACGAGCCGCGTCGTGCACCGGCAGCGCGTGCGCGACGGGGTGTGGCTGGTCACCGGGCCCGGCGGGCGCGGCATGACCTGCTCACCCGCGATAGCCGAAACCACCGCGAACGAACTGGGTTGGTGACAGCACCCATGACCATGACCACCACAGACATCCGCCTCGTCGTCCTCGACATGGCCGGCACCACCGTCGCCGACGGCGGCCTCGTCGAGCGCGCCTTCGACGCCGCCGCCCGCGAACTGGGCGTCGAGCCCGGCACCCCGGACCACGCCGAGAAGCTCGACTACGTCCGCGCCACCATGGGCGAGTCCAAGATCTCCGTCTTCCGGCACCTGTTCGGCGACGAGGACCGCGCCCAGCACGCCAACACCACCTTCGAGAAGGCGTACGGCGAGCTGGTCGACGGAGGCCTGATCGCCCCCGTCCCCGGCGCCCGCGAGGCCGTCGAGGAGCTGACCGCGGACGGCCGTACCGTCGTCCTGACCACCGGCTTCGCCCGCGTCACCCAGGACGCCATCCTCGACGCGCTGGGCTGGCGCGACCTGGTGCCGCTCACCCTGTGCCCCGCCGACGCGGGCGGACGAGGACGGCCGTACCCGGACATGGTGCTGGAGGCGTTCCTGCGCACGAAGGCCGCCGACGCCGTACGCCAGGTCGCCGTCGTCGGCGACACCTCGTACGACGTGCTCAGCGGCGTACGGGCCGGCGCGGGACTGGTCGCCGGGGTGCGCACCGGGGCCCACGGCGACGACGCCTTCCGCGAGGCGGGCGCCGGACACGTCCTCGACTCGGTCGCCGGCCTGCCCGCCCTCCTGCGGGGAGTCGACGGCTGATGAGCACCACGAGCAGCGGCATCCGCTTCGACTCGGTCACCGTCGCCTACGACGGCAACGTCGTCCTCGACGCCCTCGACCTCACCGTCGAACCAGGCGAGGTGATGGCGCTGCTCGGGCCGTCCGGATCCGGTAAGACCACCGCGCTGCGGGCGGTCGCCGGGTTCGTACGGCCCGCCTCGGGGCGGGTGCTCCTCGGCGACCGCGACGTCACCGACCTGCCCCCGCACCGGCGGGGCATCGGCATGGTCGTCCAGCAGTACGCGCTCTTCCCGCACATGCGGGTGGAGGACAACGTCGCCTTCGGACTCCGCGCCCGCAAGGTCCCCCGGGGCGAGATCCGGGAACGGGTCGCCGAGGCGCTGGACATGACCGGCATGGGCGGCTACGCGCGCCGCCACCCCCGCGAACTGTCCGGCGGCCAGCAGCAGCGCGTCGCCATCGCCCGCGCGCTCGCCATCCGGCCCGGCGTCCTGCTCCTCGACGAACCCCTCTCCGCGCTCGACGCCCAGCTCCGCTCCGGCATGCTCGCCGAACTGGCCCGCCTGCACCGCGAGCTGCCCGACGTGTCGATCCTCTACGTCACCCACGACCAGGTCGAGGCCCTGACCCTCGCCGACCGGATCGCGGTCATGGACCGGGCGAGGCTGCGCGCGTGCGGGACGCCGAGGGAGCTGTACCGGGCGCCGGCCGACGAGTTCACGGCGTCCTTCGTGGGCGGCGCGAACCTGCTGCCGGTGACCGTCGGAACCGGGGGAGTGTCCTTCGCGGGCGCGGACATCAAGGTCGACACGGGGGGTGCCGTGCGGGGCGCGTCGGCCGTCCTGTGCGTGCGGCCGCATCTCGTCGGGCTCGGGGACGGGCCCAACCGGCTCACCGGGACGCTGGGGGAGGTGCAGTGGCGGGGGGCTACACATCGGCTGTTCGTCGACGTGGGTGGACATCGGGTGATGGCCGACCTGCGTGAGCTCAGGGATCCGCCCGCTCACGGCGACGAGGTGACGTTGCATTTCGCGCCGGACGACGGAGTGCTGCTGCCCGCTGGGGTGGACCATGGCTGAGGTTGCTCGTAAGCCGCGGGCCGTGGGTGGCTGGTCGCTCCCCGGCGGCGGCGGCCGCAAATCGAGCACAGCCCCGCGCCCCTCCGGGGCGCTGTTGTGGGCATTGCCTCCAGTGATCTTGCTCGGGCTCTTCTTCCTCTACCCGCTCACCCTCGTCGTCCAGCAGTCCTTCCAGCCCGACAGTGGCGGGACCTCCCTGGAGCCGTACGCCGACGTGTTCGCCTCGTACGCGTTCCGGGAGGCGTTGTGGACCACCGTGTGGCTGGCGGTGGCCGCCACCGCCGGGTGCCTGGTGCTCGGGTTCGTGCTCGCGCTGGTCATCGCGTTCGTGCCGTTCCCCGGGGCGAAGGCGGTCGCCCGCTTCATCGACGTCTTCCTGTCCTTCCCGTCCTTCCTGATCACGCTGGCCCTGCTGTTCATCTACGGCACGGTCGGCATGGCCAACGGGCTGTGGACCGACGCCACCGGGGCGTCCGAGGGACCCTTCCAGTTCCTCACCACGCCCTGGGGCGTGCTGCTCGCGGAGATCACGTACTTCACGCCCTTCGTGGTGCGCCCGCTGCTCGCCGCGTTCTCCCAGCTGGACACCGCCCAGCTGGAGGCGGCCAGTTCGCTCGGCGCCCGCGCCCCGCGCATCGTCCGGCGGATCATCCTGCCGGAGGCGCTGCCCGCCCTCGCGGCCGGCGGCAGCCTCGTCCTGGTGCTGTGCCTCAACGAGTTCGGCATCGTGCTCTTCACCGGCGCCAAGGGCGTCACCACCCTGCCGACGCTCGTGTACAGCAAGGCCATGCTGGAGTCCGACTACCCGGGCGCCTGCGTGGTCGCCGTCGTCAACGTCCTGATCTCCGTGGGCCTGTACGGCCTCTACCGGGTGGTGAGCCGCCGTGCTGGTGCATAGCCGCAAGGCGAGGTGGGCCGTGTGGGTGCTCTTCCTCGTCCTCTTCCTGCCCCTCTTCGCGCTCCCCCTGCTCGTGGTCCTGGGCGCGTCCTTCGCCACCCACTGGTCCAGCATCCTGCCGTCCGGCCCGACGACCGCCAACTACCAGGCGGCGACCCGCGGCGAGGCCCTCCAGGCCCTCACCACCAGCCTGGTCACCGCGCTCGTCGCGAGCCTGCTGGCGCTGGCCGCCGGCACCTGGGCCGCGCTCGCCGCCGCCGCGCTGAAGAAGCGCCACCGCAAGATCATGGACGCCCTCTTCGTCCTGCCGGTCGCCGTGCCCTCCGTCGTCGTCGGCCTGGCGATCCTGGTCGCCTTCTCCCAGCCGCCCTTCCTCCTCAACGGCACCCGCTGGATCGTGATCGTCGCCCACACCGTGCTGGTCACCGCCTTCGCCCACCAGTCGGTGTCCGCGGCGATCACCCGCCTCGACCCGGCGTACGAGCAGGCCGCCGCCTCCCTCGGCGCCTCCCCCGCGCGCGTCCTGCTGCGGGTGCGGCTGCCGCTGCTGCTGCCGTCCCTGACCGCCGCCGCGGGCCTCTGCTTCGCCCTGTCCATGGGCGAGCTGAGCGCCACGATGATGCTCTACCCGCCGGACTGGACCCCGCTGCCGGTCCTCGTCTACGCGGCCACCGACCGCGGCGCCCTCTTCACCGGCTCCGCCGTCGCCGTGGTCCTGATGGCGGCCACCCTGCTGGTGCTGCTCGCCGTCTCCCGCATCCGCACCAGGGCCTCCTACCGCTAGCCGACCGAATTCGCCGTCGCTCTTCCCTCTTCTCCCGTCTCCCGTCTCCCGTCTCCCGTCTCCCGCAAGGAGTTCACCTCGCCATGCCCGGGAAGCCCCTCCTGCCGCTCGCCGCCGTCTGCCTCCTCGCCCTCCCCCTGACCGCCTGCGGCGGCAACTCAGCAGCCTCCGACGAGAACGTCGTCACCGTCTACAGCGCCGACGGCCTCAAGGGCGAGAACGGCGACGGCTGGTACGACCAGGTCTTCAAGGACTTCGAGAACGAGACCGGCATCAAGGTCGAGTACGTCGAGGGCGGCTCCGGCGAGATGGTCCAGCGCGCCACCCGCGAGAAGCGCAACCCGCAGGCCGACGTGCTCGTCACCCTCCCGCCCTTCATCCAGCAGGCCGACGGCAAGGGCCTGCTCCAGAAGTACGCCCCCAAGGGCGTCGACCAGGTCAGCGGCGCCGACAAGGCGGCGAACGGCACCTGGACCGCCGTCGTCAACAACTACTTCGGGTTCGTCCACAACACCAAGGAGCTCAAGCAGGCCCCCGCCACCTGGGAGGACCTGCTCGACCCGACGTACGAGAACAAGCTCCAGTACTCCACCCCCGGCGTCGCCGGCGACGGCACCGCCGTCCTCATCAAGGCCATGCACGACTTCGGCGGCGAGAAGCCGGCCATGGACTACCTCAAGAAGCTCCAGGCCAACAACGTCGGCCCGTCCGCCTCCACCGGCAAGCTCGCCCCCAAGGTCGACAAGGGCGAGCTGCTGGCCGCCAACGGCGACGTGCAGATGAACTTCGCCCAGTCCAAGTCCATGCCGAACCTCGGCATCTGGTTCCCCGCCCGCGAAGGCGGCAGGCCCACCACCTTCGCCCTGCCCTACGCGGCCGGCCTGGTCTCCGACGCCCCGCACGACGAGAACGGCAGGAAGCTCCTCGACTACATGCTCGGCCGGAAGGCCCAGCGCCAGGTCAGCGAGGTCGGCGGCGGCTTCGCGGCCCGCCAGGACGTCAAGGCCACCGACGCCAACGCGATCGCCCTGGCCAAGCTGATGGACGGCGTCGAGGTCTTCGAACCCGACTGGAACGACATCGAGGAGAACCTCACCTCGTATGTCGACGCGTGGAAGTCCGCCACCGGCAGCTGACGACAACTGGTTCCGGGTGATCGGCGGGGTCGCTCCGACCGGCTCCTGATTAGGCTGTGGGGCGTCGGTACGCCGTGGTTCCGGCGCCCCCGCCCATGCCCCACCGCACGCCAGGAGTTCGTCGCAATGGCAGACCGCAAGCCCATCGAGTCGTGGCTCACCGACATGGACGGCGTCCTCATCCACGAGGGCGTGCCGATTCCCGGGGCCGATGCCTTTATCAAGAGGCTCCGGGAGTCCGGCAAGCCCTTCCTGGTCCTCACCAACAACTCGATCTACACCCCGCGCGACCTGCACGCCCGGCTGCGCCGGATGGGCCTGGAGGTGCCGATCGAGTCGATCTGGACGTCGGCGCTGGCCACCGCCCAGTTCCTGGACGACCAGCGGCCCGGAGGGTCGGCGTACGTCATCGGCGAGGCCGGTCTGACCACGGCCCTGCACGACATCGGCTACATCCTCACCGACCACGACCCCGACTACGTGGTCCTCGGTGAGACGCGTACGTACTCCTTCGAGGCCATGACCAAGGCGGTCCGGCTGATCAACGCCGGCGCCCGGTTCATCTGCACCAACCCCGACGAGACCGGCCCCTCCACCGAGGGTCCGCTCCCGGCGACCGGCGCGGTCGCCGCGCTGATCACCAAGGCGACCGGCAAGCAGCCCTACTTCGCCGGCAAGCCCAACCCGCTGATGATGCGCACCGGGCTCAACGCGATCGGCGCCCACTCCGAGACCAGCGCGATGATCGGCGACCGCATGGACACCGACGTGCTGGCCGGCATGGAGGCGGGCATGCAGACCTTCCTGGTTCTGACCGGCCTGACCCGGCCCGAGCAGGTCGAGCACTTCCCGTACCGCCCCTCCAAGGTGGTCGACTCCATCGCGGACCTCGTCGAACGGGTCTGACCCGGCCTTCGGTAAACCCGAGATCGCCCGGTGTGACCCGAACGGAGCAGCCCGCCCCCCGCGCAGGATGCGGGGGCGGGTCCCGCGGGGGAGTCTCCAGACAACTGGAGGTACACGATGGGCTCACTGAAGGTCACTCTCTGTGCCGGGGCCGCCCTGGCGGCGGCGCTCGCACCGGTCTCGCCCGTGTACGCGACCGACGGCGGGGGCGTCTCGGTGTCTCCGTCCTCGCCCGCGCCCGGCGGCGATGTCGAGCTGCGCGTGCCCGACTGCACCGAGAGGACGGCGGTCGCCGTGTCGGCGGCGTTCGTCTCCGAGGCACGGCTGACCGTGGCCGCGGACGACGGCGTCCTCGTCGGCACCGGCACGGTCCGTTCCGGCATGGAGGCAGGCGTCTACGCCGTGCGGGTCACGTGCGGCGGCGACGCCCGCGAGGGCACCGTCAACGTCGAGCGGCGGCGCCCGGCCGCACCCGCCTCTCCCGTCGCCCCCGTCCCCGCGGGCGGCGGCGGCAGCGCCCGGCTGGCCGCCGACGGCGGCGGCGAGGAGGCCCGCCCCGAGCCCCCCGGCACCGCGCACACCGTGACCGGCCTGGTCCTCGCGGGCATCGCCGCCGTCGCCGTCGCACTGCGCGGCGTCCGCAGCCGGAGCCGCGGGACGGACTGACCATGTCCCGACAGGACGCGCGAGGCACCACCGCCCCCGGCGGCCGCCTGGTGACCGGCATCGCCTGGACCGTACTGCTCCTCGGGCTGTGGCTGTGGGGCCGCGAGGCCACCGACGTGCGCGAGGGCATATCCCGGCCCGCCACCGGCGACATGGCGGCGGCCGGCCGGCCCCCCGACGTACCGCTGCCGCCCGCCCACGCACCCCTCGACGACGCCCGGCCGCAGCAGCTCGACGTCCCCGGCCTCGACATCAGCGCCCCGGTCCTGCCCAGCGACCTCGACGCCCAGGGCGCCATCGAACCCCCGCCGTTCGACCGGGCGGGCTCCGTCGGCTGGTACGCGGCCGGCGTCACCCCGGGCGCGGCCGGGACGGCGCTGATGGTGGGCCACGTCGACACCGAGACCCGGCCCGCCGTCTTCTACGAGCTGAGCGCCCTGGAGCCCGGCGAGACGGTCCGGGTGACCCGCGACGACGGCGGGACCGCCGAGTTCACCGTCGACGACGTCCAGGTCCTCACCCGCACCGGCTTCGACGCCCAGCAGGCCTACGGCCCCCGCACCACGGGCCGCGCCGAACTCCGCCTGATCACCTGCGGCGGCACCTTCGACCGCACCACCAACAGCTACACGGCCAACGTCGTCGTCTCCGCCTACCTCACCGGAGCCGACTCCTAGCACAGCAACCGGCGCCCGGTCCCGGAACCGCTCGAGTGCCGGAGGCGTATGTCAGGATTGAGCCTCGCAACGCACCCAGGGGGGTTGGATGTACGGCAGCAGGGGGGCCGCGACGTTGTCCACGAGGCGGACGGCGGCGGCGATGCTCGGCGCGGCACTGCTGCTCGCGGGCTGCTCCTCCTCCGGCGACGGAGAGGACAAGGGCGGCAACGCGGGCGCCGGGATCACGCAGCAGCCCAAGGAGGCCGACCCGTTCTGGGTCAACCCCGACGGCACCGCCGCGCAGCAGGTCGCCTCGCTGGCCGAGGCCGGCAAGAAGGACCAGGCCGAGCAGATCCGCAAGATCGCCCAGCAGCCGACCGGCGAGTGGCTCAGCCCGGAGAACCCCGAGGAACAGGCCCGCGGCTTCACCGAGGCCGCCGACGAGGCCGGGCGTACCGCGCTGCTCGTCCTCTACAACATCCCCCACCGCGACTGCGGCCAGTACTCGGGCGGCGGCGCCGCCGACGGCAACGCCTACCGTGACTTCGTCGACGGCGTGGCCAAGGGCATCGGCGACCGCTCCGCCACGGTCGTCCTGGAACCGGACGCCGTGCTCCACCTGGTGGACGGCTGCACCCCGGAGCAGTTCCACGAGGAGCGCTACGCCCTCCTCAACGAGGCCATCGGCAAGCTCACCGCCCTGAAGAACACCAAGGTGTACCTGGACGCGGGCAACGCCGGCTGGGGCCACCCCGACCAGATCTTCGACCCGCTGAAGCGGGCCGGCATCGACAAGGCGGACGGCTTCTCGGTCAACGTGTCGAACTTCTACACCACCGAGGACTCCGTCGCCTACGGCAAGCAGCTCTCCGCCAAGGTCGGCGGCAAGCCCTTCGTCATCGACACCAGCCGCAACGGCAACGGCCCCTACACCGGCGGCAACCCGGACGAACGCTGGTGCAACCCCCCGGGCCGCGCCCTGGGCGAAACCCCCACGACGAAGACGTCCGACCCCCTGGTCGACGCCTACGTCTGGGTCAAGCGCCCCGGGGAGTCGGACGGCGAATGCAAGGGCGGCCCGAAGGCGGGCGAGTGGTACCCCGACTACGCCCTGAAACTGGCACAGGGATAGCGCCCCTGAGGGGCGCGGGGCTGTGACATGTGCGGCTCCGCCGCGGGAGCGCGACAAGCCACCGCGCTCCCGCACCCTGGGGACACAACCCGCGGGAGCGCTACGGCACCCTCACCCACTGCGCCTTGGAAGGCGTCCCCTCCCCATCGGTCACGAACATCATGTACCACCCCGACTGAACAAGGTTCTTGTTCTCCGGCACCGTCACCGTCAGCTTGTCCCCGTCCGCCGTGAAGTCCAACGCGATCGACCGCTGATCCACGTCAGTGACATGCGTTGAGGCGCTCGGCCGGATCAACCGCACCTTCTTCACCGTCGACGCCGCCCGCGAGGTGAACGTCCCCGACTCTCCCCGCGCGATGGTCTGCGGCCCGCCGGACAGATCCGGCCGCGAGTCCCGGTAGAGATACGGCGGCGTGTAGATCTCGACCCGCTGCTCGAACTCGCCCGGCTTGGTGTTGGCCTTGTCCGCGTAGAGCGAGTCCGACCCGAAGAACATCAGGCGCCCGTCGGGCAGCAGGATCGAACCGGAGTGGTAGTTCCGGCCCACCAGCGGATCGGCCACCCGCTCGAAGTCGTTCGTGCCCGGGTGGTACATCCGGGCCTGCAGGATGTTGGAGTCGCCGCGGCCCCGGTAGTCCTCCGAACCGCCGGAGACCAGCACGCTGTCGTCGGGCAGGACCGAGGCCTGCGGGTAGCGCGTGCCCTTCTCCATGGCCGGTCCGTCCACGAACTTCGGGTCGTCCGCCTTGAGATCGATGAGCCGGGTCTTCTCGCTGGACAGCTTGGACTCGCCGACCCCGCCGCCCCCGATCACCATGTACTTCTCGTCCTGCGCCGGCGGCAGCAGCACGGTGTTCGCGGTCTCCAGCATGTCGGCGTCGCTGAGACCGGGCACCTTGGTGAACTTGTTGGTGTCCACGTCCCAGATGCCGGGGTCGCGGCCCACGTCGTCGGGGCCGTAGCCGGCGTTCGCGCCCGAGTAGAAGATCTTGCCGTTCTGCATGAGGAACAGCGCCGGGTACGTCGGGAACTGGCGGACCTTGTCGGTGTAGGTCCACTCCTTGGTCTCCGGGTCGTAGATCTCGTTCTTGCCCGGGACCAGCTGGCCGATGTCGTCGAGGCCGGAGACGCTGAGGATCTTGCCGTCGCTCAGGGTGGTGAGCGTCGGGTACCAGCGGGCCTCGTGCATCGGGTCGACCTTGATGTACTTCTCGGCGACCGGGTCGAACTCGAAGGCGTCCCGGATCCCCTGGAAGTCCTTCTTGTCGAGGGCGAGCTTCTGCGCGATGCCGTAGGTGTTGCGCGCGTCCGTGCCCGACAGGCCCTGGACGCGGTAGTTGTCCTGCGTACCGGTCTCGTACTTGGCGCCGCTGCGCTGCGCCTCGACGTAGATCCGGCCGAGGCCCGGGTCGTTGCGCACGAACGCGCCGGTCTGCGGGTCGAAGACCTTCTTGGCGCGGGGCACCAGGACTGGGTCCTTGGAGACGAAGGTCTTGCCGTTCTCCTTGCCGGTGAACTTGGTGCCCGCCGGCAGGGTGATCGGCTGGTCCGGGTTCTCGTTGTGGACGATCATCAGGCCGCCGGCCTTGGTGACGTCGCCCTTGAGCTTCTCGTACCGCTTGGTGCCGCCCGCGATCAGCAGGTTGCCGTTGGCGAGCTGGGTGTGGCCGGTGCAGAACAGGTCGGCCGGCGTCGGCACCTTCTTGATGGTGCCCTTGACGGGGTCCCAGATCCGGGTGTCGAACTTCTTGTCGTCGAAGTTGTCCTGGTTGTTGCCCGACCCGGCGACGAGCAGCACCTTGCCGGTGCGCAGCAGCGCCGCGTGGATGGTGTTCTGCCGGTACTTCTCGGGAAACTCGACGATCTCCCACTTGCCGTTGGCGGCCTTGTACTCCGGCTGATTGATCTTGTACTGGTGGTATTTCTCGGTTCCGAAGCGGTAGAGCCACGGTCCGTTCATTCCGGCCAGCGCTACTACCACCGCCGTACCTATCGCGAAGCGACGGGCGCGGCGGCGGCCGGCACGGTCTTTCATTCCTTACGTCCCCCAAGTCCACCAAGGGCGATCTGCATGGTCTGGTCGTCGCCCCCGTCGGCGGAGGCTGCCCAGCTGGGCTTCTGCTGCGGCGCGTGCGGGGCGTACGGCGTGTACGCCTGCTCGGGCGCCATGTGCTGCGCCGGGACCCCCGGCGATGGCTCGGCGGCGACGGCCGGCGGCCGCTTCTTCGCCTTCCGCAGTTCGTGGCGCCAGGCGAACATCGGCGACGCGGTGATCAGCAGCGCGAACGTCGCCCAGATGATCATCGCGGGGTGGGAGTGCCCGAGGACGAAGCCGGCGGTGATCGACGCGGCGAAGATCACGATGAAGTACCAGTGGTACCGGAAGGTCCCGAACAGGGTGTCCGGGCTGGCCGAGTCGCCCTTCGGGGTCACCACGAACTTGCTCTTGCGGCGCAGCACGGAGTCGATGAGCGCCTTGGCGTACAGCGGCGCCGACAGCGCGGACATGATCATGCCGGCCACACCGCCGGAGCCCTCCGGCTCGTGCGGCGAGACGTTGTGCCGGCGGTTCCAGACGTAGAGGCCGATCTGGAGCGCGGAGGCGTTGCCGTAGAGCATCAGCCAGACCGCGGGGTCGATGTTGACGCCGGAGGCGCCCAGGCCCAGGAACAGGCAGCAGCTCAGCGCCGCCAGGATCCAGTTCAGGGCCGACATCGGGTAGAAGATGATCATCATCGTGTAGTTGAAGAGCTTGCTCGGCGGCAGCGAGTACCAGCCCTTCCAGTACTGCTTGAGGATCGTCTCGTACGTCCCTCGCGACCAGCGCATCTGCTGGGTGAAGAAGTCCGTCCAGGCGTTCGGGCCCTCGCCCACCGCGAGCACGTCCGGGGTGTAGACCGAGCGCCACTTGCGGCCCGTGGCCGGGTTCTTGTGGCGGTGGATCTCGAAGCCGGTCGCCATGTCCTCGGTGATCGAGTCGTACAGCCCGCCGATCTGCTTGAGCGCGCTGATGCGCACCGCGTTCGAGGTGCCCACGAACATGGGGGAGCCGTACCGGTTGCCCGCGCGCTGGATCAGCGCGTGGAAGAGGAACTGCTGCGACTCGGCGGCCTTGGTGATCGGGTTGTCGTAGTTGCCGTAGACCTGCGGGCCGATGACGAAGCCGACGTCCGGGTCGCGGAAGAAGCCGAGCATCCGCTCCAGGTAGTTGGGCAGCGGCACGTGGTCGGTGTCGACGGAGGCGAAGAAGTCGTAGTCGTTGCCGTGCGCGTCCAGCCAGGCGTTGTAGTTGCCGTGCTTGGTCTTGGCGCGGTGCGGGCCCTTCTTCCGGTTCCACTTGGAGACGCCCTTGCGGGAGAAGTGGTGCACGCCCAGGCGCGCGCAGACCTCCTTCACCTCCGGGTCGTCGCCCTCGTCGAGGAGCCAGACGTGCATCAGACCGCGGTGGCGGATCCGCACGGCCGCCTCCAGGGTCTTCGTCACCATCTCCAGCGGCTCCTTGCCGGGCACGAAGGAGGTGAGGAAGGCGACCCGGGTGCCGGTCTCGGGCACCACCGGGACCGGGTCGCGGGCGACCAGGGTGGCGTGCGCGTTCGACAGGACGTTCAGGCAGCGGAAGAGTTCGATCAGGCCGATCGCCACGAGCATCACGATGTCGAGCGTGGGCAGCCAGTCGAAGGCGGGGTAGTCGCGCTCGGTCCAGTGCGTGGGCTGGAGCAGCCAGACCAGCAGCACCACCGACAGCAGCGGGGCGGCGGCCAGCATCAGCGCGACCCGGACGCGGTGCGGCTCCTGGGATATGAGCGAGCGGTACTGGACCTTGTACGGCTTGGTCGGATCGGGCTGGGTGAGGGGGCCCGCCAGCCGGCTGTAGTGCTCGTAGTCGTACTTCGGCAGGGTCTTGCGTATCCGGCGGAATGAACCGGTGTTCCAGGTCCTGTGCCCGGGCACCCTGAGCTGGGTGGTCTGTGACGGGTCGTGGCCCTGTCCGTCGCCCGTCGGCGTCGACGTCATGTGTTGTCCCCCCACACGCGGGTCATGCGTGTTTCGTTGGTCCTTGCCTGCAACGGCCCCCCTCGGCCGACACACACCTTATATAGACATGGAACGAGAGCCCCCGGTTGCATGACGCCCCTCGGCGTCCGGCCCCCCGAACCGGACCAGGTTTCTACGGTGATCGTCATGATCGCAAGGCGTTCGGAACCCGGATATGCCGAAGGCCCCCCGTGTGATACGAGGGGCCTTCGGCCGTCTGTGCGCCGCCAGGGACTCGAACCCCGGACCCGCTGATTAAGAGTCAGCTGCTCTAACCAACTGAGCTAGCGGCGCCTGCTGACCTGCACAACTCTACCCGATGCCGGACGGTGCTCCGGACCACCCGGGAGTCCGCCCCGAGGGGACCCGTTACATCATTCGGACCGTCAACATGCGAATGAGGAGACCAGTTGAGAAACTGACGGACATGTACCGAAGTGCACCGCCGCGGACATTTCGATCGGGAGTGTGAGGGGAATCGCATGGAGACTCCCGTATTCGAGGAATTCGACGCCGCGAGCGACTGCGACTGCCCCGGTTGCCGGCACCGGACGCGCGTCCCGCCGCATTCCCCGACGGGCCGGCGCACGCTGATCGTGGCCACCGCCACCGCCGCCGCAGTGGGGGCGAGCGGAGCCGCCGCGCTCCCGGCCGCCGCCCACGCACCCCTGCGACCGGGCGTCCCCGCAGATGAGGAGCCGGACACCCCGCAGGGCGGCAGGGCCCCGCTGCACGGTCCGGCGGGCCGGCCCGCGCCCGCGCCCGGCACGCAGCTGGCCACCATCAGCCGTACGGAGATCATCAACCGGGCCAAGACCTGGGTCACCGCGAAGGTGCCGTACAGCATGACCGCCTACTGGTCCGACGGATACCGGCAGGACTGCTCGGGCTATGTCTCGATGGCCTGGAAACTGCCGACGAACGAATGGACCGGAAGCCTCGGCACCGTCGCCGACCGGATCACCAAGAGCGAACTCCAGCCCGGCGACATTCTGCTCTTCCACAACGCGTCCGACCCCCAGAAAGGCTCCCATGTGGTGATCTTCGGCGGCTGGACGGACGGCACGCGCACCGCCTACACGGCCTACGAGCAGACCCCGCCCAACGCCCGGAAGCTCGCGACGCCCTACGCCTACTGGAGCAATTCCGCGAAGTACCTGCCCTACCGCTACAAGGGCGTCGCGGCGAGCCCGGTGAGCACGGCGGGCGGGGCGCCGGCCGCGGCCTCCCGCTACCCGGGGGCGTCGTCCTTCGGGCCCGGCGCCAACAACCGGCACGTCACCGAGCTGGGCCGGATGCTCACCGCGCGCGGCGCCGGACGCTTCTACTCCTCCGGGCCCGGTCCCCGCTGGTCGGAGGCGGACCGCAGGGCGACCGAGGCGTTCCAGCTGGCCCAGGGCTGGCGCGGCCGGGAGGCCGACGGACTGCCGGGTCCGGGTACCTGGCGGCTGCTGGCCGAGGGCCGCGGCAAGGACGTCCCGGCCGCGGCCACGGGCCCCGCCTCGCACGGGGTGGCCGGCTACCCGGGCCGGGCGATGTTCCGGCCGGGTGCGGAGAACCCGTACGTCACCCGGCTCGGCGGGCAGCTCGTGCGGAAGGGGTTCGGCAGGTACTACACGACCGGACCGGGTCCGCGCTGGAGCGAGGCGGACCGGCGGGCCGTCCAGGCCTTCCAGCGCACCCAGGGCTGGCGCGGTGGCGCGGCGGACGGCTATCCGGGCCCGGAGACCTGGCGGCGGCTCTTCTCCTGACCGCCCGCCCCGAGGTGATCACCCGTTCATGAGGCGTCTGGCGCGGAGGCTGGAGCACGCATGAGTACGACATCGTCAACGAACCCGCAGGGCACGGCCCCGGCCGCCGACGGTCCCTCGCCGGCCGCGGAGACCGGCCACCGGCCCGCCCGGCTGATCCGGACCGAGGCCACCACCGAGATCCCCGTCCACCTGCTGTTCCGCGACGACCCCGATCCGGCGCCGGTGCCGTTGCGGCCCGCGGTCGTGGGCCGTCGGCAGGGCACCGGCGAGCAGCCCCGGACGCGGCGGCCCGAGGCGGCGCGACCGCGTCCGGTACCGCAGGTCGACCCGGAGCTGACCGAGCGTCCGGCGCGGGTGCTGCCCGGCGCGGCGGGGGTGGCCGCCGGGTTCTGCGGGGCGGCCGGGTGCGCGGTCACCTCCTGGTGGGCCGGGCTCGTACCGCCGCTCGCGGCGCAGGCGCTGGGGCTGCCGGCGTACGCCGGTGCCGGGCTCGGGCCCGCGCAGTGGGCGGCGTACGCGGCCGCGGGGGCGCTCGGGATGTTCGGGTTCGGCGGGCTGGCCCGGGGCCGGACCGGACGGGCCTGGGTGCTCGGACTGTTCGGCCGCTACCGGGGGACCGTCCGGCGCACCGGCCTGATGTGGGTGAACCCGCTGCTGCTGCGCCGCCGGGTCGACGTGCGGCTGCGGCACTGGCGCAGCGAGCCGATGCCCGCGGCCGACGGCAACGGGGTCGCGCTGAGGGCGGTGACGCTGGTGGTGTGGCGGGTGCGGGACACCGCGAAGGCCACGCTGGGCGTCGAGGACCACGAGACGTATCTGCGCGAGTGCGTCGAGGCCGCGCTGGCCCGGGTCCCGGTGGAGCCGCTGGGCACGGTCCGCAGCGCGGCCGACGTGGCCGGCGACACGCTGACCCGGCTGGTCGCGGCGGACGCGGCGCCGGTCGGTCTGGAGGTGTTCTCGGTGCGGCCGGTCCGGGTGGAGTACGCCCCGGAGGTCGCCGCCGCGATGCACCGGCGCCGGATCGCCGCGCTGGACGCGGCCCAGCGGGCCAGCGTGCTGACCTCGGTCGTGGACTCGGTGGAGGACACGGTGACCCGGCTGACCGTGCGGGGGCTGGTGGAACTGGACGACTACGAGCGCAAGATGCTGGTCAAGGACCTGACGGTGGCGTTCTGCGCGGGGCGCGGGGACACCGGGCACTGAGCGGCGGGCGGGTTCCGCTATTGGTATGGACATGTTCAACTAACGGCAATAATCTGAGACTTGGTCTAGACCTGCACGGCTCACTGAACTTCCCCACACGTCACAGGGAGCAGCAGTATGCGCACAAGGACCAAGATCTACGCCGCCGCGGTGGGTATGGCGACCACCGGAGCCCTCGTGCTCTCGTCCGGCGGCGCCACCGGTCACGGCTACACCGACCTGCCCGTCAGCCGGCAGAAGGTGTGCCAGAACGGCACCGTCAGCGGGTGCGGCTCCATCCAGTGGGAGCCGCAGAGCGTCGAGGGCCCCAAGGGCTTCCCGGCGGCCGGGCCGGCCGACGGGAAGATCTGTTCCGCGGGGGTCGGCTCGTTCGCCCCGCTGGACAGCCCCAAGCAGCCCAACGGCCAGGCGTGGCCCGCCACCAAGGTGAACGGCGGGCAGAGCTACACCTTCCGCTGGCAGTTCACCGCCCGGCACGCCACGACCGACTTCAAGTACTACGTCACCAAGCCGGGCTGGAACCAGAACCACAACCTGGCCCGGTCCGACCTCAACCTGACACCGTTCTTCACGGTGCCCTACAACAACCAGCAGCCCCCGGCCACGCTCTCCCACACCGGCACCGTGCCGTCCGGGCTGAGCGGACGCCACGTGATCGTCGCGGTCTGGACGATCGCCGACACGGGCAACGCGTTCTACGCGTGCTCGGACGTCACCTTCTGATCGGGCGCGAACGAGCAAGATCCCCCTCGCCGGAGCGAGGGGGATCTTGTGCTGTGCGCCGCCAGGGACTCGAACCCCGGACCCGCTGATTAAGAGTCAGCTGCTCTAACCAACTGAGCTAGCGGCGCATGACTCCCGCCGTCCGCTTCACGCGGTCGGCGACGACGAAAATACTACCCGGTCCCTGGGGGTGCTCCCGACCACCCCCGGCCACCGGGGCCGCGCTAGATCGTCAGCGACAGCAGCACCGGCGCCGCGTTCCGGTTCAGCTCGTCCGCCGCCTCGCGCAGCCGGTGCGCCTGCTCCACCGGGAGCGACAGGGCCAGACAGCCCACGGAGGAGCCGGCCGTGATCGGGACGGCCGCGCAGACCGTGCCCACCGCGTACTCCTGGAGGTCGAGGACCGGCACGGTGGGCGGCTGGGACTCCAGCCGTGACATCAGGAGCGCGTCGCTGGTGATGGTGCGCGAGGTCAGCCGGGCCATCCTGTGCCGGGCCAGATGGTCGCGGCGGCCCGCGTGGTCCAGCTGGGTCAGGAGGCTCTTGCCGACCGCGGTGGCGTGCGCCGAGACCCGGAAGTCCACCCACTCGTTGACCTTGGGCGTGGCCGGGCTGTCGGCGTACTGGGTGACGCTGACCTCGCCGTCGACGTACCGGCTGATGTAGACGGCGGCGCCCACCGAGTCGCGCAGCCGGTCCAGGGTGCGCTGGAGCTTGTCCCGCACCGCCTGCTCGCGTCCGTCGGCCGAGCCCAGGCGGGCCAGGGCCTCACCGCTGACGTACGCGCCGTCGGCGGTCTGCTCGACGTAGCCCTCGCGGCGCAGCATGCGCAGGAGCGCGGTCAGCCGCTCCTGGTCGAGACCGGAGCCGCGGCCCAGTTCGGCGGCGGTGACTCCGGAGCTGTGCCGCGTCACCGTCTCCAGGACGCGCAGGGCGTCCTGGGCCGAGTGGTGCGGCGCGGTCGGCCTGTGCTGCAGCGCCACGGTGGTCTCCCCCTGCGCTCGCTGGTGCATCCCGGCTTTCACGATAGCCGCCAAGAAGCCTCTCGTGAGGGCTTGTTGACCGGATTCCGGGGCCCTCATCTGCGGCGCAGGCCCTCTGGCACATGCCGGTGGCCTGCCCCAACGCCCCGACCTCGGACGTTGGGGCAGGCGCCCCGTGCAATTACAGGACCGCGCTGAGAAACTCCCGCGTCCGGTCGTGCTCCGGCTCGCTGAAGATCTTCTCGGGCGGGCCGGCCTCTATGACCCGGCCCGAGTCGAACATCAGCACCTGGTCCGAGATGTCCCGGGCGAAGTTCATCTCGTGGGTGACGCACAGCATGGTGATGTCCGTGCTGCGGGCGATGTCCCGGAGCAGGTCGAGGACGCCCGCGACCAGCTCGGGGTCGAGCGCCGAGGTCACCTCGTCGAGGAGCAGCACCTTCGGCCGCATCGCCAGCGCCCGGGCGATCGCCACCCGCTGCTGCTGACCGCCGGAGAGCTGGGCCGGGTGGGCGTCGCACTTGTCGCCGAGGCCCACCATGTCGAGCAGCTCCTTGGCCCGCTCCACGGCCTCGTCCTTGGACAGGCCGAGCACGGTGACCGGCGCCTCGGTGATGTTGCGCAGCACCGTCATGTTCGGGAACAGGTTGAACTGCTGGAACACCATCCCGATCTGCTTGCGCACCTCCCGACGCTCCTTCTCGGTCGCCGGGAACAGCTTCTGCCCGTCCACGGTGATCGTGCCCTCGTCGGGCTTGAGCAGCGTCATCAGCAGCCGCAGGATCGTCGTCTTGCCCGAGCCGGACGGCCCGATCAGGGTGACGTGCTTGCCCGCGTCCACGGCGAAGTCGAGGTTGTCGAGGACGGTGTTGTCCCCGAACCGCTTGGTGACCCGCTCCAGGCGGATCAGCTCGGAGCCGCCTCGGTCGGGGCTCTTCTCGGGGTTGGGGAGAGTGTCAGTGGACAAGGCGTCGCTCCAGGGCTCGCAGGGCAAGGGAGGCCAGGTAGGAGATGATGATGAAGGCCACACCGATCACCGTCAGGGGCTCGGTGAACTGGAAGTTCTGCTGCGAGAACAGCCGGGCCTCGCCGAGCATCTCCAGCACCGTGATCGCCATCAGCAGCGGCGTGTCCTTGAGCATGGAGATCACGTAGTTGCCGAGGGCGGGCACCACGCGGCGGATGGCCTGCGGCAGGATGACCGCCGTCCACGTCCGCGCGAGCGGCAGGTTGAGCGCCGTCGCGGCCTCCCACTGGCCGACCGGCACCGCCTCGATGCCGGCCCGGTAGACCTGCATCGTGTACGTCGAGTAGTGCAGGCCGATGGCGACCACACCGGTGGTGAGCGCCGAGAAGGTGATGTTCCACTCGGGCAGCACGTAGAAGAGGAAGAACAGCTGCACCAGCAGCGGAGTGTTCCGGATGAACTCGGTGACCACCCCGATCGGCCAGGTCACCCAGCGGCTCGGCACCCGCATCAGCAGCGCCCACACCAGGCCCAGGCCGAACGAGACCAGCGAGCCGAGGACCAGGATCTGCAGGGTGACCAGCAGACCGTCCCAGAAGTGCGGCATGAAGTCGGAGACCGCGCTCCAGTCCCAGTTCACGACACACCACTTCCCTCAGGCACGGGCACGGCCACCGTCTTCTTCCGCGGTGCCTTGCCGACACCCGCCTTGAGCTTCTTCTCCAGGCCGCGCATCACGCGCGTGAGCAGGAAGGCGATCACGAAGTAGATCAGCAGGATGTACGTGTAGATCTCCGCGCTCTCCTGGAGCGCCAGCCGCACCAGGTTGCCGCTGAACGCCAGGTCTCCCATGCCCATGATCGAGACCAGGGCGGTGCCCTTGAGCAGCTCGATCAGCAGGTTGGAGAACGGGGGGATCATCTCCGGCACGGCCTGCGGCAGCAGGATCAGCCTCATCCGCTGCCAGGGAGTGAAGCTCAGCGCGATGCCGCCCTCCCGCTGCGCCGGGTCGACCGCGGCGAGCGAGCCGCGCACGATCTCGGAGCCGTACGCCCCGTAGGTCAGGCCGAGCGCCAGCGTGCCCGCCCACATCGGCACCAGCTGCCAGCCGAAGGCCGGGGGCAGCACGAAGAACACCCAGAAGATCATCACCAGCGCGGAGGTGCCGCGGAACACCTCGGTGTAGAAGCCCGCGAGGAAGCGGACGACCCACAGCCGGTGGGTGCGCGCGATGCCGACCACGAAGGAGACGGCCGTCGCCAGCAGGGTGCTGAAGAAGAGCAGCTGGATGGTGACCCAGACGCCCTGGAGTACGAGTTCCCACAGTCCCGAGGTCATCCGCCGCACAGCTCCTTCGCGGTCAGATCGGTCATCTCGTTCTCGGTGAAACCGAAGGGCTTGAGGATGCGCAGCAGTTCGCCGCTCTTCTTGAGCTTCTGCAGTTCGACGTTGAAGGCGTCCCGCAGGTTCGTCTCGTCCGGGCGGAAGGCGAAACCGCCGCCGTCGACGTGCGGCTTGCCGTCGACCAGGGGCGCGAACGCCTCGGTCGCCTCCGCCTTGCTGGACTTCTTGACCACCTCGCGGACGGTCAGCGCCGTTCCCGCGAAGACGTCCACGCGCCCGGACTCGACGGCGTTGAGGCCGGCCACCTGGTCGGGGACGATCAGGATGTCGTCCTCCTTGTACCCGTGCTCCACCGCGTAGGCGATCTCGGCGTAGCCGGTGCCGGTCGCGAACTTGGCCTTCTTCTCGACGACGTCCTTGTAGTCGCGCAGCCCGAGCGGGTTGCCCTTGCGCACGATGTACGCGTCGAGCATCTGGTAGTCGGGGTCGGAGAAGATGACCTGCTGGCAGCGTTCGGGGTTGATGTACATCCCGGCCGCCACGACGTCGAACTGCTGCGACGCCAGCCCCGGGATGAGCGAGCCGAACTCCGTCGGCACCGGCTGCACCCGGTCCACTCCGAGGCGCTTGAAGATGACCTTGGCCAGCTCCGGTGCCTCGCCGGTCAGCTCACCGTTCTTGTCGATGTAGCCGAAGGGGATCTCGCCCGCGATGCCGAGCCGGGCGACGCCCTGTGCCCTGAGCCGGTCGAGAAGGTCACCGCCTTCCACGTCGGACGCGGTGGCCACCCGCGAGCAGCCGGCCGCTCCCAGTGCGCCGAGCGCCGCGACCCCCGCGAGCAGCGACCGGCGTGTGGGCCCGGCTGTCCTGGACCTTTGGTCGGATATACCCCATGGCGGGGTTCTGTGTGGTGGAGCCATGGGCGCGCAGCTACCCGAAGCGTGATGGGTTATGCCGACCGTTTTCAGTCCGATACCTCGGCCCCGCGCCCTTGACCGCGGGGCCGCGGGGCACTGCCATGGAGGCATGGCTGATCGCTACATCGAAGTCTCGCTGGTCAAGCGCGGAATCACCTGCACGGCCCAACTGCTCGACGACCGGGCCCCGATCACCTGCAAGGCCGTCTGGGACGCCCTCCCTCTCGGCAGCGACGTGTATCACGCCAAATACGCGCGTAACGAGATCTACGCCCTCTTCCCGCCCTTCGCGACATCCGAGCCACCACTGGAGAATCCGACGGTAACGCCCATTCCGGGCGACCTGTGCTACTTCGCCTTCGCCGGCGCCGAACTGGGCACCAAGGCGTACGGCTACGACCGGGAGGTCCGCGCGGGCACCACCCTCGTCGACCTCGCCCTGTTCTACGAGCGCAACAACCTCCTGCTCAACGCCGACGTCGGCTGGGTCCCCGGCACCGTCTGGGGCCAGATCGTCGAGGGCCTGCCCGCGATGGCCGAGGCCTGCAACGACCTGTGGCGCACGGGGGCGGCGGGGGAGACCCTCAGCTTCCGCCGCGCGTAGCCTCCGGCGGTGGGGCGGGGAGGGCGGGGCCCGTCGCGGGGTGCCCTGGAGGCCCCCCGGCTGGGTGCCCCTGCCCCGGCGGGGCCCGGTCTCCCGCCGGGGCCCCTGCCCCCCGGCTGGGTGTCTCGGCCTCCCGGCTGGGCGGCCCGGGCCCCCGGCTGGGCGGCCCGGCCTACCGCCAAGGGACCCTGCCCCCTCGCGGTGTCGGTCATCTCGCCTGCGGCGTGGTTCTGCCGTCGGGCGGGATGCCGTGTCTTCGTGGGGCGTTGTGTCATGGCGTGGGCGGGGGCCGTGCGGGCGTGCCGACGCCCCCTGCCGGGCCGGCCGGCCTCGGCCCTCGACGGGCGGGGCGTGGTGGCCGGGGTCGAGCGGGTGCCACGCGTTGCCGGGGCCGGGGTTCCCCTCAGGCCGGGTCCCGCTCGGGCTCGGCGCCGCTCGTGCCGGTCCGCCGCTGCCTGCGGGGCCTGGGATGCGCCGGGCCTGGGTTGCGCCGGGCCGGCCGGTCGCGGCCCTCGACGGGCGGTGCGTGGTGGCCCGGGTCGAGCGGGTGCCACGCGTTGCGGGGGTCGGGGTTCCCCTCAGGCCGGGCCCCGCGCGGGGTGGGCCCCGCTCGGGGTGGGCGCCCCTCATGCCGGTCCGCCGCTGCCTGCCGGGCCCGGGATGCGCCGGGCCTGGGATGCGCCGGGCCTGGGGTGCGCCGGGCCTGGGGTGCGTCGTGCCTGGGGTGCGTCGTGCCTGGACGGCGCCGGGCATGGACGGAGCCGGGCTGGAATCACCCCGGCCCGGGCCCACCCCCCCACCCGGGATTCCCCCGGACGGGACTACGCCGGGTCCGCCCCCTGCAACGCGTGGGCCGCGCGGAGGACCAGGTCGTCGCGGTGGCGGGCGGCGATCAGTTGGAGGCCGATGGGGAGGCCGTCCGCGTCGGTGCCCGCCGGGACCGATGCCGCCGGCTGCTGGGTGAGGTTGAAGGGGTACGTGAAGGGGGTCCACCCCGTCCAGCGTCGGTGGCCGGAACCCTTCGGCACCTCCGCGCCCGCCTCGAACGCCGTGATCGGCAGCGTCGGCGTGACCAGCAGGTCGTACTCCTCGTGGAAGCGGCCCATCCGGCGGCCCAGCTCCATCCGGACGTCCACCGCGGCCAGGTACTCCAGCGCCGAGTACCGGGCGCCCGCCCCGACGATCTCCCGCAGCCCCGGGTCGAGCAGCTCCCGCTGACCCGCCCGCAGATGCTGCACCACGCGGGCCGCCCCGCTGAACCACAGCGTGTGGAAGGCCTCCACCGGGTCCGAGAAGTCGGGGTCCACCTCCGCGACGAACGCGCCCAGTTCCGCCAGCCGCTGCACCCCGCGCCGGACGGCCGTCGCCACCGCCGGGCGCACCGCCACCTGCCCGCCGAGCGAGGGCGAGTACGCCACCCGCAGCCCCCGCACCCCGCCGGCCAGGGCCTCGGTGTACGACCCGGGCGCCGGCCCCAGCGCCGACCAGTCCCGCGCGTCGGGGGCGCCGATGACGTCCAGCAGCAGCGCCGCGTCCGCCGCGTCCCTGGTGATCGGGCCGACGTGCGCGAGGGTGCCGAACGCGCTCGCCGGGTAGAGCGGCACCCGCCCGTACGTCGGTTTCAGGCCGAAGACGCCGCAGAAGGAGGCCGGGATGCGCACGCTCCCGCCGCCGTCCGTGCCGAGCGCCAGCGGCCCCGCCCCGAGCGCCACGGCCGCCGCCGCGCCCCCGCTGGAGCCGCCCGCGGTACGGGCGGGGTCGTGCGGGTTGCGGGTGATGCCGGACAGCGGCGAGTCCGTCACGCCCTTCCAGCCGTACTCGGGCGTGGTCGTCTTGCCGAGGAACACCGCGCCGTGCTCGCGCAGCCGGGCGACGGAGGGCGCGTCCTCGTCCCAGGGGCCGTCCGGCGAGACGGCCAGGGAGCCGCGCAGGGTGGGCTGACCGCGCGTCAGCAGGATGTCCTTCACCGTGACCGGCACCCCGTCCAGGCGCCCGCACGGCTCCCCGCGCCGCCACCGCTCCTCCGCCCGCCGGGCCCGGTCGAGCGCCTCCTCGCCGGTGAGCCGGACGAAGGCGTTCACCTCCGGCTGGATCTGTTCGGCCCGGTCCAGCGCCGCCCGGGTCACCTCGACGGGGCTGAAGACACCCTTGCGATAACCGTCGACGAGCTGTACTGCGGTCAGCTCGGTGAGGTCGAGGTCCGTCATGCACCCTCCCGCTTCCTGGGACGTCAGTGTCCGGGCACGTATCCGCGCTTCTTGTCGACCACGTTCGCCAGCGGCCGGCCCGCCGCCCAGCTCTCGAACAATTCCACGAACTGCGCCCCCAGTTCGTCCCGCCAGCCGACCACGTCCCCGCTCATGTGCGGGGAGATGATCAGGTCGGGGACCCGCCACAGCGGACTCTCCGGAGAGAGCGGCTCCCGGCTCAGCACGTCCAGCGCCGCACCCGCGATCCAGCGCCTGGTCAGCGCCTCGGCCAGGTCGTCCTCCACGACCAGCTGACCCCGCCCCACGTTCACTAACCGGGCGGAGGGCTGCATCACCCCGAACCGCCGGGCGTCGAACATGCCGCGCGTGTCGTCGGTGAGCGGCGCCGCCGCGACCACCCAGTCGGCGCGGGCCAGCAGCCGGTCCAGCTCGTCCGGCCCGTGCACACCGGTGCGAGCGGTGCGGCCGACCAGCGCGGTGGTGATGCCGAGCGCCTTGAGCGTCTGCGCGATCGCCCGCCCGATCGGTCCGGAACCGACCACACAGGCACGCGTTCCGGCCACGCGCATCGACTCGCGGTGCCGCCAGGTCCGCTCACCCTGCAACCGCAGTGTCGTCGGCAGGTCCTTCGCCATCGCCAGGACGAGCGCGGCGACGTACTCGGCGATCGGCTGGTCGAAGACGCCGCGCGCGTTGGTCACCACCGTCCCGGAATCGGCCAGCTCCGGACACATCAGATGGTCCACCCCGGCGCTCGCCGTGTGCACCCAGCGCGGCCGCGGGCCGTCGCCGGGCCACGCCTCGCGCACCGCGTGCGAGCTGAAGTCCCACACGAGCAGCACGTCGGCGTGCGGCAACCGCTCGGCGAGGGACTTCGCGTCGGTGTGCTCGATCCGGGCCCGGCCGGTCAGCCGGCCCAGCCGGGGGAGTGGTTCGGCATCCAGGACGAGAAGCGTGGGCGTGCTCATCGGCAGGCGTGTCTCCGGTACGGGGGAGGTACGGGGAAAACTGCGGCGGTTCGGGTGTTGACGCGGAAGTTAACCGGCTGTTGACCTGGGAGTGACGCGGGCGGATTGACCACGCTCGCACCGCAACCTACCTTCGTCAACACGGCCGTGCGTAACGGTGCGTTGCCCTCTCCTTCCTCAGTGTGAGGCCGGTGCGTGCCATGGACATCTCCTTTCTCGGCGGACCAGCTCCGCAACGCGGGGTCGGCGTGGTCGCCCCGTTCGACTTCGCACTCGATCGCGAGCTGTGGCGATGGGTGCCCGACGAGGTCTCGCTGCACATGACGCGAACCCCTTTCGTGCCCGTCGAGGTCAGTCTGGACCTCGCGCGGATGGTCAGCGAGCACGAAACCCTCGGTGAGGCGGTGCGCACCCTCAACGCCATCGCCCCCGAGGTCGTCGCCTACGCCTGCACCTCGGGCAGTTTCGTCGGCGGCGTCGCCGGCGAACGGGCGATGTGCGAGGCGATGACCTGGGCGGGCGCGGTCCCGTCCGTGACCACCTCCGGCGCGTTGCTGGACGCGCTGGCCGAGTTGGGCGTGCGCCGGCTCGCGCTGGTGACGCCGTACACCGTGTCGGTCACCCGGTCGCTGGAGGCGTACATCGCCGAGGCCGGAGTGACGGTCACGGGCTGCGCCTTCATGGGGCTGACCCGGCACATCTGGAAGGTGCCGTACCGCGACGTGGCCGACATGGCGCGCCAGGCGGTACCCGGCGAGGGCGCGGCGGACGCCCTCTTCATCTCCTGCACGAACCTCCCCACCTACGACGTCATCCCGCAGCTGGAGGCCGAGCTGCGGATCCCGGTGATCTCGGCCAACCAAGTGACGATGTGGGCGGCGCTGCGCCGACTGGGTACCTGTGCCGTGGGGCCGTACCAGACGCTGACCGACCCGTCGGCGCGCACCGGCCCCGCGGTGCCGGGACCGGCCGGCCCCGCAGTGGCGGACATCCCGGGCGTCACGGACGGCCCGGACACCGAACAGCAGCAGGAAGGGTGGACATGACAGCACTGGGGTTCCTGTACCCGGGCCACTCCGGCGAGGACGACTATCCACGCATCGAGCAGCTGCTGGGCAGCGACATCCGGGTGGACCTGGTGCACACGGACATCGGCGAGGACGCGCACCGGGTGGACGCCCTGCTGGAGATGGGCTCTCCGCGGCGGCTCGCGGCCGGCGTCGAGGAGCTGCGGCTGGCCGGGGCCGACGCCGTGGTGTGGGCCTGCACCAGCGGCAGCTTCGTGCACGGCTGGGAGGGCGCGCAGGAACAGGTGCGCGGCCTGGCCCAGACCGCCGGACTGCCGGCCTCGTCGACCTCGTTCGCCTTCGTGCACGCGGTGCGCGAGGTCGGGGCGCGGCGGGTCGCGATCGGCGCGACCTATCCGCAGGACGTGGCACAGCTCTTCGCGGAGTTCCTGGGGGCCGCCGGCATCGAGGTGGTCGCCGTGGTCGGCTCGGGCATCATCACGGCCGCCGAGGTCGGCACCTGGACCGAGGCGGAGGTGCTGGCGCTGGCCCGCGCCGCCGACCGCCCGGACGCGGAGGCGGTGCTCCTGCCGGACACCGCCCTGCACACGGCGGCCCACATCCCGGCCCTGGAGAAGGAGCTGGGCAAGCCGGTCCTGACGGCGAACCAGGTCACCATCTGGGAGGGCCTGCGCCTGGCGGACCGCCGGGTCAACGCCCCGGAACTGGGCGCGCTCTTCACCCGGGAGCCGGTGGTGCAGGCCTGAGGTTCCCGTCAGGGGTCGTGACACGCGAGAACCCCGGTCCCGCTGCTGCGGGGCCGGGGTTCTCCATGGAGCGCTGGGCAGGCCTTGCACCTGCATTTCCTCACGGGAAGTGAGGCGTCTTTCCTTGGACCACCAACGCACTGCCGGTTTTTGGGGGTTGACCCCCGTGATCAGGCAGCTTGAGCGTACCTCAGCTCCGCCCGGGGTGCACATCGACGCCGGTGCGATTCATGTACATGTCTATCGTTCCACTACCTGAAAATACCTGAACCCTTGTCAGGTCTCGGAGCGAACCCTATTCTCACGGCGAGAAAGCGCTTTCCCGACTGTCGTATTGACATGATCACGACAGTTCGTTCGTTCCGGCATGTGAAGACGAAGGGGAGACCGAGGATGAGACGACCCGTCGCGCTGCGACTCCAGGCGGCGCTGGGGACACTGGCCCTCGCCGCCGCGACCGGGGTGGTGCTGGCCATGCCCGAGGCGGCGGCCGCGGCCGGTGGCGCCACCGGCTACGCGACCCAGAACGGCGGCACGACCGGCGGCGCGGGCGGGCAGACGGTCCGGGCCACCACCGGCACCGCGATCCACCAGGCCCTGTGCGGCCGGGCGGACAGCGCCACCCCGATCACCATCGAGGTCGAGGGCACCATCAACCACGGCAACACCAGCAAGGTGTCGGGCGACAGTTGCAGCACGGCGGCCGACAAGATCGAGCTGAAGCAGATCAGCAACGTCACCATCGTCGGGGTCGGCGGCGGCGCCGTCTTCGACCAGCTGGGCATCCACATCCGGGAGTCCAGCAACATCATCATCCAGAACGTGACGGTCCGGAACGTCAAGAAGTCGGGCTCGCCCACGTCCAACGGCGGCGACGCCATCGGCATGGAGAGCGACGTCCGCAACGTCTGGGTCGACCACACCACCCTGGAGGCCTCGGGCGGCGAGTCGGCGGGCTTCGACGGCCTCTTCGACATGAAGGACAACACCCAGTACGTGACCCTGTCCTACAGCGTCCTGCGCAACTCCGGCCGCGGCGGACTGATCGGCTCCAGCGAGAGCGACGTGTCCAACGGGTACGTCACCTTCCACCACAACAAGTACGAGAACATCGACTCCCGCACCCCCCTGCTGCGCGGCGGCACCTCGCACATCTACAACAACCACTACGTGAGCCTCAACGAGTCCGGCATCAACTCCCGGGCCGGCGCCAAGGCCAAGGTGGACAACAACTACTTCGAGGACTCCAAGGACGTCCTCGGCACCTTCTACACCGACCAGGCCGGCTACTGGCAGGTCAGCGGCAACATCTTCGACAACGTGACCTGGTCCGAGCCCGGCGAGGACACCAACCCGGCCGGACCCGACCCGAAGTCCAACACCACGGTCTCGATCCCGTACTCCTACGGCCTGGACGCCGCCTCCTGCGTACCCGCCGTGGTGAGCGCCACGGCGGGCGCGAACAAGGGCCTCAAGGTGTCCGACGGCAGCTGCACGCCGCAGAACCCCGACCCGTCCCCGGACCCCACCGACCCGGACCCGACCGACCCGACCGAGCCCTCCCCGGACCCGACCGACCCGCCGAACGGCACCAACCTCAGCCTCGGGGCCGGCGCCGACGGCTCGTCCAAGGCGAGCGGCACCAGCTACGGCAACGTGCGCGACGGTGACCTGGGTACGTACTGGTCGCCGGCCGGGACGACCGGCTCGGTCTCCGTGAAGTGGTCGTCCCCCACCACGGTCTCCAAGGTCGCCATCCGGGAGGCGGCGGGCTCCGAGGGCGCCATCCGCTCCTACCGGCTGGTCGACCACGGCACCGGAGCCGTGCTGGCCACCGGCAGCGGGGCGGGCGTGATCAGCTTCCCGGCGGTCTCCCTGACGAAGATCACCTTCGAGATCACCGGCGCCTCGGGCACCCCGAAGGTCGCCGAGTTCGAGACGTACGCGGGCTAGCGAGCCGCGTGGTCCCGCCCCGGAGGGCGGGGTGTGTCCGGGCGCCGCGCCGGGCACGCCCCGCCCTCTTGCGCGGGCGCGGGACAATGGACGGTGGCCCACTCCGACGGAGTGCCCCCGCGTGCGGGGGAGGGTCGTCGTGACGTACGAGGAGGAGAAGACATGGCGGAGCCCACGCCGCGTCGGAACGAACCGCGGCTACGCCCCGCGCCCCTGCTCTTCGAGCCGGCGGAGGCGGCCGCCGATCCCGAGCACTTCTTCGACCTCGAGTCGATCGACGACCCCCGGGCGCTGCTGGAGCGCGCCACCGAGCTGACGCAGGCCTTCCGCGCGGCGGCGGACCGCGCGATGGAGTACCAGGCGGTCGCGGCGGCCCAGCTGGCCGACCCGCGACGGTTCGACCGGCTCACCGCCGCGGACATCGCCGAGCGCGCCGAGTGGACCGAGGACTACGCGAAGAAGATGGTGGAGTTCGGACGCGATCTGATGCGCGGCGAGTCGGCGGAGTAGCCCGTTCGCATATGCCAGGAGGGTGGGCAAGATACTCCCTTCCCTGTCGTCCTGTCCCCATTTCCCGCAACCCAGCGGAGCGACTCCCTCACGCCCGGTAGATGTATGCGGCATGAGCAGCACACGCAACGCCACGCCCCACGTCTCGGACGTCACCTCGGACGGTGCCGCCTGGCTGGCCTCGGCGAGCGCGTATCCGCGCAGCACGCTGGCGCTGTGGGAGGACCGGCCCGAGGCCCCGGTCGTCCTGCCCTGCGGTTCCGCCTTCGACGTGGTGAGCGCCCCCGCGATCTTCGGGCGCCGGATGCTGGACCGGATGTGGGACGACGGCCCGGGGTCCGGCCCGGTGGCGGAGTTCCGGGGCCGGATGCTGCTGTTCGCCGCGCCGGGCACCGCCCAGCGGCTGCCCTCGCTCCTCGAATGGGAGGAGTGGAGCGCCCGCGGCAGGGGTGACGGGCGTACGGGCGCGGTGCCGCCGCTGCTGTGTCACGGCGCCGGGGACGCGGTGACCGTGCCGGCCCCCGCGGGCGGGCCCGCCCGTTCCGGTTCGCGGTGGCTGGTGGCGCCGGACACCCGCATGCCGTGGCTGCCGGGCCCGGAAATCCTGCTCTGGGCGGCCGTGCGGGCCGCGCGTTCGGCGGTGCGGATTTCGATTTTTCCCTCCGCCGACCAGGATGCTAAGGTCTACGACGTCAGCAGGCGCCGCTAGCTCAGTTGGTTAGAGCAGCTGACTCTTAATCAGCGGGTCCGGGGTTCGAGTCCCTGGCGGCGCACGTTGGCGATGGCGAGGCATGTTCGCGGAAAGCGCGAACCGCCTCGCCATCGTTGTTTTTGCACGGATTCGCCGCGCTCCGCGGCTCCTCGCGTCGGGGCACCCCTCACCCGGGTGTGATCTGTACGGTCCACGCCCCGGACTCCGAGCGTCCCTCCACCGCCACGTGGACGCCCTCGCCCGGCACCGTGAAGCTCTCGCCCAGGCCCACCGGGGCGTCGGCCAGGGGTGGGTAGACCGAGTCGGCCCAGCAGGACTCGGTCTCCGGATGGGCGTCGATCACCTCGATCGGCCCGCCCCCGGACTCCGCCCCGCTGTGCACCCGGTACACCAGCACCCCCGCCCGGCAGGCGGAGGCGTCGTTGCCGACCGGGGTCCGCACCTCGAAGGCGAGCACGGTGTCCGCGCCCGTGCGCACCACGGCCAGCTTCGTCCCCCGCCCGAGACCGAAGGCCGGCGCCCCGGCCGCGCCGGTCACCATGACCCCCGGCCCCGCCGCCAGCGGCTCCAGGGTCAGCCGGGTCGGGCCGCTGCCCCGCACGCAGGTCACCTGCCGGGGTTCCAGCCAGCCCAGCTTCCACTTGTGCCAGCCGAACAGGTCCGGGGCGAGTCCGAACTGGCTGCCCATCAGGTCCCAGTCGCCGACGTGGGTGTCCCAGTCGCCCTCGCCGTCGAGGGGCCGGTGGTAGAGGTCGGGCAGGTCGAAGACGTGCCCCGTCTCGTGGGCCAGGACCAGCCGGTCCGGCGGATGGTTCTCGAAGACCGTGACGACCCGCCGCAGGGCGGTGCCGTCGGCCCGCATCGGACGCTCCAGGTTGACGACCTTCGTGGCGTCGGAGTCCACGCCGGGCGCGTCCGGGTCCGCGACGAAGTAGACGACGTCGTAGCGGGAGAAGTCGACGTGCCGGTCGGCGGCCCGCAGCGCGTCACGCAGGTAGGCGGCCCGGTGCTCGGGGCTCCAGTCGCGCCGTATGGCGTACGACGTCGACGGGCTCGGCATCGGGATCCAGTTCCGCATCGGGTGCGGGCGCAGGTTGAAGGCGCCGTACGAGGCCTGCTGGAAGAAACGGCTGGTGGCCGGGAAGTGGTCGGCGGTGAGTTCGGCCGGCGACGTCAGCGGCTGGGAGTCGGGGAAGGACAGGAAGATCATCACCGCGTCCAGGGCGCGGGCGGGCCGCGGGTAGGCCGCGTTCCAGGTGTCCAGGCCCTCGGAGTGGTGCACCTCGGTGCGCTCGAGGGCGCAGGGCTCCGGCGAGAACGGCTCGGCGACCGAGGGGGCGGTGATCAGGGAGGTCGCCGCGAGGGCCGACATGGTGGTGCACACCGCCGCCGTGGTGCGCAGGCGTGGCACATGAACCTCCGGGGCGGTCGACGGGACACCGCACCCAGCTTGTGCATGATTGTCGTATTACGCCCTGTTCGCCTGCACCGGATGGGTGAGCCGTCCGCGGCTTCGCCGTCGGCCTCCCGGTCGACACCCCGGCAGCACTCACGGAACGTCACAACTGGTCGGAGGCGCGAAGAACCCGTCCAGGTGTGAGCAGAAACGATCTCTCAGAGTGGCCGCTTGGTCCGGAACGCGGAAAGGCGGCTGGAAGGGTCCGGTGTCAGCCTCTATGATCGGCACACTTTCCTGCACCAACAGAGCACGAACAGAGATCGAGGCACTGCGGGAGCGAGCGGTGAACGGAACCTCCGAAGGGCCGACGTCCGCGGCAGCCCTCGACCGGTCGGCCGTCACGGAGAGTGACCATGACCTGGCTCCTCGTACGGGGCGCGAGAGACCCGCGGCCTATCGCTCGGTGTTCACCGCCGCCCCTCTCGCCATGGCCGTCGTCGACGCCGAGGGCCTGGTCGTCAGCGCCAACGACACCCTCGGCACCCTGCTCGGCAACGACCCGGGCGCGCTGGTGGGTTGCGTGGCGGCCGACCTCGTCGACCTCGCCTCCGACGCCGGTATCTGGCACGCGTACCGCGAGGTGCTGCGCGGCCGGCAGCCCCGGCTGCGCTGCACCCGGCGGCTGAAGCGGGCCGACGGGCACTCCCTGTGGGCGCAGGTGACGGTCGAGCCGCTGGCCGACGCCGGGGACACCCCGGGCCTGCTGCTGTCCGTCGCCGACGTCAGCGCGCGGCGCGAACTCCAGGCGCGGCTGCGCCACCTCCAGATGCACGACCCGGTGACCCGGCTGCCCAACCGCGCCCTGTTCTTCGAGCGGCTGACCGCCGCCCTGGAGGCGGAGACCTACGAGCACGGCGGCACCGGCCGGATCGGTGTCTGCTACCTGGACCTGGACGGCTTCAAGGCCGTCAACGACACCCACGGCCACCGTGTCGGCGACCGCCTGCTGGCCGCCGTGGCCGAGCGGCTGACGCGGTGCGCGGAGGAGGCCGCCGGTACTCGCTCGGGCGGCGCCCCGCTGGTGGCCCGGCTCGGCGGCGACGAGTTCGCCCTGCTCGTGGAGGACTCCACCGGGACCGAACAGGTCGCCGATCTGGCGGAAGCCGTCCTGGCGGCCCTCCAGCCGCCGTTCGAGCTGTCCGAGCGCCGTCTCTCGGTCACCGCCTCGGTCGGCGTCGTCGAACGCCACACCGCCGGTACCACCCCCACCGCCCTGATGCAGGCGGCCGACACGACCCTGTACTGGGCCAAGGCCGACGGCCGGGCCCGCTGGACGCTCTTCGACCCGGAGCGCAACGCCACCCGCATGACCCGTCAGGCGCTCGCGGCCACGCTCCGTCCGGCCATCGAGCGCGGCGAGTTCGCGCTGGAGTACCAGCCGCTGGTCGGCATGGAGGACGGCCGGGTGCGGGGCGTCGAGGCGCTCATCCGCTGGAATCATCCTCAGTTCGGCGTACTGGCGCCGAATCGGTTCATCGCACTGGCGGAGGAGGATGGCTCGATCGTTCCGCTCGGCCGCTGGATCCTGCGCACGGCCTGCCACCAGGCGCGCAGGTGGCAGCTGGCCCACCCGGACGATCCGCCGATCTTCGTCAGCGTCAACGTGGCGGTCCGCCAGGTCTGGGACTCCGACCTGGTGGCGGACGTGGCCCGCACCCTGGAGGAGACGGGCCTCGCCCCGCACCTGCTCCAGCTGGAGCTGACCGAGTCGGCGGTCATGGGCTCGGCGGGCCGCCCGCTCCAGGTTCTCAAGGCGCTCAGCGACATGGGCGTCCACATCGCCATCGACGACTTCGGCACCGGTTACTCGAACCTGGCGTACCTCAGCCGGCTCCCGGTCTCCGTCCTGAAGCTGGACGGCGCCTTCGTGCGGGGCTTCCAGTACGAGGGCGTCGGCGGTGCCGGGTCGGCCGCGACCGCCGAGGGCAACCCGGCCGACGAGGTCATCGTCGAGGCGATGGTCCAGCTCGCCCACCGGCTCGGCCTGACCGTCACCGCCGAGTGCGTGGAGACCTCCGACCAGGCGACCCGCCTGCGCCGCATCGGCTGCGACACCGGTCAGGGCTGGCTGTACTCCCGACCGGTGGCACCGGACCGCATCTCCGCGCTGCTGGGCTCCGCCGGGCCCGGCGCGGCCGGGGTTCAGGCGGCCGGCAAACCGTAGGCGTCGGCGATCAGCTCGTAGGAACGCAGACGCACGTCGCCGCCGTGGGCGTTGGCGGTGAGCATCAGTTCGTCGGCGCCGGTGCGCTTGCGCAGGTCGTCCAGGCCGGTCCGCACCTCGTCGGCGGTGCCGTGGATGACGTTGGCGTTCCAGGACCGCACGAACTCCTCCTCCATCGGGCTGAAGTCGTACGCCTCGGCCTCCTCGGGCGTCGGCACGAGCCCCGGCCGGCCCGTGCGCAGCCGCACCATGTTCAGCGCGGCCGCCTGCACCTGGCGGCGGGCCTCCTTCTCGTCGTCGGTCGCGAGCGCGGAGACGCCGATGAGCGCGTAGGGCGCGTCCAGGACGGCGGACGGCCGGAAGGAGTCCCGGTACAGGTCGAGGGCCGGGACGGTGTTCTGCGCGGAGAAGTGGTGCGCGAAGGCGAACGGCAGCCCGAGGGTGCCGGCCAGCCGCGCGCTGAACCCGGAGGAGCCGAGCAGCCACACCGGCGGCCGGTGGGCCGACTGCACGCCCCCGGGCGAGGTGGCCTGCACGGGCCCCGGCACGGCGTGGATACGCCCGTACGGATGCCCGTCGGGGAAGTCGTCGTCCAGGAACCGGATCAGCTCGGCGAGCTGCTGCGGGAAGTCGTCGGCGCCTTCGTTCAGCCGGTCCGTGCGACGCAGGGCGGCGGCGGTGGCCCCGTCCGTGCCGGGGGCGCGGCCGAGGCCGAGATCGACGCGGCCGGGGGCCATGGCCTCCAGCGTGCCGAACTGCTCCGCGATGACGAGGGGGGCGTGGTTCGGCAGCATGACGCCGCCCGAGCCGAGCCGGATGCGGTCCGTGTGGGCGGCGAGGTGGGCCAGGATCACCGCGGGGGAGGAGGAGGCGACGCCGGGCATGGAGTGGTGCTCGGCGACCCAGTACCGGTGGAAACCGCGCCGCTCGGCCAGGCGCGCGATGTCCACGCTGGTCCGCAGGGCGTCGGTGGCGGTCCGTCCGGCGCCGACGGTCACCAGGTCCAGCACGGAGAGGGGGACGGGGGCGGTGCCCTGGGCGGTGCCCCGGATCTCCTCGGCGGCGTCTGCGGCGTCTGCGGGCATGGCGGGGTGCCTCCTGTTGCGTGTGGCGTGGCGGGGTCGCTCGGCGACGTAACAGGAGGGGGTCTCCGGTTATTCCCGGGCGGGCTTCCGGAGGGTGTCGAGGAAGGCGGCGAAGGAGGCGGCGGGGAAGGTGAGTACGGCGCGGTCGGGCGCCTTGGAGTCGCGGACGGCTATCCGAGGGGGACGGGGGGCCACCTCCACGCAGGCGTTGCCTTCACCCCCGCCGGAGTGGGACGACTTCTTCCATGCGCCGGGGGTCATCAGGTCTCACAGCTCCTTCGCCAGCTCATGGATGAAGTCACGGGAACGCTCCGGCTCGAACGCCACTTCTCCCACCCTACGGAAAAGTGTTCGAAAGTGACCCAGTTGGGCTTCCGCGTCGACGAAAAGGGTGCCGTGAGGCGCGTCGCGTACAACGGTGTCCAGCTTGGGGACGGGTCCACCCGCGTACACCATGGCGCTGCCGGCTCCGGCGAAGCCGTCCACCGAGAAGGGGATGACGCGCACGGTGACGTGGTCGGACGCGGAGAGATCCAGGACGTGGGCGAGCTGTGCTCTCGCCTGGATGTCGTTGCCGACCTTGATCCGCAGGGCCGCTTCATGGATGACCGCCTCGTACGGGATCGGCCGCGACCGTTCGATGATGACCCTGCGCTTCCTGCGGTGCTCCACCCAGCGCTCGATCTCGTCCGCCGAGAACTGCGGGTTCACGTAGGAGAAGAGGGAGCGGGCGTAGTCATCGGTCTGAAGCAGCCCCGGGATGTGCAGGAAATCCACGTCCCACCGGAGGGAGGAGTGGTGCTCCAACTCCGAGAGGTCCAAGAACGAGTTCGGCAGTGATCCCCGGTACTCCTCCCACCAGCCGCGCGTGCGGTCCGTCGCCATCGCGGCCAGAGCCGAGACCAACTCGTCGTCCGTGCAGGCGTAATGCGCGGCGAGTCGCCTCAGGCGTTCCTCGCTCACGCCCGCGATCCCGGACTCGATCTGGCTGATCTGGACGGAGTTCACGCCCAGTAGGCTGGCCGCCTCGGTGGCCTTGAGGCCCGCGGCTTCCCGCATCTTTCGTAGTTCAGACCCCAGGCGCTCCTGGCGCGCGGTGGGCGTACGTCTGGGCGGCACAGCTTCCTCCTCGCTCAACGAACGCCCGTGGTTGGCTCGTTCGCGGCAAGATTACGCGATCGGCTTGCTGAGTAATAAATATATGCCCTACCGTCAGTGACGCGAAGTGAGCAACGTGCAACGCATGGTGCTGGAAGCGCACCGCTCCGTCATGCCGTGACGGACGCGGCATGACACCGCACCGCCTCCACCCTCCCCGTCACAGGAGCCGACATGCCCGAAAACGATCCGTGGGAGTACTCCCTCTACATCCCGAACGACCCCCGCGCAGTCACCGTCTGCCGCCGTACCCTCCGGCTGATCCTGACGATGCACGGCCTGATCCGCCTGGTCGACCTCGCCGAACTGCTGGCGACGGAGCTGGTCTCCAACGCCGTACGGCACACCAAGGGGCCCGCCGCCCTCCGGGTGCGCTGGTCCGGGACCGGAGTCCTCCGCCTCGGCGCCTGGGACGCGGATCCCTCGCCGCCGGAGCCGCCGCAGCCCTTCGACCGGGCCCTGGACCGTGAGGACGGGCGGGGGCTGGCGATGGTGCGGGCCTGCGCGGACGTGTGGGGTTGGCAGCCGCTGGCCCGCGAGGGCAACCGGGGCAAGTACGTCTGGTGCGAGCTGGGTACGGCCGCTGCTCGCGAGGCGCGGACGGCGTGAGGGGCACGGCGGCATCCCGGCGGAATCGCCGGACACCGGGGCCGGGTGATCCGGTCCGCCGCCCCGAGGGTGGTAGGTGTCGGCCATGGACCGAGCAGACACGGCAGTCGGCGATGGCGGGCGAGGGCGGCGGCGAGGTGCGACGGCCGTGCTGCTCGCCGCCACGTTCATGGGAATCCTCGACGTACTGATCGTCAACGTCGCCGCCCCCTCCATTCAGCGCGATCTGAACGCGGGGTTCGCCGATCTCCAGCTTGTCATCAGCGGGTATGTGCTGGCGTACGCCGTCGCCCTGACCACCGGAGGGCGGCTGGGCGGCACGTACGGGCACAAGCGGGTGTTCGTGACGGGCCTGGTGGCGTTCGTGGTGATGTCGACGGCGTGCGCGGCGGCGCCGACGGCCGGGGCGCTCATCCTGCTGCGCATCGGGCAGGGGCTGGCGGCCGCTCTGATGCTGCCTCAGGTGCTGGCGCTGATCCAGACCGTCTTCTCGCCGCAGGAACGGCCCCGCGCCCTGGCGCTGTACGGGGCGACGTTGGGGATGGGGGCGATCGCGGGGCAGATTCTCGGCGGGCTGCTGCTCGAACTCGACGTGTTCGGCCTGGGCTGGCGTTCCGTCTTCCTGGTCAACGTGCCGATCGGGCTGGTCGCGGCGGCGTGTGCTGCCGCCCTGCTCCCCGAGTCACGGCCCGGGGACCGGCACGAACTCGACATTCCCGGGCTGCTGTTGACCGCGATCGCCATGACCCTGCTCATCTATCCGCTCATCCGGGGCCAGGCGGGCGGGTGGCCGCCGTGGATCTGGGCGATGTTCGGCGGCTCGGCGCTGGCGCTGGCCGCGCTGTGGCGGGTGGAGCAGCGAAGTGCCCGTTCGGGAGGTATGCCGCTCGTGCGGCCCTCCCTTCTGCGCAAGCGCGGATTCAGTCTGGGACTGGCCGTCGTCGTCTTCTTCTACAGCGGCAACTACGGGCTGTTCCTGCTGCTCGCCTACGTCTTCCAGGACGGGCTGCACCTGTCGCCGCTCGGTTCGGGCATCGCGTTCCTGCCGCTCGGCGTCGGGTTCGCCGGTGCCTCGATGGTGGGCCGGAGACTGGTGGCGCGGTACGGGAAGGCCGTGCTCGTCGCCGGAGCCGGAGCCATGGCGGTCGGATACCTCGTCCTCATCGTCACTCTGCTGCCCGGCCCCGCACCGGACCCGCCCCTCGCCGCGCTCACCATGGCTCCGGCGCTGCTCGTCGCCGGTGCGGGCGGCGGACTGGTGGCGGCACCGCTGGTCGGCAGCATCCTCGCAACCGTTCCCGCGGAGGACGCCGGTGCGGGCTCCGCCATCCTGCTCACCGTCAACCAGGCCGCCATCTCGCTGGGGGTGGCCGTGTTCGGCACGCTCTTCGTCGCCCTGCTCGGCGCCGACCCGCAGGAGACGGCGGCTTCCCTGTCGGCCACCGACTTCACGCGGGCGCTGATCGACTGCTCGTGGCTGCTGGGGGCCCTGGCTGCGGTCACTGGCCTGCTGATCCGGCGGCTGCCGCGGCGGTAGGAGGAGACGCCGGCGTGCCGCTCGGCTCGGTAGTGCGCTGACCGGAAACGATCACCGGATGGGCGCCGACCACCACGACCCAGAAGCTCCCCGTGTGCCTCAGTTGAGGGTGACGCAGCCACACTGGATCCGCTGACTGGTTTCCTCCGGACCGAGGATCCGCTCCAGATCCTCGAGAACCGATGCGAAGAATTCCGACAGGTCCGGGAAAAGACCCATGGTCTCTACGTCGCCGTCACTCCACTGCCCCACCGAACCTGTCTCCGCGTCGATGAAGAAGCCGTACATCTCACCACACGAGTAGGACTCGGCGGCGAAGGGAATCCAGCCCTTCCTCCAATAGTCCTCATCCTCGCTCGGACCAGGCATCATCTGATGATGCAGCCGCTCGATACTCGACAGAGGCAGCAGCGCCCATCCGCCGACGAGGAACTCGCCTTCAGGGCAGGACCCCGTCAGGCCGTTCGACGCGTCGAGCCGGGTGACGGTCCCGTTGTTGACCTTCAGATAGGCACGCAGGGCCTTCGGGAACCGAACACCCGTCTTCTCCTCGACAGCAGCGATCTCCTCCTCGCTCGCCGCATCCCCCAGAGCGCGGTGACTGACCGGGGCGTACTCACGTAGCCAGGACACAACACGCTGCCACGACTCAACTGCCTCACTCGGCACGCAGACCTCCAGTCAACAATCCACTGATCACGCTGGGACATTCGCGCGTCAGGGACGATCCTGTCCCTGCGGCACAAGCACATTCCAGCGCGACGGCGAGTTGATGCCCACCCCGCACCCTCTGCTATCCATGCCCACACAGCTAGTCGACCGGCGACACCCGGATCAGGTTGCCGTCCGGGTCCGCGATCACGAAGGTGCGGCCGAAGACCTCGTCGTGGGGTTCCTCGACCACCGTGACGCCCCTGGCCACCCACGCGGCGTGGATCCCGTCGATGGCCGCCGAGGAGCCCGGGATCATGAGGCCGACCTCCGAGGTGCGCGGCGTCCCCGGGGCGACCTGGTCCGCGCCGCCGCTCCAGAGCGCGAACAGCACGCCCGGGGCGACCTCGAACGGAACGTAGCGGGGTGTGGTCATCACCGGCTTGATGTCGAACAGGTCGGAGTAGAAGGCGGTCGCGCGCTCTACGTCGGTGACGTAGACGAGGAAGAGATTCGGTGCGGGCATGGCTGTCGGGCTCCTTCCGGGCGGGCCGGTTCCGGCCCTCGCGGTACAGCCTCGCGTGAGAACATGACAGGGATTGTCGTGTTCCGACGAGGAGATCCGGCGGAGTGAGTCCTACGAGGGAGCTGTCGCCATGAGCCGGCCCCAGCGCCTGATCGAGCTGCTCGCCGCCTTGCAGGCGCATCCGCGAACCACCGCCGAGGCGCTGGCCGAGGAGCTGGGCGTCTCGACGAGGACCGTGCTGCGCGACGTGCGGGCGCTGGTCGACGCGGGCATCCCCGTCTTCACCGAGCGGGGCAAGTACGGGGGCATCAGCCTGCTGCCCGGCGACCAGGTGGACCTGGCGAAGCTGACGACCGGAGAGGCGGACCTGCTGCGGGCGGTCGGGCTCGATCTCGACCGGGCCCGCCAGCTCGGCGGCGAGGCGGCCGCCCGGTCGGCGCTGCGCAAGCTCACCTCACGCCGGTCACCGCCGCCCGCCCGGGACGACCTGCCGCTGGCCCTCACCGACGTGATCGCGATCGACAACCGGCCCTGGTTCGAGGAGGCCGCGCCCCTGCCCGACGTGGCGGGCCTGGTCCGCGACGTGCGTACGGCCAGGCGGCTGCGGATCGTCTACCGGCGCAGCGGCGCCACGACCGCGCGGGACCTCGTGGTCGACCCGTACGGGCTCGTGCAGCGGGGCGGGCGCTGGTACCTGGTCGCCGACCGCGACGGGCGGCCCCGCATGTTCGCCCTCTCCCGTCTCCAGCGCTGGACCGTACTCGACAGCGCCCGCCGGCTGCGGCCCGGTGCCGACCTCGTGGGCACGGCGCGGGAGCTGGGCGAGGCGCTGGAGAGCGAGGAGCGCGTCGTGGTCACCGCCCGCGTCGACGCCGGCAGCCTCGACCTCGCCCGCCGGATCCTGGGCGCCAGGCTCAGGACGGCGGGCGAACCGGGGGCGGACGGGCGGGTCGAGGTCACCGTGGCGTACGACCGGATCGACGCGGTACGCCAGTTGTTGCAGTTCAGCGAGCACATCGAGGTCGTCGCCCCGGAGGCGGCCCGGGAGCTGGTGCGCCGGCTCGCGGCGGGGATCGCGCGCACGCACGCCGGGTGAGCGCCGGCTACGGCGCCATGTCCTCCAGCGTGCGGCCGCTGGTCTCCTCCGCCCAGGCCGCCGCCACCAGGGAGCCGGCGACGGAGACGACCGCCAGGGTCACGAAGACCCCGCCCAGCGCCCCGCCCGCGTAGATGGCACCCACCACGACCGGGCCGAGGATGACGCCCAGGCGGTTCGCCGCACCGCCCACGCTGGAGCCCAGCGCCCTGATCCGGGTGGGGAACAGCTCCGGGGTGTACAGGTAGAGGCAGATGTTGGAGCCGAAGAGGAAGACCGCCGCCAGGGACGTCCAGACCAGGACGCTCGCCGCCGAGCCGCCGGCGGTCAGGCCCAGGAGCAGCAGGCAGAGGGCCGCGGCCGCCATGCACCAGATCACCGTGTTGCGGCGGCCGACCCGGTCGACGGTGAGGGCGACGACCAGGCAGCCGACCAGGCCCGCGCAGCTCGTCACCGTCGAGTAGAGCAGTGCCGTGGACAGGCTGAGGTCGAAGTGGTCCTTGTAGATGGTCGGCAGCCAGGACGTGATGCCGTAGTTCGCGAAGTAGCCCGTGAACCAGAGAGCTCCGATGACGAGGGTGCGCCTGCCGTACCTGCCGCTCAGCAGTTCGCGCAGGCCGCCGCCCTTGCCCGCGGCGGCCGACCGGACGCGCGACGCGGGAGCGGGGGCGGGCAGCGGGGCGCCGGTGATCCTCTCGACCTTCCGCTCGATCGACGCCATCGTCGTCAGCGCCTCCTCGTGCCTGCCGTGGTCGGCGAGCCAGCGCGGCGACTCCGGCACGTAGCGGGCGAGGGCGAAGCACAGCAGGCCGGGGACGGCCGCCAGGCCGAACACCCAGCGCCAGCCGAGCACCGGCACCAGCCAGGCGGCCAGCAGCGCGCCGGCGGTCAGGCCCGCCGGGAAGACCAGCTCGTACAGGAGGACGAAGCGACCGCGTTTGTGGGCGCGGGTGATCTCCGCGATGAAGGTGGCCGCGATCGGTACCTCGCCGCCGATGGCCATGCCCTGGACGAAGCGGAGCGCCATGAACGGCTCGGGCGAGGTGCAGAGCGTCAGCGCCAGGTTGCACAGGCCCGACAGGGCGATGCAGCCGGCGATCACCTTCACCCGGCCGATGCGGTCCGCGAGCCTGCCCGACACCAGGGCGCCGACCAGCATGCCGATGGATCCGACGGTCATCAGAGCCGTGACCTGGGTCGTGCCCAGGTGCCACTCGGCGCGCAGGTCCGGCAGGGCGTAGGCGATCAGAAGCTGGTCGAACGCCTCGAAGAAGGTGACGGCGCCGACGACGAGCCGGACCATCACCTGCCAGCGGCACAGGGGCAGGCGTTCGAAGCGGGCGCCGATGGCGGCCGCGAGCTCGGCCTGGTCGCCATGTCGGCCTGGGGTGTCGCGAGCTGCGTCGATCGTCATGGTGAGGTCTCCGGATCCCGTACGGAGGGGAGGCTACAGGGCCGCACGGGACGGTTCGGGCCGCACGGCACGGCGGAGCGACCGCGTGCCCGGCGGCGGTGAGGGCTGGAGAGGTGCGCGCCCTACTTATGTAGGCGCTGAATTTCTCAGCGCTTAAGTTCTACCGGTAGCCAGCCGAGGTTAGGCAAGGCTTACTCCTGACGTCGTCGAAAATTTCCGACGGCGGCCCCTTGCGGGAAAAATATTTAAGCCCTTAGATTTCTAGCACTTAGACGCACCCCACCCGGAGGCCCTTCATGCCGCGCATCCCAGCCGACGAGATACTCATCGCGGGACAGTGGCGACGTGGCGGCGGACGTCCGATCCACACCGTCGACCCGGCCGACGGAAGCGTCCTCACCACCGGCCACGCCGCCTCGGCGGAGGACGTGGACGAGGCCGCGCACGCGGCCGCCGCGGCCGCCGCCGCACCCGAGTGGCGCGACCTCCCGCCCCACCGCAGGGCCCGCGTCCTGTACCGGATCGGCGACCTGATCGAGGAGCACGCCGACGAACTGTCCGCGCTGCAGACCGCCGACACCGGCAAGACCCTCGGCGAGACCCGCGCCCTCGCGCTGAGCGCCGCCGGCACCTTCCGGTACACGGCCGCCGCCCTGGAGACGGGCGAGGACGCGCTCACCCCCTCGCGCGGCCCGTACCTCACGATGAGCACCCACGAACCGATCGGCGTCGTCGGCGCGATCAACCCGTGGAACTCGCCGATCGCCTCCGACGCGCAGAAGACGGCACCCGCCCTGGCCGGCGGCAACGCCGTCCTGCTCAAACCCGCCGAGTGGACCCCGCTGGTCTCCCTCGCCTTCGGGCGCCTGGTCCACCGGGTCCTCGCCGAGGCCGGACTGCCGACCGCGCTGCTCGCCGTCCTGCCGGGCAGGGGGAGCGTCGTGGGCGACGCGATCGCCAGACACCCGCTGGTCGGCAGGATCGGCTTCACCGGCGGCACCGCCACCGGACGCGCCATCGCCCGCGTGGCCGCGGACAAGCTCGTGCCCGCTTCGCTCGAACTGGGCGGGAAGTCACCGACGATCGTGCGGGAGGACGCCGACGTCGAACAGGCCCTCGCGGGCGTCATGTACGGGATCTTCTCCTCCAGCGGCCAGTCCTGCATCGCCGGTTCACGGCTCTTCGTGCACGCCTCGCGGTACGACTCCTTCGTCACGGAACTCGTCCGGCGGGTGCGCGAGCTGCGCGTCGGCCCCGGTACCGCCCCCGGCACACAGGTCGCGCCGCTCGTGCACCACGCGCACCGCGACAGCGTCGCCGCGGCCGTCGAACTCGCCCGCGAGGAGGGCGGCCGGGTGCTGTGCGGCGGCGCCGTACCCGAGGGCGAGCGGTACGCGAAGGGCGCCTACTACCTGCCGACCGTGATCGACTCCCTGCCGAACTCGGCCCGCGTCTGCCAGGAGGAGATCTTCGGCCCGGTGCTCGTCGCCCTGCCCTACGAGGACGAGGACGAACTCGTCGCCCAGGCCAACGACTCCGTCTTCGGGCTCGCCTGCGGCATCTGGACCCGGGACGCGCGGGCCGCCTGGCGGCTCGGGCGGCGGATCGAGGCCGGAACCGTCTGGATCAACACCTACAAGCAGTTCTCCGTCTCCACCCCCTTCGGCGGGGTGAAGGACTCCGGGCTCGGCATCGAGAAGGGCCGCGACCTGATCCGTGCCTACCAGCGGCAGAAGTCCCTGTACTGGGGCACCGACTCCACGCCCCTGCCCTGGGCCAACTGACCCACACCACGGGAGATCCCGCCATGAACCACCCCCCGACCGACCTCGCCACGACCCACCCCCCGATCGGCCGCCTGCGCGCCCTGCGCTCGGTCGAACTGCTCACCCCGAACTACGCCGAGGCCGTCGACTTCTACGAGGAGGTGTGGGGCCTCCAGGTCGTCGAGGCCGAACACAGCGCGAGCTGGCTGCGCGGCACCGGCGAGGAGCACCACGCCCTGCGCCTGACCCGCTCCGACACCGTCGGCCTGGGCCGCCTCGTCTTCGCGCTCGGCACCCCGGCCGAGATCGACGAGGCCGCGCACCGGCTCCGGGCCCGCGGCATCGCGCTCGTCACCGGACCCGGCCCGCTCGACCAGGTGGGCGGCGGCTACGGGCTGCGCTTCCACGACCTCGACGGACGGCTGGTCGAACTCTCCGCCGACACCTGGGCGGTCACCGCGCGCGGTCGGGACGTGTCCCTGCCGGTGGGCGTCACCCACGCCGTCCTCAACACCCCCGACATCGACGCCTCCGTCGCCTTCTACCGCGACGTGCTCGGCATGCGCGTCTCCGACTGGTCCGAGCACCAGATGGCGTTCCTGCGCTGCGGCACCGACCACCACTGCGTCGCCTTCAACCAGGCACCGTGGGTCTCCCTCAACCACGTGGCCTACGAGATGACCTCGCTTGACCACTTCATGCGCGGCCTCGGCCGGCTCAAACACCACGGCATCACCCCCGAGTGGGGCCCCGGCCGGCACGGCCCCGGCAACAACACGTTCTCGTACTTCACCGACCCCACGGGCCTGGTCTGCGAGTACACCACCGAGGTCGCCCAGATCGTCGAGGACACCTGGATCTGCAAGGTGTGGCGGCGCACCCCCGAGCTGTCCGACCTGTGGGGGACCGCGGGCCCGCCCTCGCAGCGGATCCGGGCGCACATGGCGGGCACCCCCGACGGCAGCCCGGTCGTCCCGCCCGTGGACGCCCCCGCCACCCCCACCCCGGCCGGCACCGAAGGAGCAGCGGCATGAACGGCGGCACACGCAAGGTCGGCATCGTCGGCTGGGGCGCCATCGGCCGCACCGTCGGCGGCGCGCTCGCCGCGGGCGAGGTGCCCGGCGCCGAACTCGTCGGCATCGTCGACAACCGTCCCCTCGGCGACGCCGTTCCCGCCCCGCAGCTCGCCATGGAGGAAGCCCTCGCCGCCTGCGACCTGATCGTCGAGGCCGCCGGCCAGGGCGTCGTACGGGAATGGGGTGAGGCCGTCCTCGCCTCCGGCACCGACCTGCTCGTGGCCTCCACCGGAGCGCTCACCGACGAGGAACTCGCCAAGAAGCTCCTCACCGCCGGACCCGGCCGGGTCTACTTCACCGGCGGCGCGGTCGGCGGCCTCGACCTGCTCCAGGCCGTACGGGCCATGGGGCCGCTCGGCGAGGTCACCCTGACCACCACCAAACTGCCGTCCACCCTCGAACAGCCCTGGATGGACGAGGAGACGCTCGCCCGCATGCGGTCCGCCTCCGGGCCGGTGGAGGTCATGCGCGGCACCGCACGCGACGTACCGGTCAGGTTCCCCAAGTCCACCAACGTCGCCGCCTCCGTCGCCCTCGCGGTCGGAGACCTCGACGCCGTACGGGTACGGGTCGTCGCCGACCCGGGCGCCGCGCACACCTCCCACGTCATCGAGGCGAACGGGCCGCAGGGCTCGTACCGCTTCGAGGTCCGCCACGTCCCCGACCCGGGCAACCCGGCGACCAGCCAGGTCGTCCCGTACGCCGTGCTGCGCTCGCTCGCCGCGCTGGCCGGACGCCGGGGGCAGATCCTGTGACCGCCCACGACCTCGCCGGGCTGCACCTGGCGGAGACCGGGGACCACGGACCGCTGGTGCTGTGCCTGCACGGCATCGGCTCCTCGTCCGCCGCCTTCGCACCGCAGACCGACGCGCTCGCCGCGAGCCACCGGATGGTCGCCTGGGACGCGCCCGGATACGGCGAGTCGGCCGATCCGGAGCACGATCTCACCCTCGACGACTACGCCGACACCGCCGCCGCCGTCATCCGCGCGCGGGACACCGAGGCACACGTCGTCGGCGTCTCGTGGGGCGGCGTGATCGGGCTGCGGCTCGCCACCCGGCACCCGGACCTCGTCGCCTCCCTCACCGTCGCCGACTCCACCCCCGGCTCCGGCACCAGCCGCGAGAAGGCCGCCGCCATGCGCGCCCGGGTCCCGGAGCTGGAGAGCCTCGGCCCGCGCGCCTTCGCCGAGCGGCGCGGCCCCCGCCTCGTCTCCGAGGACGCGCCGCCCGAACTGGTGCGGCGGGTCGTCGACACCATGGCCGACGCGGTCCGGCCGCCCGGCTACCGGCAGGCGGCCGAGTCGATGGCCCGCACCGACCTGCGCGGCGAACTCGCCCGGGTCGCCGCGCCCACGCTCGTCCTGTGCGGGGAGAAGGACCGGATCACCGGCCCCGACGCCTCACAGGTCCTGGCCGGCGGTCTGCACCGGACCGCCTACGTGATCGTCAAGGACGCCGGTCACCTGGCCAACCAGGAACAGCCCGAGCACTTCAACGCCTGGCTGCTCTCCCACCTGCACATCGTCACCGACACCCGTACCCGCAACCGCACCCGGAAGGGCTGATCACCATGCCGCTGACCACCGACGACTACGACAACGGCTCGGACCTCGCCAAGTACACCGACTCCCTGATCGCCTCCAAGGCCTCCCGCGAGCCGGACTGGGGCACCCTGTCCTTCCAGGAGAAGGCGGGACCGCAGTACAAGCGGGCGCAGATCCGCTACGTCGGCTCCGGCGCCACCGGCAACCACGACGACGACGGCCGGATCATCCCCTCCCGCGGCTTCACCTTCTCCAACATGCTGCTGCCGCCCGGCGCCGAGGGCCCGGCCCACACCCACCACGACGTGGAGGAGGCGTTCTTCGTCCTGGAGGGCGAGGTCCGCGTCGGCATCCACCGCGGTCCCGACGAGACCGAGTACCGCACGCTGGGCTACCGCGACATGATCGTGGTCCCGGCCGGGGTGACCCGCTCGCTGAAGAACGAGGGCGACACGGACGCCCTCTTCTGCGTGATCATCGGCACGCAGAAGCCGCAGGTGCCGACGTACCCCGAGTACTCCCCGCTGTACGGCGTCACCCGTGACTGACCCCTCCGACGGGCGCCGTACGGTCGTCGTGACCGGCGCGGGCCGTGGCCTCGGGGAGGCCATGGCCCGCCGGGCGGCGGCCGACGGGTTCCGGGTCGTCGTCGCCGAACTGAACCCGGAGTGGGGCGCCCGCACGGCGGCGGCGATCCGGGACGCGGGCGGCACGGCCGAGTCCGTCCTCCTGGACGTCGCCGACCCCGCCTCGGTCGAGGCCCTGGCCGCCCGCCTCGCCGGTGGGCCCGTGTACGGCCTGGTCAACAACGCGGCGCTGGCCAACGGCGTCGGCGGCCGGGAGTTCCAGGACATCGACGTCGAGACCTGGGACCGGCTGATGACCGTCAACGCGCGCGGTCCGTGGCTCGTCGCCAAGCACCTGCTGCCGCTGATGTCCCGCCCCGGGCGGATCGTCAACATCGCCTCGGACGCGGCCCTCTACGGCTCCCCGCGCCTGGCCCACTACATCGCCTCCAAGGGCGCGGTCCTCGCGCTGACCCGGGCCATGGCCCGCGAACTGGGCGAGCGGGACATCACCGTCAACGCCGTGGCCCCCGGACTGACCGAGGTCGAGGCGACCGAGACCGTACCGGCCGCGCGCCACGCCCTGTACGCGGCGAACCGCGCGGTACCCCGGCCGCAGCGGCCCGACGACCTGGTCGGGCTCGTCTCCTTCCTGCTCGGGGAGGAGTCCGGCTACCTCACCGGGCAGGTGGTCGCCGTCAACGGCGGCTTCACCATGCACTGAAACCCGCCCCCACACACAGAGATCCGTACATCCGTACGTCCGTCTGCAAGGAGTACCCCATGGACCTCGGCCTCGCCGACCGCACCGTCCTGGTCACCGGCGGCAGCTCCGGCGTCGGCCTGGCCACGGTCCGGGCCCTGCTCGCGGAGGGCGCCCGCGTCGCGACCTGCGGACGGGACGCCGACCGGCTCGCCAAGGCCGCGGCCGGCCTCGGCGCCGGCCCGGACCGGCTCCACACCGGCGTCTGCGACGTCCGGGACGCCGACGCCGTACGGGACTTCACCGAGCGCGCCGTCGCGCACCTCGGCGGGCGCCTCGACGGGCTCGTCAACAACGCGGGACAGTCCCGGATGAAGGCCCTCGACGAGACGACCGCGGACGACTGGCGCGACGAACTGGAACTGAAGTTCGCGGGCGTCCTCAACCCCCTCGGCGCGGCCCGCGGCCACCTCCGGGCCTCCGACGCCGCCGCGATCGTCAACGTCAACGCCGTCCTCGCCAAACAGCCCGAGACCCGGCTGATCACGACCAGCGCCGCCCGGGCCGGCATCCTCAACCTCTCCGCCTCCCTGGCCCGCGAACTCGCCCCCGAGGGCATCCGCGTCAACTCCGTCTGCCTCGGCCTGGTCGACACCGGGCAGTGGACCCGCCGCCACGCGGCCGCCGACAGCGGCCTCACCTACGAGGAGTGGCAGGCGGAGATCGCCGCCGACCGGGGCATCGCGCTGGGGCGGCTCGGCCGCGCCGAGGAGGTCGCGTACGCGATCGTCTCGCTGCTCTCGCCGCGCGCCTCCTACATCACCGGAACCAGCATCGATGTCTGCGGCGGAGTCGGCCGCGGCATCCTCTGAGGAGTTCGTATGCGTTACGACCACGGTGGCGGACTCCTGGCCGCCCATCTCAAGTCCCTCGGCGTCGACACCGTGTTCGGCATCGTGTCCGTGCACAACCTGCCGCTGGTGGAGGCCGTCGAGGCCGACCCGGACCTGCGGTTCGTGCCGGTGCGGCACGAGGCGAGCGCCGTCAACGCCGCCGACGCCTACGGCCGGGCCCGCGGCTCCATCGGCTGCGCCCTCACCTCGACCGGCACCGGCGCCGGCAACGCGGCGGGCTCCCTGATCGAGGCCCTGTCCTCCGGGACGTCGGTCCTGCACGTCACCGGGCAGGTGGAGACCGCGCACCTCGGCAGCGGGCGCGGCTTCATCCACGAGACCAAGGACCAGCCCGGCATGCTCGCCGCGGTCTCCAAGTACGCCGCGACCATCACCTCCGCACGGGAGGCGGGCCGCGTCCTGCGCGAGGCGTCGGCCGCGGCCCGCACGGCGCCGGGCGGGCCCGCGAGCGTGGAGTGGCCGATCGACCTCCAGTACGCGGCCCAGGACGACGACGGCGAGACCGCGCCCGCTCCCGAGGTGCCGGTGCCGGACGCGTCCCGGCTGGCCGCGGCACGCGACCTGCTGGCCTCCGCCCGACGCCCGCTGATCTGGGCCGGGGGCGGCGCGAACACCGCCCGTGCCGAACTGCTCGCCCTGCTGGAGGCGACCGGCGCCGGCCTGCTCACCTCCAACTCCGGGCGCGGCTCCGTACCCGAGGACCACGACCTGGTCATCGGCAACTTCGCCACCACCCCCGCCGGACGCGGGCTCCTGTCCGACGCGGACGTCGTCGTCACCGTCGGCACCCACTTCCGCTCCAACGAGACCGCCGACTACGGGCTGCGCATCCCCGAGGCGCACATCCAGATCGACGTCGACGCCGCCGCCCTCGGCCGGGTGTACCCCGCCCGGCACGGTCTCCACGGCGACGCCGCGGCCGTCCTGCCCCGGCTCACCGACGCCGCCGTACGGGCCGACGCGGAGTGGACCGACCGGGTCCGCCGGGTGCGCGACGAGGTGCGGGCCGCTCTGCACGACGGCATCGGACCCCAGGCCGCGATCTGCGACGCCCTCGCCGCCGCCCTGCCCCGCGGCAGCGTCGTCGCCCGGGACGTGACCATCCCGTCCTCGTCCTGGGGCAACCGCCTGCTCCCCATGCACGACCCGCGCGCCAACGTCTTCCCGCGCGGCGGCGGCATCGGACAGGGCCTCGGCATGGGCATCGGCGCCGCCCTCGCCCGCCCCGACGAGCCGACCGTGGTGATCGCCGGGGACGGCGGGCTCGCCGTCCACCTGGGCGAACTGCTCACCCTCGCCCAGGAGCGGCCGCGCCTCACCCTGATCGTCTTCAACGACGGCGGGTACGGCGTCCTGCGCAACATGCAGGCCACCTACACCGAACGCCGCTCCGGCGTCGACCTGTTCACGCCCGACTTCGGCGGGCTCGCCGCCGCCTGCGGGCTGCCCTACGCGCGGATCGGCGACGCGAGCGAGGCCGCGAAGGTGATCGACGCGGCCGTCGCCTCCGACGGCCCGACCCTCGTCGAGGTCGACCTGGCCGCGCTCGGCCCGATGAAGAACCCGTTCACCCCGCCCGTCAAGATCCCCACCCGGTAGGGAGGCCCGCCGACATGAGCGCCACCGAAGCCGCCGAAGAGCAGGAACTGGACCTCCTCGTCCACCGCACGACCTGGGAGGCGGAGGGAGTCCTCTCCGTCGAGCTGGTCCACCCCGACGGCAAGCCGCTGCCCTCCTGGGCACCCGGCGCACACCTGGACCTGCACGTGGGCGGTCACGTCCGCCAGTACAGCCTGTGCGGCGACCCGGAGGACAGCGGGGTCTACCGCCTCGGCATCCTCGACGAACCGGCCTCGCGCGGCGGTTCGCGCCACGTGCACACCAAGCTGCGGCCCGGCCAGACTGTGCGGGTGGCCGGGCCGCGCAACCACTTCGCCCTGGAACCGGCCGCCTCCTACGTCTTCGTCGCCGGCGGTATCGGCATCACCCCGATCCTGGCCATGGCCCGCCGGGCACAGCGCGACGGCGTTCCGTACCGGCTCGTCCACGGCGGCCGTTCGCGCGCCTCGATGGCGTTCGGCGGCGAACTCGCGGCGCTCGGCGGCGGCCGGGTGACCCTCGTGCCGCAGGACGAACTCGGACACATCGACGTCGCCGGCACGCTCGCGGACCTGCCCGCCGACGCGCTGGTGTACTGCTGCGGCCCGGAACCGCTGCTGCGGGCGGTCGAGGAGGCGGCGCCGGAGGGGCAGGTGCGCACCGAGCGCTTCGCCGCACCGGCCGCGGCGGCGCGGGAGGGCGACGACAGCGCCTTCGACGTCGAGTGCCGGGCCTCGGGTGTGACCCTGCGCGTGGCGGGCGGCACCTCGATCCTGGAGGCCGCCGAGAACGCCGGACTGGCCGTCGCCTCGTCCTGCAGGGACGGCATCTGCGGCTCCTGCGAGACCCGCGTCCTGGCCGGCACCCCCGACCACCGCGACTTCCTCCTCAGCGACACCGAGCGCGCCACCGGCGAGACGATGATGATCTGCGTCTCGCGCTGCGCCTCGGACCGCCTCGTCCTGAACCTCTGAACCCCCTGAAACAGCCGACTTCCCTACGGAGAACGCCGTGCCCGAGACCTGGCCCTTCCTGGACCCCCATCAGACCCGTGACCACGAGCCCACCCCGTACGAGCTGAAGCTCGCCCGCACGCTCGAGGACATCTTCACCAAGGACGGCCACGAACTGACCGACGTCGTCGACGGCCTCAACTCCCGCCAGCTGCGCACCCCCACGGGCGAGCCCTGGACCGAGGACGCCTTCCGCGCCGAGATGCACCGCCTGGGAGCCTGACATGACCCTCTCGACCCACGACACCGCCGACCACATCTACGCCCACGGCCTGCGCAACCAGTGGCACCCCGTCGTGCCCTCGAACTTCGTCTCGCCCGGGGACATGCGCAGGGTGACCGCCCTCGGCGAGGACTGGCTGCTCTTCCGCAAGTCCGACGGCGGCCTCTCCATGCTCGCCGACCGCTGTCCCCACCGCGGCGCGCCCCTCTCGCTCGGCAAGCACCTGGGCGACCGCGTCGCCTGCTGGTACCACGGCGTCGAGGTCGACGGCAGCGGCACGGTGACCTCGGTGCCGGGCCTGCCCGGCTGCAACCTGGAGGGCAAGACCCTCGTCACCTCACTGCCCGTCCGGGAGGTCGGCGGCGCGATCCTCGCCTACTTCGGCGACGAGGAGCACCCCGACCCGGTGGAACTCACCCTGCCCGAACCACTCGCCGACGAGGAGATCTCCGCGTTCCTCTGCTACGCCGAGTGGAACGTGCCGTGGCGGTTCGCCATGGAGAACCTGCTGGACCCGATGCACGGCGCGTTCCTGCACTCGGAGTCGCACACCATGTTCGCCGGTGACACCACCGCCAAGTTCCGCATCCGGGAGACCGCACGCGGCTACTTCTTCGAGAAGACCGACCAGCGGGGCGTCAACTTCGACTGGGTCGAGCTGTGCCACACCGGCGTCGACTGGGTGGACCTGTCCATCCCCTACCCGCCGTCGGCAGGCCCCGGGGGTCCCTTCGGCATCGTCGGCATGGCCTGCCCGGTGGACGCCGGACGCACCGGCGTCTTCTTCTGGCGGTACCGCAAGGTGAGCGACTGGCAGCGGGACACCTGGCGGTTCCTCTACAAGACCCTCGTCGAGGAGCGCCACTGGGAGGTCCTGGAGCAGGACCGCGTCATCCTGGAGAGCATGCCCGCGGACGCCGACCAGCGGGAGAACCTCTACCAGCACGACCTGGGCGTGGTCCGGCTGCGTCGCCTCTACCAGGCGCAGGCCGGGCGGCAGTCGAAGGCTCAGCCCGTCCCGGCGGGCTGAGCGGGAACGTCGTCGGAGTCCACGATCGAACGCTCCAGCTTCGACAGCAGACGGCCGAGTTGGCGGTGCTCGGCGGGCGAGAGTCCGCCGAGCATCCGGCGTTCGTTCTCCAGGTGCTCGCTGAACACCTCGTCCACCTTCCGCAGTCCGGCGTCGGTGAGCCGGGAATACACCACGCGCCGGTCCTCGGCGTCGCGTTCACGCACCAGCAGGCCGTCCTTCTCCAGCCGGTCGAGCCGCAGGGTGACCCCGGCCGACGAGACCAGCCCGGAGGCCGCGAGCTGCCCGGCGGTCAGCCGGTACGGGGCCCCGGCCCGGCGCAGCGCGGTGAGCACGTCGAAACCGGCGACGGACAGCCCGTGCTCGTCCAGCCGCGCGGTCATCCGCGACTGGTACTGGAGATACGACCGGTGCAGCCGGGCGAGCACCTCCAGGGGAGAGGTGTCCAGTTCGGGCCGCTCGCGGGCCCAGTCCCCGACGATCCCCGCCACCGCATCCGGCCGCCTCGCCGCCCTGCCCTGAGCCATGTCTTCCCCTCGCGGCGTAGATTATGGTGCTGAAATCTTAGCCCTAAGGGAATTACTCCCCCACTCACGCCGACGGGTTCCGGAGAGCCGGTCAGGGGCGCCAGGCCACCCGGTGCTCCGCCAGGTGCGCCAGCACCGCGTGATTGGCCTCCCACCCGTCCGGGAACTTCACCAGCGTGCCCAGTTGGACCGGCTCCGTGGACGGATAGTCGTCCAGGAGTCCGTCGACTCCCTCGCGGCAGACCACGATGCAGGCGTGCCGGTGGCGGGAGGCCAGGACGCAGAGGCGGCCCGTCTCCAGGTGGAAGGCGGTGGCGTCGGGGCGGCCGGAGAGGGGGTGCAGGACGACCGTGACGTCGTACTCCCGGCCCTGGAGCCGGTTCGCCGTGTCCACGGTCACGTCGCTCACCCCGAGGTCGGCCAGCGCGGCCCGCACCGCGGCGGCCTGGTCCCGGTGCGCGGTGCCGACGGCGATGCGGGCGGCGGTCAACGGGACGGGGCCGGGGGAGCGTTCCGACAGCGCCGCGCCCTCCCGGTCCAGGAGCCGCCGGACCACCGACGCCACCGCCCGTACCGCCTCCGGGTCGGTGCGCGGGGTGTGCCGGGCGGGCAGCTCGAGCAGGCCCCAGCCGGAGACCGCGGCCTCGTCGATCACCCGGTCGGGACCCGAGCCGTCCGACGGCACCGCGAAGGCCAGACTCCGGTCGCCGTGACCGGTGCCGCTGCGGAACGGGGTGTACGGGTAGAACGCGTCCGAGACCAGCCGGGCCGCCGAGGCCGGCAGGCGCCAGGAGACCGGAAGACGGTGCTGGGGGAGGCCGGGGTTGTGGGCGAGGAGGGTCGTCACGGCGGACGCCGACGGGTCGTACGCCAGGCCCGCCCACTGCTCGCTGCCCACCGTCGCGAACGGGTCCAGCTGACCGGGGTCGCCCACGAACAGCGCCCGTTCGAAGAGCCCGGCGACCGCCAGCAGGGAGTCCGAGCGCATCTGGTAGGCCTCGTCCACGATCGCGTGCCGCCAGGGCTCGTCCACCTTGACGTGCGCCCACTTCGCGGCCGTGGACAGGACGACGGCCAGGCCCGCGAGGTCGGCGGCCTTCGCCGAGGTGCGTACGTTCGCCAGGTCGTCGAGCGCCTTGTCGTACGCGTCGGTGTCGCTGCTGTGCAGGCGGCCCACCGGCAGCTCGGGGTTCTTCTCGGCGAGGCGCAGGACCAGGTCGTCCACCTGGGCGTTGGTCTGCGCCACCACCATCAGGGTGCGGCCGGCCTCGGCCAGCTCCAGCGCCGCCCGGACGACCAGCGTGGACTTGCCGGCGCCCGGCGGGGAATCCACGACGACCCCGCGCTCGGTGCCGTGCAGGGTGTCGTGGAGGATCGCCGCGGTGGCGCGCGCGGCCTCGGCGCCCGGGTCGAGGGCCGGGGCGGCGGGGGCGGTCACCGGGGTGGTGGTGGCGTCGGCGGTCACAGCACGTCCTCCTCCGTCTGGGCGTCGGCGGCCTCCGGCACGGCGGCCGCCTCACCGGGCGGGCCTCCGTGCGTCCACGGGGTCTCCTCCGGGTCGGGAAGCTTCGCGCCGCCCCGCTGCTCGTGCTCGAAGAGGGTGAAGCAGACCCGGTCGCCCTTCTCCGGCACCGACCCCGCCTCCGGCTCCTTGCCGCGGCCCATCTTGTCCATGATCCGCAGGACCAGCGTCCCGTCGCCGGGATCGCCCGCCGGACCGGCGTACTCCGCCGCCTGCGGCTTGCCGCCCAGCGACCGGTACACCCGCACCCGCTCGCCCAGGTGCGGCCGGTCGTCCGTCCGGACCGTGACCAGCGGGCGCGGACTGGGCCGCTTGCTCTCGCTGTACGCCATCACCACGTCGGTGACCTCGCCCGCGAACGCCTCCCCGGCCAGCCGCCGCCCGGCCATCACCAGCGGATCGTCCAGCGCCTCCTGGGCCTCAAGGCGGGCCTGTTCGCGCTCGCGCGTGGCCAGCTTGTTCGCCGCAGTCACCGCGTCGTCGCGGCGCGGCTGCGGGGGCTCGCCCGCCAGGACCCGGTCCCGGTGCGAGGTGAACGACCAGCGGTCGCGGGTCCAGCGGTCGTCGACGTGCGCGCCGGCCGGCAGCTCCCGCAGCAGGTCCAGGCCCCGCCACACCGACTCCCAGGTGGGCCGCGTACGACTCTCGACCAGGGCGCGGATGTCCCGCTCGGCGGCGCTGAGCGCGCCGAGCCGGTCGTCGGCCTCCAGACCGTCCTCGGCGGCGGCGAACGCGGTGCGCGCGCGGTCGTAGCGCTCGATGGCGGGGGCGAGCAGCCGGTTGTCGAAGGCCGGGTCGGTCGCCGGTCCCGCCGGCGGGCACAGCAACTGGCCCTCGGTGTCGCGCGCCAGCTCGGCCCGGCGCGCGGCCTCCGCGCCGGTCAGGCCCTCGCCCTCGGGGGCGATCCACGCCAGCAGCGCGCCCAGGTGCTGGTCCTCCAGCGTGGACTGGCCGGTCGCCCAGTGCCGGCCCAGCAGGTCGGTCATGGCCAGGAGCAGGGACGATCCCGGGACCCGGGCCCGCTCGCCGTAGTGGGTGAGCCACCGGCCGAGGAGCGGCACCCTGGGCGGTGCGGGGTGCGGGGTCTGCGGATCCTGCTCCGCCGTACGACGGAAGCGCATGGAGCGGCCGAGCAGCCGGACGAAGTCGATGCCCGCGCGGCTCGGCACGATCAGCTGCGCGGCGTCCGCGCAGAGGTCCACCTCGACCTTGACCCGCTTGCCCGTCTCCGGGTCGGTCTCGGTGCGCTCGGCGGCCTCCACGGCGTCGGCGCACGCCTCGACGTGCGGCAGCACGACGTCCGCCAGCTCGGCCAGGAACGCGAAGCGCAGGTCGCGGTCGCGGGGCTGCGGCACGACCAGCAGGCGAGGTGCGTCCCGGTCGGTGCCGACCAGCGCGCCGAGCGGGGCACCCGCCTCACCTGCGGTGATCAGCGGGACGAAGACCAGCGGACGGTCGGACAGGTGCCGGTGCCGGACGGTGGCGGCGGTCTGCGCGGCGCCGGTGCGCACGGCCTCCAGCCGGGCGAGCGTGGTGATCAGTGACACCCGGCCACCCCGCCGTCCCCGGCACCGGCCGCCACCAGCGCTTCCGCGCGCAGCCGGGCCGCCCGGCGCAGCGCGGCCACGGCCGGGTCGTCCGGGTCGCCGGCCTCCCCGCGGGCCGCGGCCAGCACGTCCTCGACCGTGGCCAGCCCGCCCAGTTCGGCCCGGACCGGGCGGCCCAGGCTGGTCACGGCGCCGTCCTCCCGGGACCGGGCGCGGCAGTGGAAGGCCAGCTCGCAGGCGGACAGGCACTCGGGCGCGTAGGTCGCGGGGACCGCCCCGACCGCCGCCGTCAGCTCCTCCGTCGGCAGCTCGGGGGAGAAGCAGACGCCGTCGGGCAGCTCGTCGGCGATGTCCTCGATCCGGGTCAGCCGGGCCAGCTGGCGGTCGGTGACCGCACGCTGCTTGCGCACGTCGACCGCGGACGCGGTGGGCAGGTTGGAGAAGTCCTTGGGACAGACCAGCAGGACGCGGTGGCGCACGCGCGGGGCGGGGTCCAGGTGCCCGGCGACCCGCTCCAGGGCCAGGACGTACACGGCGGCCTGCCGCGCGGCGGCGCCGACCTTCGCCGGGTCGGCGGCGCCGTCCAGCATGGGGAAGGACTTGATCTCCACGACCGTCCAGCTGCCGTCCGGGTGCACCACCACGGCGTCCGGCTCCAGGAAGGCGGGGGAACCCGCGACCTCCAGGGCGAGCATCGGATGGTCGAGCAGCGTCCAGGCGCCCGGTGTGCCGGTGGCCTCGCGCAGGGCGAGCGACGTCCGGGCCGCGCGCCCCTCGGGTCCGCTCGCGGAGAGGTCGGGCACGCGCGCGCCGGCGGGCGGTTCGGCGCCTTGGTCGAGCTTCTCGTGGACCAGACGCAGCAGTTCGGCGCCGCCGTCCGCCTTGACCCGGGCCTCGAAGGCGTTGCCCCGCATGAATGCGAACTGCGACTGTCCGAAGACCGACGGCGATCCCAGCGCGCTCGCGAGCGCGGCCTTGTCCACCCCGGCGCCGTCGAGGATCGCGCGCCTGCGGCACCCCGGGTTGGCGGCGAGGGCGGCCAGGGCGCGCGCGTCCAGCGCCTTGGCGGGTACGTCGGGCCCGCGCAGCTCAGCGAGCCGGTGCCGGAGTCTCGTCCCCCGCGTCCGAGGGGGCGGGGTCCGGCTCGGCTCCTGCTTCGAACCGCTGCTCGCGCTGGCGTGGGAATCGCTCACCCGCGGAAGTCTGGCATCCGCCACTGACAATCGGGGAACCCGCGCCGTCGGGGACCGGTGCGGCAGGTGTGCCGCCGGAGGCGAAGCGGGCCATGAGCCGGGTCCGCGCCCGGTTGGAGATCCGCAGCACGACGGGCGTCAGCAGCAGTCCCGCGCCCATCACGGCCGCGCCCGCGACCGCGTCGAGGAAGTAGTGGTTCGCGGTGCCCATCACCACGATGGTGGTCACCAGCGGGTAGACGACGCCGAGCACCTTCGTCAGGCGGCTGCCGCCGTAGCGCCAGAGGATCACGCCGCACCACAGGGCCCAGCCGACGTGCAGACTCGGCATGGCCGCGTACTGGTTGGTCATCCCGCCCAGTCCGCGCGGCGCGCTGGCCTCGCCGCCCCACCAGCCGTACGAGCTGTACTGGGCCATCGTGTCGACGAAGCCGTGGCTCTTGTCGAGCAGCCGGGGCGGGCAGGTCGGCAGCAGCGTGAAGCCGATGAGGCCGATGAACGTGGACGTCATCAGCCAGGTGCGCGCGGCCCGGTAGCGCACCGCGCGGGAGCGGAAGAGCCAGATCAGGATCGCCGGGGTGACCAGGTAGTGCAGTGACGCGTACCAGAAGTCGGCGGGTATCCCTATCCAGGGCTCGCTGGTGAAGAGCCGGTTGAGAGGGTGCTCCGCGTTGAGGAAGAGCGCCTTCTCCACACTCAGGATCGCGAGGCCGTGGTCGACGGCGTCGGAGACGTCGCCCCGCACGAGCAGGCGCCCGGCGGAGTAGCAGGCGTACACGAGGACGATGAGCGGCAGCTCGGTCCACCAGCGCAGCCGAGTCGCGGGGGCAGCCTCGCTGCCCGGTATCTCGGTGTGCGGCAATCCGATCGCCCTCCCCCTTCTCTCGTTGCTCGCGCGCCTCGATTGACACGGACGTGCCACTCTACGGCCTCCCTGAGCCCGCCTCGCGAGGCGCCCTCGGACCGGATAGACGCCGGGACCGCCCCCCGGGTTGCCCGAGCCCGCCGTGCGGGATGATGGAGAGGTCCCCCCAGACATTTCTCCCGGAAAGGCCTCTTCATGGCACCGCGCATCCTGCTGGCCCGGCATGGACAGACCGAGTGGTCGCTGTCCGGCAGACACACCGGCAGGACCGACGTACCGCTTCTCGAGGAGGGCCGGCAGGGCGCCAAGCTGCTCGGCGAGCGGCTGCACCGGGCGCCCCTGGAGGGGCTTCCCGGCGTCGAGGTGCGGACCAGTCCGCTGGCCCGTGCGCGGGAGACCTGCGCCCTGGCGGGCTTCGGCGAGCGCGCCCGCGCGTGGGACACGCTGATGGAGTGGGACTACGGGGCGTACGAGGGCATGACCCCGGACGAGATCCAGTCTGTCCGGCCCGGTTGGCTGATCTGGCGGGACGGGGTGCCCGACGGGGAGAGCGTGGCGGACGTCACCGCGCGTGCGGACGAGGTCGTCGCGTGGGCGCGGGAGGCGGACCGGGATGTGCTGGTCTTCGCCCACGGGCACATCCTGCGGTCGATCGGGGCGCGGTGGCTGGGGCTGCCGCTGGACTTCGCGGCGCGGATACGGCTGAATCCGACGTCACTGTCGGTCCTGGGATGGGCCTACGGGGAGCCGGCGCTGGAGAGCTGGAACGACCTGGGGCACCTGGTGGGCTGACGGGCCGGGGGAGTGGGTCTCAAGCCGGGCGCGGCAGCGTGGCGTGGCGGTCCAGGAACGCCGAGACTCCCCGGTTGCGGCGGTGCGGCAGCAGGACTCGGGCCGTTCCGGCCAGCATGGTGTGGATGCGGGAGGACTGGACCTCGCCCAGCAGGTCCAGGACCCGCAGGCCGGCGTCCGCCGCCTCGTCGGGGTGGCCGCCGCGGGCCAGGTCGTCCGCCAGCTCCGCCGAGTACAGCGCGAGGTTCCGGGTGAAGTGCGGGTCCTGCAGCTCGGCGGCCCGTCGCGCGTGCCGGGCGGCCCGGTGCCAGTCGCCCAGTGCGGACCAGCACTGCGCCTCGAGACCTTCCAGCTCGGCGCGGCCGTAGAAGCTCATCCACTCGGGGTCGGCGTCCGAGGGGCCCCGCTCGTAGAGGGCCTGCGCGCGGACCAGCGCCTGTTCGCAGCCGACCCGGTCGGCGAGCCCCGCCCAGCCGCCCGCCTCGCGCAGCGCCAGTAGCGACATCAGTCGGTCCGAGCCCAGCGGCCGGGCGGCGCGCTGCGCGGCCTGGGCCGCCCGAACCGCCTCGCGCGGCCGCCCGGCGTCGCGGGCGAGGAACGCCATGTTGCAGAAGGCGTGCGCCTCCAGACCCGCGTCGCCGGTCATCCGGGAGGTGGCCAGCGCCTCCGCGTAGTGGGAGCGCGCGTCGTCGAAGCGCCCCGAGTCGTGCGCCAGCCAGCCCACGGAGATCGCCAGTTCGCCGGCGCCCGTGTAGAGCCGGTCCGACGTCGCCCGGCGGGACGCGCCGGCGTCCAGCAGCGCGTACGCGGTGCGCAGCGGGGCCGCCGCGCGCCGGTAGAGGCCGTCCGCACCGTGCCGGTCGTCCAGCAGCCGGATCCGGCGGACGGCTTCCTCGAGGGCGCCGGCCTCGCCGGACCCCGCGCGGCGCACGGGACGTCCGGCCGCCGCGGCGTCGAGAGCGAGCCCCAGGGGGCCCAGTGAGGCGGCGGCCACGGTGGCCCCGCTCGTCATGAATGCGCGACGCAGCACGTCGCTCTCCTCATTGTTGTCGTGCTTTTCGTACGGGTCCTGCGTGTCATGCGTCTCATACGGTTCACCCGCCCCCCGCGTCTCACTCGTGGCGCGTTCGGACGGGCGGGTGTGCGCCGGGAGCGCGTCCCCGTCGGTACGCACCCGGCGTCCGCGTACCGACGAGCGGGGCGCGAACCCCAGGTCGGTGAGCGTGCGACCGGGGAACATGTGCAGGAACACCCGCTCGTACGCGTAGTTGGGACAGCGGATCTCACCCGCCTCGACCCGGCCGACGTACCGCGCGTCACAGCTCACCCGCTCGCCGATCTCGCGAGCGGCCCGGCGGACCGCCGCCGCGAACTCGGCCGGCGAGCGCTTGCCGCGCAACCGCCGGAAGGCGAGGTTCGGCCGCGACGGCCGTTCGGGCTGGGCGGAGGTCACCATTGACGACGCCATGGCCGGGTCCTCTCGTGCGAACCGTCGAACCATGCCGGAAAAGGGATGAGGTGCGGAAATCATCCGCATGCCCTCACATGGCATCCCTGTTTCCGGCGAGCAAGAACGTACCGGCTGTGACGGAGCCGCCACGCACTGTTTGCCTACAAACCGGATATCTCATCCGCGATCTGCCATGAAGTGCCATCCTTTGCGGCGGACTTGTGCCGTAGCCGTTGACGGCCCGCCGCGTTGGACAGGGTGACCGGGAGGCCCTCGACTCCCGACCGCTCGTCCGAGGAGGACTTCCGTGGTGGAGGCCGGGATGGATACCAGCCGGATCAGTGATCCGCCCTGCGACGCCTGCGATGTCGTCACCGTGCCGACCCGGCAGGGTCTGGAGGCGGTCGACATCCTCAGGCGGGGAGCCGGTGAGGCGGTGGGCCCCGTGATCCACGACGACGGTTGCGACACCCTGGGGTTCCTGGTGCCGCCGGGGACCGCCGCCGCCTGGGACGTGCCGGGCAGCACCTGTACGGAGACGGACGGCCGCGGGCTGAGCCTCGACCTGCCGCCCGAGCCGCCCGTGGAGGGCTCCGACTGGCTGCTGCCGCCCGGCGAGGCGGACCTCGCGACCGACCCCGCGGTGCTGCGCGAGGCGCTGGGCGAGGCGGCCCGGCTGATCAGAGCGGCCGACAGCTGCCGCTGAGCCGTCCCGGCCGGGCGCGGCGCCCCCGCGCGGTGCGCCGATAATGGCCCGATGGGAAAGTCCAGGAACGCCCGCCGCGGGCGCGCTGCCGCCGAGACGGTCGTCGAGGACGTCGACGGCGGGCGCGCCGAGCTGATCCCCGACCGGGACCGGACCCGGGCCTGGACCCTGCTGATCGACGGCGCCCCGCAGTCGCACGTCGACCTCGACGACCCGGCCCACCTGTCCTTCGAGTACCAGCGCCGTCTCGGGCACGTCATCGACCTCGCCGCCCCGCCGGGCAGGCCCGTCCAGGCCGTGCACCTCGGCGGCGGCGCCCTCACCCTCGCCCGCTATCTCGCCGCCACCCGCCCCCGCTCCACCCAGCAGGTCGTCGAGCGGGACGCCGCCCTCGTCCAACTGGTCCGCCGGGAGCTGCCCCTGGAGCCCGGCGCGCGGATACGGGTGCGCTCCACCGACGCCCGCGCCGGACTGGCCAGGGTGCCCGAGGGCTGGGCCGACCTGATCGTCGCGGACGTCTTCAGCGGCGCCCGCACCCCGGCCCACCTGACGTCCGCCGAGTTCCTGGACGAGGTCCGGCGCGCGCTCGCGCCCGGCGGGGTCTACGCCGCCAATCTCGCCGACGGCCCGCCCCTCGCCCACCTGCGCGGCCAGATCGCCACCGCCGCGGCCCGGTTCGCGGAACTCGCCCTCGTCGCCGACCCCGCGGTACTGCGCGGTAAGCGCTTCGGCAACGCCGTCCTCGTCGCCTCCGACCGCCCGTTGCCGGTCGCCGAACTCACCCGCCGCGCCGCCTCCGACCCGCAGCCCGCCCGGGTGGAACACGGCCGCGCGCTGGCCGACTTCGCGGGAGGAGCCGCGCCGGTCACCGATGCGGCCGCGGTGGACTCGCCCGCGCCGCCGCCGTCCGTCTTCCGCTGACGCCGACGCCGACGCCGACGCCGACGCCGACGGGGGCAGGGGTAGGAGCCGAGCCCCGGCGGGGCGCGCCGGCTCAGTAGCTGCCGATCTCCACCCGCGGCGGCCCGTCGTGCCAGGTGCAGAACACCGATACCCGGTCCGCCCCCGAGCTGAACTCCACCCGGATCCACGACTCCGTCTTCCACACCTGCATCGACCAGCCCGCACCCGGCGTCGCCGACACCAGGGAGGCCGACGACTTGCCGAGGTCGAAGACCGCGCGGCCGCCGTCGGTGTCGTAGCTCCTGACCTCGCCGGAGGTGGCGGGGGAGGGGCTCGCCGGGCGCTCGGGCGTGGTGGACGGCGCGGTCCGCGACGGCGTGGGCTCGGGCTCGGGGCGGGTCTCGGCCGGCGACGGCGAAGGACTGCCCGACGGCGACGGACGGCTGGTGGACGACGCCCGCGCACCCTCTTCGCCGGAGCCGTCCCGCGCGTCCCGTACCGACGTGTCGGCCGCGGTGATGGGCAGGGCGCGGGGCGCGTCGTAGGCCGTGCCCGTCATCACCGTGTGGACGCCCCACCACGACAGCGTGACCGCCGCGCCGGTGGCGAGCAGCCAGGCAAGTACGTGGACGAGTCCTCTGCGCATCGCCGCCATACTGCCTCACCCGCCCCACCCGTGTCGCCCGAACGGAGGGTGACGCCGGCCCCCGGCGAGGTTGTGCACAGGCCCGTGCCGGAGTTGTCCACAGGCCCGCACCGGGCTGGTCCGCATGGCGTACGGTGCCGCCCATGGCAAGTGTGCTCGTGGTCGAGGACGACCAGTTCGTACGCTCGGCGCTCATCCGGCACCTGACCGACGCCTCGCACACCGTGCGCAGCGTCGGTACGGCGCTGGAGGCGCTGCGCGAGGTCGCCCATTTCCGTTTCGACGTGGTGATCCTCGACCTCGGACTGCCCGACCTGGACGGCTCCGAGGCGCTGAAGATGCTGCGCGGCATCACCGACGTCCCCGTGATCGTCGCCACCGCCCGGGACGACGAGGCGGAGGTCGTACGGCTGTTGAACGCGGGCGCGGACGACTACCTCACCAAGCCGTTCTCCGTGGAGCATTTGTCGGCCCGCATGGCCGCCGTCCTGCGCCGGGTCAGGACCGGACCGGCGGAGGCGGCGCCCTCGCCCGTCATCCGGGTCGGCGGCCTCACCGTCGACCCCCTGCGCCGCCATGCCGACCTGGACGGGGTGCGCCTCGACCTGACCCGCCGCGAGTTCGACCTGCTCGCCTTCCTGGCCGGCCGGCCGGGGGTCGTCGTCCCCCGCAAGGAACTGCTCGCCGAGGTCTGGCAGCAGTCCTACGGCGACGACCAGACCATCGACGTCCATCTGTCCTGGCTGCGCCGCAAGCTGGGCGAGACCGCGGCGCGGCCGCGCTACCTGCACACCCTGCGCGGCGTCGGCGTGAAGCTGGAGCCTCCCCTGGAACAGGACCCGGCGCGGGGCCCGGGGCGGCCCGGAGCGGAGCCGCCGCGATGAGGTGGGCCCTGGTCAAGGTGTCGCTGGCGGTCACCGCGATGGTCGTGGTCGCGTTCGCCGTCCCCCTGGGACTCGTCATCCGGGAGATGGCCCGGGACCGCGCCTTCTCCAATGCCGAACGGGAGGCGGCCGCCGTCGCCCCCGCGCTGTCCATCACCACCGACCGCGACCAGTTGGAGCGCGTCGTCGCCTCCGCCGGCTCGGACGCCGGTATGGCCGTGCACATACCGTCGTCCGGCGAGCCCGCCGACCGCACAGACGGCGCGGGGCAGCGGGCCGCCGACATCGGCCGGCAGCGCGCCACCGACGAGGACATCGCCGCCGTGCGCGAGATGGGCCGTGCCTCCACCACCGAGGTGGACGGCGGTTCCACGCTGCTCCAGCCGGTCGCGCTCAGCTCCGGCGAGATCGCCGTGGTCGAGGTGTACGTCCCCGAGTCCGAGGTCACCAACGGGGTCGCGACGGCCTGGGCGGTGCTCGCCGCGGTCGGCGCGGCCCTGATCGTCGGCTCCGTCGCGGTCGCCGACCGGCTGGGCGTGCGGATGGTGCGGCCCGCGCAGCGCCTGGTCGAGGGCGCGCACCAACTGGGGGAGGGGCGGCTGGGCTCGCGGGTGCCCGTGGAGGGGCCGACCGAACTGCGGCTCGCGGCCGTCGCGTTCAACTCCATGGCCGACCAGGTGGTCCAGCTCCTCGCCAACGAACGCGAGCTGGCAGCCGACCTGTCCCACCGGCTCCGTACGCCGCTGACCGTGCTGCGGCTGAACGCCGCCTCGCTCGGCGACGGGCCGGCCGCCGAGCAGACCCGGTCCGCCGTCGAGCAGTTGGAGCGCGAGGTCGACACCATCATCCGCACCGCCCGGGACGCCAAGCCGCAGACGGCCGCCGCCGGGCCGGGCGCCGGCTGCGACGCGGCCGAGGTGGTGCGCGAGCGGATGGGGTTCTGGTCCGCGCTCGCCGAGGACGAGGGCCGCAAGTGGCGGGTGGCCGGAGCCGACCGGCCGGTGCGCATCCCCGTGGCCCGCGCCGACCTGGCCGCCTCCCTCGACGCCCTGCTCGGCAACGTCTTCCGGCACACCGCCGAGGGCACCGCCTTCGCGGTCGACCTGCACAACGGCGAGGACGCGGTGATCGTGCTCGTGTCGGACGCGGGCGCCGGCATACCCGACCCCGAGGCGGCGATGGCCCGCGGCCGGGGTTCGGGCAGCGACGGGTCGACCGGGCTCGGCCTGGACATCGTGCGCCGCATGGCCGAGTCGACGGGCGGCGACGTCCGCATCGGCTCCTCCGTGCTGGGCGGCACCGAGGTGCGCATCTGGGTGCAGCTCGACGGGCGGACGGCACCCGAGCGGCGCGGCCACCGGGGAGCGGTGCGGCGCCGCAGACAGCCCCGGCAGACGGCCACCATTAATCGGCCCCGATCTCTTCCTTAAGCGCACCCTAAGATCGCCGAACCCCGCCCGGATCAGGCTCTTTGCCCGTTTCCGGCTCGCTAGCGTGCTGCCGCACCCCCATCCCCGGACGTTCCCCGCCGGGGGCACCGTGAACAGCGAAGGCAGGCACATGACGCGCACGCACCGACGCAGGGTCAGTGGCAGGAACAAGGCGATCGGCGCCGTCGTCGCGGCGGCCGTGGCCGGCGGTGGCGCGCTGCTGTTCACCAGTACCGCCCAGGCGGCCCCGGTGGGCGCCGTCTACACGCAGACCAGCGAGTGGTCGAACGGCTACAGCGCCCAGTACGTCGTCACCAACGGCAGCGGCGAGGCGAAGCCGGACTGGACACTGGAGTTCGACCTGCCCGGCGGGACGAAGCTGGGCTCGCTGTGGAACGCCGAGTCGAAGGTGAGCGGGCAGCACGTCACCGTGACCCCGCCGAAGTGGGACACGGACGGCCTGAAGGCCGGCGAGTCCGTCACCGTCGGCTTCGTCGTCAACGGCGCAAACGAGCCGACCGGTTGCCTCGTCGACGGCGCCGAGTGCTCGGCGGACGACGGCGCCACCCCCGAGCCCAGCGGCCGGCCCACCGAACCCTCGGCCCCTGCCTCCACCCCGGCGCCCACGGCCACCGACCCCGCCGAGCCGGACCCGACCGGCACCGCCACCACCCCGGCGCCCACCTCGACTCCGGGCAACGGCACCGCCGCCGGCGCCAGCTTCGCACCGTACGTCGACACCTCCCTCTACCCGGCCTACGACCTCCTCGCCAACGCCGAGGCCACCGGCGTGAAGGACTACACCCTCGCCTTCGTCACCGACGGCGGCGGCTGCACCCCCAAGTGGGGCGGCGTCACCGACCTCGCGAGCGACGCCGTGGCCAAGCAGATGGGCGCCCTGCGCGCCGAGGGCGGCGACGTCCGTGTCTCCTTCGGCGGCGCCTCCGGCTCCGAACTGGGCACCACCTGCACGTCCGTGGACGCGCTCGCTGCGGCGTACGGCAAGGTCGTCGACGCCTACGACCTCACCAAGGTCGACTTCGACGTCGAGGGCGGCGCGCTGCCCGACACCGCCGCCAACACCCGCCGTGCCCAGGCCATCGCCGCGCTCCAGAAGGAACACCCGGGCCTGGACGTCTCCTTCACCCTCCCCGTCATGCCCGAGGGCCTGACCCAGGCGGGCGTCGACCTCCTCGCCGACGCGAAGGAGAACGGCGTGGACATCGGCACCGTCAACATCATGGCGATGGACTACGGGCCCGCGTACAGCGACGACATGGGCACCTACGCCGAGCAGGCCGCCACCGCCACCCAGGCGCAGGTCAAGGGCGTCCTCGGCCGCTCCGACGACGAAGCCTGGAAGACGGTCTCCGTCACCCCGATGATCGGCGTCAACGACGTCGTCTCCGAGGTCTTCACCGTCGAGGACGCCGGCCAGCTCGTGAAGTTCGCCGAGTCCAAGGGCCTGGGCGGGCTGTCCATGTGGTCCGCGACCCGCGACAAGGCGTGCCCCGGCGGTCCGAAGCCCGCGGCCGACGCGACGTGCAGCTCCATCGACCAGGCGGCGAACGCCTTCGCGAAGGCGTTCGCCGCCTTCAAGTAGGGCCGGGCTTCCCCCCACACCGGCCCACACGAGCGGGGCGCGGCACCCACGTAGGGTGCCGCGCCCCGCATCGGTCGTGCCGCTCCCGGCGGGACGCCTACTCGGCGGAGTCCACCGGCGGGAGCGAGCCCGTGCGGGCCGCCCGGCCGTACCACAGGGCGCTCGACTTGGGGGTGCGCCGCTGGGAGACGTAGTCGACGTAGACCGCGCCGAACCGCTTCTCGTAGCCGTAGGCCCACTCGAAGTTGTCCATCAGGGACCACAGGTAGTACCCGCGGACGTCGGCGCCGTCGGTGATGGCCCGGCGTACCGCCGTGAGGTGGCCGTTCAGGTAGGCGACGCGCTCCGGGTCGTGCACCGTGCCGTCGGCGCCGGGCTTGTCGTCGTAGGCGGCACCGTTCTCGCTGATGTACAGCGGCAGGCCGGGAGCCTCGCGGTGGTAGCGCATGATCAGCTCGTGCAGGCCGGTCGGGTCGACGCTCCAGCCCATCTCCGTGCGCTCACCCGGCGGCTGGTGGAAGGCCACGTCGTCGGCGGCCGGCCACGGCGAGTGGTCGCTCTCGCCGTGACCGTCGGCGCGCGGCGCCCGGGAGTCGGCGTCCGCCGCCGACACCACGGTGGGCGTGTAGTAGTTGAGGCAGATCGCGTCGATCGGCTGGCGGATCTGCCCCAGGTCGCCGTCCTGGACGAACGACCAGTCCGTGACCGGCGCGGTCGCCTCCAGCAGGGACTGCGGGTAGGCGCCGTGCAGGATCGGGCCGTGGAAGATGCCGCCCGACAGGTCGTCGATCCTGCGGGCCGCCGCCAGGTCCTCCGGCTTCTGCGACAGCGGGCGGACGACCGAGGTGTTGAGGCTGATCGCCACCGAGTTGCGGGCCGGCATCACCGACCGCAGGGCCACCGTGCTCAGGCCATGCGCCAGGTTCAGGTGGTGCGCGGCGCGCAGCGAGGCCGCGGGGTCGGTGCGGCCGGGCGCGTGCACCCCGGAGGCGTAGCCCAGGAAGGCCGCGCACCAGGGCTCGTTGAGCGTGATCCACTGCTCCACGCGGTCGCCGAGCGCCTCGCCCACGATCTGCGCGTACTCCGCGAACCGGTACGCGGTGTCCCGCTCCGGCCAGCCGCCCGCGTCCTCCAGCTCCTGCGGCAGGTCCCAGTGGTAGAGGGTGACGGCCGGCTTGATCCCGGCGGCCAGCAGCTCGTCCACCAGGCGGCGGTAGAAGTCCAGGCCGCGCTGGACGGCGGGGCCGCGGCCGGTCGGCTGCACCCGGGGCCAGGAGATGGAGAAGCGGTACGCGCCGAGCCCCAGGTCCTTCATCAGCGCCACGTCGTCGCGGTAGCGGTGGTAGTGGTCGACAGCGATGTCACCGGTGTCCCCGCCGGCCGTCTTCCCGGGGGTGTGGCTGAAGGTGTCCCAGATCGAGGGCGTACGGCCGTCCTCGCGCACCGCGCCCTCGATCTGGTACGCCGAGGTCGCGGCGCCCCAGAGGAAGGCAGGGGGGAAGGTCACCGGGGTCACCGGCGTTGCGGACTCAAGCATGGAAGCGCTCCCATAGCGGGTCGTGTGACGACCGGCGCGTAGTAAGGACGAGGGGGGAATGCGGGCCGGGGCGGCGGCGACCCGGCCCACCGGGTGAGGTGTCGGCCCTTGGTGTCTGCCCTTCTCGGCAGCCTGTCAGCCCTTGACGGCTCCCTGCATGATGCCGCCCACGATCTGCTTGCCGAAGATCGCGAAGACCAGCAGCAGCGGCAGCGTGCCGAGCAGCGCGCCACCCATGATCAGGGCCTGGTCCGGGGTGAAGCCGCGGCCGAGGCCGGCCACGGCGACCTGCACGGTCGGGTTGCCGTTCTGCGTCAGCACCAGGAACGGCCACAGGAAGTCGTTCCACACCTGGACGAAGATCAGCATGCCGAGGACGGCCATCGCGGGCCGGGCCGCCGGGAACACCACGTGCCAGATGACGCGCCAGCTGCTCGCGCCGTCCACCCGGGCGGCCTCGATGATCTCGTCCGGCAGCGCCTGCAGCAGGTACTGCCGCATGAAGAACACGCCGAACGCGCTGACCAGCGACGGGAAGATCACCGCCTGGAGCTGGTCGGTCCAGTCCAGTTTGGCCACCATCATGTACAGCGGGATGATGCTCAGCTGCGGCGGGATCATCATGGTGCCGACCACGATCAGCATCAGCGCGTTGCGGCCCCGGAACTTCAGCTTGGCGAAGGCGAAGCCGGCGATCGTCGACAGGAAGACGACGGTGACCGCCGAGATCCCCGCCACGATCGTGGTGTTGAGGATCGCCTCGCCCATGTTGGCGTCGGTCCAGGCGATCTCGAGCTTGTCGAAGAGGTTGCCGCCGAACCAGAACGGCGGCGGCGTCTGGGCCAGGCGCTGGTTGTCGCGTGAGGCGGCGATCGCCGTCCACACCAGCGGGAACAGCGAACCGAGGGTGAACAGGGCGAGGATGATGTACGCGACGGGGCCGGCGTGCATCTGTCCGCCGGCCCGGGCCGACTTGGACCGGAGCCGGCCCCGCCGGGACGGTTCGGGCACCGGGTCGGCCGGGGGTTTGGTCAGGGTCGTCGTCACGGCCGGTTCTCCTTAACTACTGGCGCGCAGCCGGCGCGAGATGACGTAGTTGACGATCCCGATCACGATGAGGATCAGGAACATCGTCCAGGCGATCGCCGAGGCACGGCCCAGGTGCTGGTTGATCCAGCCCTGCTCGTACAGGTACAGGCCGAGTGTCTGGAACTGGTGCTGGGAGCCGCCCGACGCGCCCTTGTTGGCGTCGAACAGCAACGGCTCGCCGAACAGCTGGGAGGCGCCGATGGTGGACACGACGACGGTGAAGAGGATCGTCGGACGCAGCTGGGGCAGCGTGACGTGGATGAACTGCCGCCACCGGCTGGCACCGTCCAGCGCCGCCGACTCGTACAGGTCCTGCGGGATCGCCTGCATCGCCGCCAGGTAGATCAGCGCGTTGTAGCCGGTCCAGCGCCAGATGACGATCGACGAGACGGCGATCTGGGACGGCCACTTGTCGCTCTGCCAGTCGACCTTGTCGAAGCCGACCAGGTCGAGGGCCCAGTTGATCATGCCGTAGTCGCGGCCGAAGAGCAGCACGAAGACCAGCGAGGCGGCGGCGATCGACGTCGCGTACGGCGCCAGCATCACCACGCGGTAGAAGGTGGAGCCGCGGAGCTTGTAGTTGAGGATGTGCGCGAGGCCCATCGCCATCAGCAGCTGCGGCACCGTGGAGATGATGCCGATGGTCAGCGTGTTCTGCGCCGCGTTCCAGAAGAACTCGTCGTCGAAGATCCTGGTGAAGTTGTCCAGGCCCACCCACGTCATGTCGGTGGGCGCCGTCAGCTCCACCGTGTGCAGCGAGGCCCAGCCGGTGTAGAGCAGCGGGAACAGGCCGAAGGCGGCGAACAGCAGGAAGAACGGGGAGACGAAGGCGTACGGGCTCCAGCGCAGGTCCCGCTGCCAGCGGCGGGAGAGCCGGGCCCGCTTGCTCGCCTCCTCGGGGGAGACCGCGTCACCGGGCGGTCGGCCCGGGGCCGCGCCCCCCTTCGAGGGGGGCGCGGCGGTGTCGTGCCGGGTGGTCATTCCGGTCACTTCTCCAGGTTGTTGTCGATGGTCTTGGTGGCGTTCTCCCAGGCCTCCTTGGGCGACTTGCCCTGGGTGACGAGGATGACGCCGTTGTCGGTCAGACCCTGCTGGATGATCTGGTCCTTCGGGCCGATCACCTGCGCCGGGATGGACTCGGCGGCCTTGGCGAACAGTTCACCGATCGGCGCCTCGCCGGTCATCTCGTTCTTCGCGTCCTTCACCTCCGGCAGCTCGTAGGCGGCCGTGGCGCTCGGGAAGCTGCCCTGCACGGCGAACAGCTTGGCCTGCTGCTTCGGCGCGGTCAGCCAGGCGACGAGCTTCTGCGCCTCCTCGACGTTCTTGCCGCTCTTGGGCACACCCAGGAAGGAGCCGCCCCAGTTGCCGGACGTCGGCGCGGCGGCCACGTCCCACTGGCCGGACGCCTCGGGCTGCGACTTGCCCTTGATGGTGCCGAGCATCCAGGGCGGGCAGGCCACGGTGGCGAACAGGTTGTTGGCGATGGTCTGCTCCCAGGCCGGCTGGAACTGGGTCTGCGCCTGGACCAGGTCCTTCTCGGCGGCCTCCGCGGTCAGGTCGAAGGCCTCCTTGACGGCGGGGTTGGTCTTGTAGACGACCTCGCCGGCGGCGTTGTAGAACTTCTCCTCCTCGCCGCCGAGGATGGCGTTGATCAGACCGCCGGGCGAGTCCATGAAGTAGGTGTCCTTGCCGGCACCCTTCTTGTACTTCTCGCCGGCCTCGATGAACTTCTTCCAGTCACCCGCCCACAGCGCGCCGACCTCGTCGCGGTCGGTCGGCAGGCCCGCCTTCTCGAAGAGGTCCTTGCGGTAGCAGATGGCCATCGGGCCGATGTCGGTGCCGAGCCCGACCGCCTGGCCGTCCTTGGTGACCCCCTGCTTCCACTTCCAGTCCACCCAGCTGCCGGCCTGGACGCCCTCGACCTTGGACATGTCGGCGAACTTGTCCGCCTGGGTCTCGACGACCTCGGCGATGTTGCCGACCTCGATGGCCTGGACGTCCTGCAGGCCGCTCCCGGTGGTGAGGTGGTTGACCAGAGCGGGGTAGTAGTTCTCGTTCCGCTCGGTGACCGTCTCCTCGATGTTGATGTCCGGGTTGAGCTTCTCGTACTCCTCGTAGAGGCCGGCCTCCTTGAAGCCCATCGTGCCGAACAGACCGAGGGTGATCGTGGTCTTGCCGCTGCTGTCGCCCGACGACGAGCCGTCCTCGTCCTTCCCGTCATCGGCACAGCCGGCCAGCAGCCCGGCGCCCAGCGACGCGATGGCCGCCATGACCACCACCTTGCGGGCGGGTCGTATACGTGCTGCTCGCATTGCGTCCTCCTGTTGCCCTGACGTGCCGACCCCCCGGCCAACTACATGGTTGGACCCGCTGCTTCATGTCGTTCGTTCGTTGCTGCGGCTCGGGCGGGGAACGTGCGGGATGTGTATGTGCCAGGTAGTGTGGGAGCGCTCCCACAAGTGATGTGTTGAAGAGTCGTCGGTCCGGGCGGGGGTGTCAAGGGAGCGGACGCGACGAAATGCGTTCAGTTATCGGCCTGTTAACTGGAGGCGACGAGCGCTACGGAGACACCTCCGCCACGGCGGGAGCGGACCCGGAGCCGGTCATTACACCCGACCGGCCTGTTAAATTCCAGGCCAGCCGCAGAGTGCGGGGGTGTCGACGGGAGGCGGAGCCGATGGCAAGCCACGGAGTGCGTGGTCGGAGCGGTGGCCGGCCCACCCTCGAAGAGGTGGCGGCACGGGCGGGCGTCGGCCGCGGCACGGTGTCCCGGGTGATCAACGGTTCGCCCCGGGTCAGCGACGCCACCCGGGCGGCCGTCGAGGCGGCGGTCGCCGAACTCGGCTACGTCCCGAACACGGCGGCCCGGGCGCTGGCCGCCAACCGCACCGACGCGATCGCGCTGGTCGTGCCCGAACCGGAGACCCGCTTCTTCGCGGAGCCGTACTTCTCGGACATGCTGAAGGGCGTCGGTTCCGAACTCTCCGACACCGAGATGCAACTGCTCCTGATCTTCGCGGGCAGTGACCGGGAGCGCGAGCGGCTCGCCCAGTACCTGGCCGCGCACCGCGTGGACGGCGTCCTGCTGGTCTCGGTGCACGCCGACGACCCGCTGCCCGACCTGCTGACCCAGCTGGAGATCCCGGCCGTGATCAGCGGCCCGCGCTCGGCCACGGAGTCGCTGGCCTCGGTGGACTCCGACAACTACGGCGGCGCCCGCTCGGCCGTCGAGCACCTGCTGACCCGGGGCTGCCGCCGCATCGCCCACATCACCGGCCGCCTCGACGTCTACGGCGCCCAGCGCCGCGTCGACGGCTACCGCGACGCCCTGCGCGACGCGGGCCACGCGGCGGACGAGGGGCTGATCGAGGCCGGTGACTTCACCGAGGAGGGCGGGCGCCGCGCGATGGAGGAGCTGCTGCGCCGCAGTCCCGACGTGGACGCGGTCTTCGCCGCCTCGGACGTCACCGCCGCGGGTGCCCGCCAGGCGCTGCGCGAGGCGGGGCGGCGCATCCCGGACGACGTGGCGCTGGTCGGCTACGACGACTCGGCGATAGCCCGCCACATGGAGCCGCCCCTGACCAGCGTCCGCCAGCCCATCGAGGAGATGGGCCGCGCGATGATCGACCTGCTGCTGACCGAGATCGCGGACCGCCGTCCGGCGGCTTCGCGGGGGCTGGAGCGGCACCAGGTGGTGCTGGCGACGGAGTTGGTGGAGCGGACGTCGTCCTGAGCGTGTGCCGCGGCCCTGACGCCGAAGGGCGTCAGGGCCCGGGCCCCGGCGCGGACGCCGGCGCCCGACCGGCACCCGGTCACCCCGAAGTGGACTCCCCGCGTTCCAGGACCGTGGCCTCGGCGCCCCAGCCGAGCGGGACGACGCGGGTGACGTGCCAGCCCGTGCGGGCGGCGAGGGCGGCGATCGCCGTGGAGTCGCGCAGCGGGGCGCCGGTCGCGGCGTAGGCGTGCAGGGCGGCCTCGGCCGCGCGGGGGCTCAGGCCGTCGGGGCGGGAGGCCTCGACCAGGACCGCCGTCGGGACCCAGCCGGCCAGCCGCTCCAGCAGCGCCACGGCCTCGTCGTCGGTCCGGTGGGCGAGGGCCTTCGCGGCCACGGCGACGTCGGCCGGGCCGCCCGTCCAGTCGATCCGTTCCGGTGCCGTGACGCGGCCGCGCAGGACCGCCGCGGGAACGTCGTCCTCCGCGACGCGCAGCCCCGGCCGGTGCCCGGCGTCGTCGAGGGCGGCGACGACGGACGCGGTGCCGGGTCCGGCGAGCAGACAGGTCCCGACGCCGGTCCAGAGCGGGTCGGCGGTCAGGCCGGACAGCAGGAACGCCAACTGCTCGCACTCCTCGACCAACTCGCCGTAGCGTTCCGCGTCCCGGACCACCGTGTCGTGCAGGGTGGCGCCCGACGCCCGCTGCCAGGGGGAGACACCGGCACGCAGCGCGGGCGCGAGTTCCGTGAGCGCGAGCAGCAGTTCCGCCTCCTGGCCGACGTACTCCTCGCGCTCGTGGTCGTCGAGCAGGTCCTCGCCCGCCGCGCCGAGCCGCAGTCCGCCCTCGTCCCCGGCGACCACGCCGTGCGCGGTGAGCAGGGGCAGCAGTACGCCGATCCCCGCCGCCGGCACGCCCACGCGCGCGGCGAGCGTCCCGAGCGGGATGCCCGGCGCGTCGGCGACCGCGTCGATCACGCCGAGCTGGAGCGCCGCCCGCGCCACCAGCCACGGCACCGGCGACGGAACGTGTCCGTGCTCCGGGGCGGGCGAACCCTCCGCCTGCTCCGGGGCAGTCTCCTCGCGGTGCCAGTAGCCCGTGATGTTCAGCCGCTCCTTCGGGAGCCCCCGCTCGCGCCGCAGATACCGGCGTACCGGCAGCAGCGCCCGGCTCTCCGCCGCCGCCCACGCGTACCCGTCCCCCTCGGGGGCCGGCAGCTTGCGCACTGCGGCCTCCAGCGCGGCCGCGTCGCCGGGCTCCGCCACGACCCAGGTCACGGTGTCGCCGTCGCGCAACGCCAGTTGCTGGCGGGCGGAGTCGTCGGGGACGGTGACCAGGACATGGGCGGGGGCGGCGACCGGACGCTCGTCCAGGAATCGGCCGATCGCGGGCAGCGCGGTCTCGTCGCCGACGAGCAGGATCCAGTCCAGCCGATCCGGCAGCCGCAGCGACGACTTGGGGCCGACGAACCACAGCTCGTCGCCCTCCCGGGCCGACGCCGCCCACGTCGCCGCCGGTCCGTCGCCGTGCACGACGAAGTCGAGGTCCAGCTCGCCGGCCGCCGCGTCCACCCGGCGGGGCGTGTAGTCGCGGGTCAGCCGGTTCTCCGCCGGCGTCCACTCGATGCCGTGCGGCAACTGGGCGGGCAGCGCGGCCCGGACGTCGCCGTCCGAGGCGAGGATCACCTTGACGTGGTCGTCGAACCCGGGCGCGGCGAAACCGGGGTGGTCGATCCCGTCCCGGGTGAACGGGGCGAGCTGGTCGCCGCCCAGGACGACGCGCCGCATCCGGGGGGACACCTCCGTGACGCGGCGCACCGTGACCCGGCGCAGGACGAGCGGGTGTGTCGTGAAGGCGCGTTGGGCCGCCATCAGGCGAACTGCTCCTCGATGATGTCCAGCAGCGCCATCGACTCGTCGTAGTCGCCGCGCAGCACCCAGTACGGCAGGTCGTAGGCGTGCCCCGACTTGAAGGCGGGCAGCGCGCCGTACACCGGGTTCTTCTTGAGGGTGGCGACGTCGGTGGTGTCGGCGTTGAAGCCCATCACGAACACCGACGGCTGGGTGATCGTCTGACCGGCCTTCTCCGTCGAGAGCTCGAACATGTCGCCGCCCCCGCCGTACACCTTGAAGCCGCCCTTGGCGAAGACGGGGGCCGGTTCGATGCCGACCTTCTTGAACTCGGTCGGCAGACCCACGCTCTCCACCAGCCCGTAGGCGGTGCCGTCACCGGTCATGGCCAGGAAGGAGACCGGGCCGGGCGGGGGCGTGATGGCCTTCTTCACCTCGGTGACACGCTTGTCGTAGGCGGCGAGGTGCTGGGTGTAGACGTCCTCCTTGCCGAAGACGTCGTCGGCGAGGAAGGAGAACTGGCTGCGCCAGTCGCCGAGCTTCTTGCCGACCAGCACCGTCGGCGCGATGTCGGACAGGTCGTCGTACACCTTCTCCGCCTGGAACAGCGGGAAGCCGACGCCGCCGCCCACGATGAGATCGGGTTCGAGCTTGAGGATCGCCTCCAGGTCGAAGCCGTCGACGCTCCACGGCAGGAAGGTCGTCTTGTCCTTCTTCGCCTCGTCGGCCCAGTAGGGGGAGAACTCGCCCTTGCCGTCGGCGTCCTCGGGGATGGTCGCGGTCACCGGCACGTCGAGGTCGTAGAGGTATCCGGCGAGCGCGTGGTTCAGCACGACGACGCGCTTCGGCTCGGCGGGCACCTCCACCTTGCCGTAGTCGGTCACGACCGTACGGGGCTTCGCGGCGGACGCCTTGTCGCCGTCGCCGGAGGAGTCGTCGGCCGCGCAGCCGGTGAGAGCCAGCGCGGCGACGGCCGCGACGGCGAGCAGGCGGGCAGGAGCAAACATGGGACCTCACGTGGCAGGACGGGATCGCACCTTCGACCCGTTGGTAAGGTGAGCCTAACCTCGCCGGTTCCGGGGTGTCGATCCGTTCACGACATCGCCGGCGACGGACACGACACGTCGCAGGTACGGGAGGCAGGCTTGCCGGTGACATCCCTCGGCACCGTGGTCGCCGAGAACGCCATCCGCTTTCTCGGTCACGACACCCACCAGCACGACGAGCCGCAGCTCATCCACATCGTGACCGGCTCCGCCCTCCTGCTCGCCGACGGCGAGGAGTGGCGGCTCGGCCGGCAGGAGTCCGTGTGGCTCGCGCCCCAAGTGCCGCACGCGCTGCGGATCGAGCCCGGCGGCCTGGCGCTCGGCCCCACCCTCACCCCCGACGACCTGCCCCGACTCCGGGTCCAGCCGCTCGGCGTGGTGCCCGCGATCACCGAGGTGATGACCACCGTGCTGGGCGCCGCGCCGGGCTGCGCGGCCGAGGTCCGGCCGTTCCGCCTGGCGCTCGGGCGGGTGCTGCGGCGCATCTCCCGGCAGTACTTCCCGGTCGTCCTGCCCACCCATCCCGCGGTGCGGGCGCTCGCCCGTGAGGCCCTGTGCGACCACTCCGCGACGCTGGAGCTGCTCGCCGCCCGGCACCGGATGAGCCCACGTCAGGTGCAGCGGGTCTGCCTCGACGAGACCGGGCTGCCCTTCACACGGTGGCGGAACCGGGCCAGGATGAACGCCGCCGTCGAGCACATCCTCGGCGGCGGCGAACTGACGGCGGCGGCCAGGGCGGCCGGCTACGCCACCCGGGCCGGGCTGCTGCGCGCGCTCAGCCGCGAGTCGGGAATCCCGGTATGCGCGCTCACGGCGGACGCGGAGGGTGCGCTCGGCGGACGGTGAGGCGTACTTCGGCACTTCGGAGGTCCGGCATTCCGGAAGCCCGGGAGTTGGGCAGTTCGGCAGTTCGAAAGTCCGGCGGTTCGGAATGCCGGCAGCTCGGCCCCGCCGGTCCGGCGTGGGCTTCTCAAGGAGGATGGATGGCACAGGCGCTGGCGACGAAGGCCGCGCTCCCACCGACCCGTTCGTCGCGTCCCACCGGACGCCGGCTGCTCGGCCTCGGTGCCGCCGTCGCCGTACTGCTCGCGGCGGTGGTGCTGAGCGTCGCGCTCGGCTCGGCGATGCTCCCCCTGGACGTGGTGTGGCAGGCCCTCACCGCGCCCGACGGATCCGCGACCCATGCCACGGTCGCCGACGCCCGGGTCGACCGCACCGTCGTGGGCCTGCTGGTCGGCGCGTCCCTGGGGGTGGCCGGGGCACTCATCCAGGCGCTCACCCGCAACCCGCTGGCCGACCCCGGCATCCTCGGCGTCAACGCGGGCGCGGGCTTCGCCGTCACGTTGGGCGTGGCCGCCTTCGGTGTCACCCGCATCGAGCAGTACCTTCCGCTCGCGTTCGCGGGCGCGGTCGCCGGCGCGGCCTTCGTCTTCCTCGCCGCCAGCGGTGGGCGGGGCGGCCGGGGAGGGCCCGCGCCCCTGCGGCTCACCCTGATCGGCATCGCGTTCACGGCGGTGCTCTCCGGCGTCTCGCAGACCCTCGCGCTGATCGACACGGAGACCTTCGACCGCATGAGGTTCTGGGAGGCGGGCAGCGTCACCGACCGTCCGTCCGGCACGGCCGCGGCGATCGCGCCCTTCGTCCTGGCCGGACTCGTCGTCGCCGTCTGCTGTGCGCGCCCGCTCAACGCGATCGCCCTCGGCGACGACGCCGCGCGGGCCGTCGGCCTGCGGGTGGGGGCGACCCGCTTCGGCGTGGTGGTCGCGGTGACGCTGCTGTGCGGCGCGGCGACGGCCGCGGCCGGCCCGCTGCTGTTCGTCGGCCTCATGGTGCCGCACGCCGTGCGGTGGCTGACCGGCCCCGACTGGCGCTGGATCCTCACCTACTCCGCCGTGCTCGCACCGGCGGTCGTGCTGGTCGCCGACGTACTGGGCCGGCTGGTCGTGACCCCCGCCGAGCTGCCGGTCGGCGTGATGATGCCGATCATCGGTGCGCCGGTACTGGTCTGGCTGGTCCGCGGACGACGGGCGAGGGCGCTGTGAGCGGGGTGTTCGTTCTCCGGGCCGGGCCGCTGAGCCTGCGTCTGACCCGCCGCGCGGTCGTCGTCTGCACGGTGCTGTGGCTGGTGCTGGTCGCGCTGACCCTGTGGGCCTTCACCCTGGGCAGCTACCCGCTGAGCCTGGGCGACCTGACCGACGTACTCACCGGGTCGGCGCGCGGAAGCGTGCGCAAGGTGGTGCTGGAGTGGCGGGCGCCGCGCATCGTCGCCGCCGTCCTGTTCGGCGCCGCCCTCGCGGTGGGCGGCGCCGTCTTCCAGTCCCTCACCCGCAACCCGCTCGGCAGCCCCGACGTGATCGGCCTCACCACCGGCTCGTACACCGGCGTCGTCGTGATGCTGCTGGCGGGGGCGACCAGCTACTCGGCGCTGGCGGCGGGAGCGCTCGCCGGGGGGCTCGTCACCGCGTTCGGCGTGTACCTGCTGGCGTTCAAGCGGGGCGTGCAGGGCTTCCGGCTGATCATCGTGGGCATCGCGGTCGGGGCACTGCTCTCCTCGGTCAACACCTGGTTCCTGGTGAAGGCCGACGTGGACACGGCGCTGCGGGTCGCGGTGTGGGGGGCCGGGTCGCTGAGCAACGTCGACTGGCCGGGCATCGGGACGGCCGCCGTCGTGCTGACGGCGGTGGCCGTGGCGGCACCGGTGGCACAGCGCAGGATGCGGCGGCTCGAACTCGGCGACGACACGGCGGCGATGCTGGGGGTGCCGGTCGAGCGGACCAAGGTGCTGCTGGTCGTCCTCGGGGTGGTCGCGACGGCCGCGGTGACCGCGGTGGCCGGCCCGATCGCCTTCGTCGCGCTGGCGGCCCCGCAGATCGCCCGTCGGCTCACCGGTCACGGCACCTCCGTCGACCTCGCCGGCTCGGCGCTGGTCGGCGCGATCCTGCTGCTCGGCGCCGACCTCGCGGCGCAGCACACGATCCCGGGCGTGCTCCTGCCGACCGGCTCGGTCACCGTGTGCGTCGGGGGCGCCTACCTGCTGGTGCTGCTGGCGAGGGAGAGCCGGCGCGGGATGTGAGGGCGTTCCGGGCGAGGGCCCGGAACGCCGTCGGCCGGTGACCTTCGCGAAGGTCACCGGCCGACGGATCAGGGTGAGTGACGGGACTTGAACCCGCGGCCACCTGGACCACAACCAGGTGCTCTACCAACTGAGCTACACCCACCAAGGCCGGTGCTCGAATCCCGCATGGCGGGGTTTCCCGACCGGCTGAGAAAAAGTGTACAGGGTCCGAAGGGGTGCTCGCGCCCGGCTTTCCGGGCGCCGCTCCCCGGCGTACCGGGGCCCCTACCTGGCCGGTACGACGTGCTTCGCGGCGATCGCCTTGGCGGTGTCGGAGTCCGGTCCGGGCTGCGGGACGAAGACCGCCTCCCGGTAGTAGCGCAGTTCGGCGATGGACTCGCGGATGTCGGCGAGCGCGCGGTGGTTGCCGTTCTTCTCCGGGCTGTTGAAGTACGCCCGCGGGTACCAGCGGCGGGCCAGCTCCTTGATCGACGAGACGTCGACGATCCGGTAGTGCAGGTAGTCCTCGAGCGTGGGCATGTCCCGCAGCAGGAAGCCGCGGTCGGTGCCGACCGAGTTGCCGCACAGGGGGGCCTTGCCGGGCTCCTTCACGTGCTCCCGTACATACGCGAGGACCTGCGCCTCGGCGTCCGCGAGCGTCGTGCCGCCGTCCAGCTCCGCGAGCAGGCCGGACGCGGTGTGCATCTCACGCACCACGTCGGGCATCGTCTCCAGGGCCCGCTCCGGCGGGCGGACGACGATGTCGACGCCCTCGCCGAGGATGTTCAGCTCGGAGTCGGTGACGAGGGCGGCAACCTCGATGAGCGCGTCGTCGGACAGCGAGAGGCCGGTCATCTCGCAGTCGATCCACACCATGCGATCGTTCATGCGGCCACTGTACGGCGGGCGCCTGTTTCTCGGGCCCCCGGCGTCGGTGTGGGCCTCGCTGGGGGCTGCCGCCCCCGGACCCCCGCTTTCGGCCTGGACGGCCTCGTCCTCGAACGCCGGACGGGCTGGATCGACGAACGCCGGACGGGCTGAGCGGCCCGTCCGGCGTTTCGAGTGTCAGGTGTCAGGTCACGACGCGCCGCGCTGGCCCGGGACGCCGGCCGCCGCGGGGACCGGTGCCGCCGTGCGGCGGGTCTGGAACGGGACCGAACTCTCCGGTGACAGGGCGGCCGGTTCGGCCGGGGCGGGCGGCCGGGGGGCTCCCGCGCCGCCCGGATCCGGATCCACCGGACGCTCGCTCTGCGGGCGCCGTGCCCGGTAGGCGGCACGGTAGGCGGCGGGCGAGGACCCCAGCTGGCGGCGGAAGTGACCGCGCAGGGCCACCGGCGAGCGGAAGCCGCAGCGGCCCGCGACCTCGTCCACCGAGTAGTCCGACGTCTCCAGCAGGCGCTGCGCCTGCAGCACCCGCTGGGTGATCAGCCACTGGAGCGGCGCACTGCCGGTCAGCGACCGGAAGCGGCGGTCGAAGGTGCGGCGGCTCATGTAGGCGCGCGCGGCCAGCGTCTCCACGTCGAACTGCTCGTGGAGGTGTTCCAGCGCCCAGGCGACGACCTCGGCGAGCGGGTCGGCGCCGATCTCCTCCGGTAAAGACCTGTCCAGGTAGCGCTCCTGGCCTCCGCTCCGGCGCGGCGGCACCACCAGGCGGCGGGCCAGCGCGCCGGCCGCCTCGTTGCCGTGGTCGGTGCGCACGATGTGCAGGCACAGGTCGATCCCGGCGGCGGTGCCCGCGGACGTCAGCACGTCGCCGTCGTCCACGAACAGCTCGCGCGGGTCCACGTGCACCGACGGATAGCGCTTGGCCAGCGTCGGCGCGTACATCCAGTGCGTGGTCGCGGGGCGGCTGTCCAGCAGGCCGGCCGCCGCCAGCACGAAGGCGCCGGTGCACAGGCCGACGATGCGGGCGCCCTCCTCGTGCGCCCGGCGCAGCGCGTCGAGCGCCTCCTCCGGCGGCGGCGAGGTGATCGACCGCCAGGCCGGCACGACGACGGTGCCCGCGCGTGAGATCGCCTCCAGGCCCTGCGGCGCGGTCAGTTCGAGGCCCCCCGTGGTCCGCAGCGGGCCGTCCTCACCGGCGCACACCAGCAAGCGGTAGCGCGGCACGCCGGCGTCCTGGCGGTCGATCCCGAACACCGACAGCGGTATGGAACTCTCGAAGATGGGGCCGCCGCTGAACAGCAGCACCGCGACGATCTCCTTGCGGCGTCGCCCGGAGAGCTTCCGGACGGTGCTTTCCGGCGCGGCAGTGGAGTCGTGGCTCATACTGCTAAGCCCCCCTCGGTGGTCGCGGCACCCTCTACCCTTCGGGTCTGTCGCTCCAACACGTTTCCCCTCGGTCCTGCACGAGTCCCCCGCCGTAGACAGTCAAGATCGAATCTACTGTGTCCCGTCGCGCCGGGATGGCCGGTTCGGCACTTGGGACATTGTCGACATGGCAACTTGGCGTGAAGCAGTCGATCACGAAGCGTTGCACTCTGGGGCGCCCCAGGGAAGTGCGCCTTGTGTCAGTGGCCAATCCCCATAGGGTGCGCGGGGTCCCCGAGACCCTTTCCGTGCAGGTGGAACGGGGGTTTGGGGGTGGTGAGGGGGGTAGATGAGCCACCCCTGGAAGTTGGCTGAAAAGAAGCGGAACTGTGCGCGGAAACCGGTCAGTCGACCGGTGTGTTTTCCCCAGCGTGCCGTCCGCCCCCGCGCACCCGCGCCGCGGGCCTGCGCCGGCGGCCGCCCCGCCCCGCGCGCTCCCCGCCGCACGGGTGCGCGGCGAGGCGCTCGGACCGTCGCAGCAGCAGACGGCACACGCCGGTGACGGCGGCCAGGCCGAGGGCGGTGCCGGCCGTGCCGGCGAAGGACGCGCCGTACCAGAGGAGCGCGACCGGGACCAGGAAGCAGCTGAACGCCGCCCAGCGGACGAGGTCGGTCACGCCGTCCCGGGAGGGCGCGGACGGAGGCTCGGCGGGGCGGTGCGGTCCGGACACGGGTGCTCCCTGAGGCTGGCGGCATGGAGATCAACGCCCGCGCGGCGCGTCGGTCACGACCGGTCGCCGAACGTTGAATCCTGTGCAAACCGCCTGTACAGGGCAGCAACCATTGCGTTGCGGGCGCCCCTCGGGCATGCTCCGGTGAACCCCGCGGCGGACCCTCCGCGGGATCTGGGCGAAGGAGGCGTGCCGCCGTACCCTTGGGGGTATGGGGTTGGGAAGACAATTCCCGGACACAGCTCAGCCGCCCACTGTTGGCCCCCATAGAGGATAAAAACGCCGAGACAGCCATGGCCGGTCAAGAATTCTTCGAACCCGCGGACCGCAAGCGGCCCGTCGCCGAACCTACGGCGGCCGAGCCCCTGGCGGCCGAAGAGCCACGCCAGTCGTGCGACCCCGCCTTCAAGCACGGGGTCGTGGTCGGCTTCGACGGCTCCACATCCAGTGAGCGTGCCCTCGCGTACGCCATCGGCATGGCATCCCGACTGAGCTCCGGCCTGGTCATCGTGCATGTCGCCAACCGGCTGCCCACCACGGTCTGGGCCGGCTGCGAGCCTCCCGTCTTCGTGGACGTGCCGGACCACCGCACCGAGGTGCTGGGTCTGGAGCTGGCGTGCGCCGACTATCTCGCCGACGTCCCCTGGATCCTGGTCGAGCGCGGCGGCGACATCTGCCACGAACTCGAAGAGGTGGGCCGGGAGTACGAGGCGGACGCCATCGTCGTCGGCTCCAGCCACGGTCTCGTGGGCCGGCTCTTCGGCTCCGTCGCCGGGCGGCTCGCCAAGCGGGCGAAGCGGCCCGTGGTGATCATTCCGTAGCGTCCCGGGTGACTCGGCCGCCCCCGTCGTCCCAGGCGGCCCCCCTGTTCATGCAGCGTGAAGCTACCGACGCGTAGAGGTGTTTGTGCCTTTGTGAAGGGCATATACGTGTCACCGCACAACCGCACATGCATGAAGGGAGCCCGCCGTGGACAACGACGTCTCCGCGGGAAGCACCACCACCACCACCATCGCCGGCCGACTCGCCCTCGGCATCACCCTGCTGGCCTTCGGCCTCGGTCACACCGCCGTGATCGACCAGGTGACGGCGGCGGACGCCGTGACCGTCGCCCAGTACGTCGGCGGCGTCGCGCTCTTCGTCGCCGGTCTGCTCGCACTGCGCGAGAGCGACACCGCCTCCGGCACGGCCTTCACCGTGCTCGGAGCGCTCTGGTTCACCTGGGCCGTCTCCGCCGACAACCAGGTCTCCGCCAACGCGGCGGGCCTCTTCCTGCTCCTGTTCGCGCTCGTCGCCCTCACCCTCACGTTCGCCGGCGGCGACGCGCTCGGGCAGGGGGTGTACGGGCTGCTCTGCGTGTCCCTGCTGCTGCTCGCCGTCGGTTCGTTCGCGGACAGTGCGGCGCTGGGCAAGGCGGGCGGGTGGTTCGCCGTCGGGGCGGGGGTGGTCGCCTGGTACGCGGCGACCGCGGTCCTGGCCCACTGGCCCACGGGTGTCTCGCGACGCGCTGCGGGCCGGGGAGTGACGGCCACCGGTTAGCTGCGCCGGCTGGGGGGTCGGGCGGCTCCCCGGTGATGGGACGGCCCCCCACGTGTTTGGTGGCACACGTGGGGGGCCGTTCGGTTGTGTGGCCCGTGCGGGTGTGTGGGGGTTGCTCGCGCAGTTCCCCGCGCCCCTTCGGGGCGCTACTCGACCGTTACCGACTTCGCCAGGTTCCTCGGCTTGTCGATGTCCCTGCCCAGGGCCAGGGCCGTGTGGTAGGCGAGGAGTTGGAGCGGGATGCCCATCAGGATGGGGTCCAGCTCGTCCTCGTTCTTCGGGACGACGATGGTGTGGTCGGCCTTCTCCTGCTCCTGGTGGGCGACGGCGAGGATCTGGCCGCTGCGGGCCTTGATCTCCTCCATGGCCGCGCGGTTCTTCTCCAGCAGGTCGTCGTCCGGCACGATCGCGACCGTCGGCAGGGCGGGCTCGATCAGGGCGAGCGGGCCGTGCTTCAGCTCGGAGGCCGGGTAGGCCTCGGCGTGGATGTACGAGACCTCCTTGAGCTTCAGCGAGGCCTCACGGGCGACCGGGTAGCCGCGGACGCGGCCGATGAAGAGCATCGAGCGGGCGTCGGCGTACTGCGCGGCCAGCTTCTTGACGTCCTCCTCCTGCTTCAGCATCTCCTCGATCTGCGCGGGCAGCTTGCGCAGCCCCTCGATGATCCGCTTGCCGTCGCGGACCGAGAGGTCGCGGGTGCGGCCCAGGTGCAGGGCGAGCAGCGCGAAGGCGACGCAGGTGTTGGTGAAGCACTTGGTGGAGACGACGCAGACCTCGGGTCCGGCGTGCACGTACATGCCGCCGTCGGCCTCGCGGGCGATCGCCGAGCCGACCACGTTGACGATGCCGAGGACGCGGGCGCCCTTGCGCTTCAGCTCCTGCACGGCGGCCAGCACGTCGTACGTCTCACCGGACTGGGAGACGGCGATGTACAGGGTGTCGGGGTCGACGACCGCGTTGCGGTACCGGAACTCGGAGGCGGGCTCGGCGTCCGCGGGGATGCGGGCCAGCTCCTCGATCATCTGGGCGCCGATCTGGCCCGCGTGGTACGAGGTGCCGCAGCCGAGGATCTTCACGCGGCGCACGGCGCGGGCGTCGCGGGCGTCCAGGTTGAGGCCGCCGAGGTGCACGGTGGAGAAGCGGTCGTCGATCCGGCCGCGCAGCACGCGGTCCACGGCCTCGGCCTGCTCGTGGATCTCCTTGTGCATGTAGGTGTCGTGGCCGCCCATGTCGTAGGAGGCGGCCTCCCACTCCACCGTGGTGGGCTCGGCGGTGGTGCGGGTGCCCTCGGTGGTGTAGGTGCGGAAGTCGTCCGCCTTGAGGGTGGCCATCTCGCCGTCGTCGAGGGTGACTATCTGGCGGGTGTGGGCGACCAGCGCGGCGATGTCCGAGGCGACGAACATCTCCTTCTCGCCGATGCCGAGGACGACGGGGGAGCCGTTGCGGGCGACGACAATGCGCTCGGGGAAGTCGGCGTGCATCACGGCGATGCCGTAGGTGCCCTCGATGACCCGCAGGGTCTCGCGGACCTTGTCCTCCAGCTTCTCGGCCTCGGAGCGGGCGATGAGGTGGACGAGGACCTCGGTGTCGGTCTCGGAGAGGAACTCGACGCCGTCCGCCTCCAGCTTGCGGCGCAGGTCGGCGGCGTTGTCGATGATGCCGTTGTGGACGACGGCGACCTTCTGGTCGGCCGACATGTGCGGGTGGGCGTTCGCGTCGGACGGGGCGCCGTGGGTGGCCCAGCGGGTGTGGGCGATGCCGGTGGTGCCCTTGAAGCGCGCCGGGACCTTGGCCTCCAGGTCGCGGACCCGGCCCTTGGCCTTGACCATCTTCAGGCCGGCCGCCTTCGGGGACGTGACGACGATGCCCGCCGAGTCGTAGCCGCGGTACTCCAGGCGCTGGAGGCCCTCCAGGAGCAGGGGCGCGACGTCACGCTTGCCGATGTATCCGACGATTCCGCACATGTATACGTAAACCTCGTGTTCCTCTTCGGCTTCTCAGCCGTAGACGATGCGGCGCAGCTGACGGAGCGAAAGCTCCGCCGGTGCCACCGCCCGGTATTTCAGCTCCGCCCCGATGCGTTCGAAGATCGTCGCGTTCACCAGGCCCTGGGTCTGGAGTTCGCGGTGGCGGCGACGGACGAATTCCTCGGTCGTCTCGTCGAAGTAGGCGAGCACGTCCTGGACCACGCGCAGCGCCTCGCCCCGGTTCAGGGGGGTGGACCGCGTCAGATGATCAACGAGTTCGTCGTGCACCCGGTAGATCCTGGAGTACGGGACACGGTTATGCAAGAATCCTGCCCGATTTCGGGCAGGAGTCGGCGGGGGCCGGTCAGAAGCGCTTCAGTACCGCCTGCTTGGCCAGGTTGAACTCCTCGTCCGTCAGGACCCCGGAGCGATGCAGCTCACCCAGCTCCCGCAGTCGGCGCAGCAGCGCGTCGTGGTCGTCCTCGGCTGCGGGGGCCGGGGCGGGCGCGTCCCCGGACGGGAGGGCCTTCTCCGGGGCGGCGGGGGCGGCCGGGTGCGGGAGGCGGGCCTGCACGGCAGCGGCGACCAGAGCCATCAGCGGGTCCTTCTTGAACCCCCACAGCTCCACCGCGTTCGGGTCGTACTTGGGTGGCACCTTGCTCGGCGCGCCCCGCACGGTGAACCGGAGGTGGCCGTTCTCCATCCCCACCTCCGGCTGCCACTCCACCGAGAGGATGTCGCCGAGGGGGAGGGTGCGCGGACCCCCGGCCGACTTGGCGTCCTCCGCCTGCCACTTCCACTCCAGGCGCACCCGCTCGCCGTCGAAGCTCGCGATGCCGTCCCCGGCCGACACCGACAGCGGGACGGCGGGGCCCGGCAGCAGATACGCGTCCACCGGGCCGGACGGAACCTGGTCCAGGAGCAGTGCGTTGCGGACCTCGTCCACGAAGTACTCGGCCACGCCGTACCGGTCGGACTCCACGAGGAGCTGGTACGGGTCGTGCGGCTCGGTCAGCCGGCCGCCCGTCGCGTGCAGCAGCGGGTCGGCGCCGTCCCGCAGGCGCAGCCGCAGCCGGCCGGACTTGCGGCCCTGCTCGAACGATATGCCCGCCAACGCCGAGAGCGGGACGAGCAGTTCACCCAACTCCCGGCGCAGCAGGGCGACGCTCTTGTCGCGTCCAGGAGTCAGCCGCAGCGAGTCGCCGTCGAAGACCCACGTTCCGTCCTTCTGGATGATTTCCGCCATGCGCGGATTGTTTCATCGCTTCTGTGGGCGGCGATGGTGCGGGAGAGTGGTCCACACCCGCCCCCAACCCCCGTACCGCACACCCGCGAAGGGAGCGCGCACGTGAGAGCTCATCGACGGCACCACCGAACGACTCCCCGCACCAGCCGGCTGCTGGGATCGCTGCTTCTGGTGGTGACGGCCTGCGCCGTCACCACCGGCGCGGCACCCGCGCACAAGACGGCCGCGACCCCCCTGGACCGGGTGATCCCGGCCCCCGCCTCGGTCGACCCGGGCGGCGCCCCGTACCGCATCACCCGCTCCACCCACATCCGCGTCGACGACTCGCGCGAGGCCCGCCGCGTCGGCGACTACCTGGCCGGTGTTCTGCGGCCGTCCACCGGCTACCGGCTGCCCGTCACCTCCCACGGCCACGGCGGCATCCAGCTGCGCCTGGCCAAGGGCTCCTACGGCGACGAGGGCTACCGCCTCGACAGCGGCCGCTCCGGCGTCACCATCACCGCCCGCGCGGCGTCCGGCCTTTTCCACGGCGTCCAGACCCTCCGTCAGCTCCTGCCCGCCGCCGTCGAGAAGGACTCCGTGCAGCCCGGCCCCTGGCTGGTGGCCGGCGGCACCGTCGAGGACACCCCCCGCTACGGCTGGCGCGCCGCCATGCTGGACGTCTCCCGGCACTTCTTCACCGTCGACGAGGTGAAGCAGTACATCGACCGCGTCGCCCTCTACAAGTACAACAAGCTCCACCTGCACCTCAGCGACGACCAGGGCTGGCGCATCGCCATCGACTCCTGGCCGCGCCTGGCGACGTACGGCGGCTCCACCGAGGTCGGCGGCGGCCCCGGCGGCTACTACACCAAGGACGACTACAAGGAGATCCTGCGCTACGCCGCCTCCCGTCACCTGGAGGTCGTGCCCGAGATCGACATGCCGGGCCACACCAACGCGGCCCTCGCCTCCTACGCCGAGCTGAACTGCGACGGTGTCGCCCCGCCGCTGTACACCGGCACCCAGGTCGGCTTCAGCTCGCTGTGCGTCGGCAAGGAGGTCACGTACGACTTCGTCGACGACGTCCTGCGCGAGCTGGCCGCGCTCACCCCGGGCCGCTACCTCCACATCGGCGGCGACGAGGCGCACTCCACGCCGCACGAGGACTTCGTCGCCTTCATGAAGCGGGTGCAGCCGATCGTCGCGAAGTACGGCAAGACGGTCGTCGGCTGGCACCAGCTGGCGAGCGCCGAACCGGTCGAGGGCGCGCTCGTCCAGTACTGGGGCCTGGACCGCACCAGTGACGCGGAGAAGGCCCAGGTCGCCGAGGCCGCGCGGAACGGGATCGGGCTGATCCTGTCCCCGGCCGACCGGACGTACCTGGACATGAAGTACACCAAGGACACGCCGCTGGGTCTGTCCTGGGCGGGCTACGTCGAGGTGCAGCGGTCCTACGACTGGGATCCGGCCGCCTACCTGCCGGGCGCCCCCGCCTCCGCGGTCCGCGGTGTCGAGGCGCCGCTGTGGACGGAGACCCTCTCCGACCCGGAGCAGCTGGAGTTCATGGCCTTCCCGAGGCTGCCGGGCGTCGCCGAGCTGGGCTGGTCCCCGGCGTCGACGCACGACTGGGACACCTACAAGGTGCGGCTGGCCGCGCAGGCTCCGCGCTGGGAGGCGATGGGGATCGACTACTACCGCTCTCCGCAGGTCCCCTGGACCTGACCCGGCCTGACCGGAACGCGGTGACGGGCACCCCGGAGGACCGTCTCCGGGGTGCCCGCCCGTCCAGGGGCCCGGCTACCGGCCCGCGAGCGGGTTCTCCAGCCGGCCGATCAGCTGGAGCGCGCCGGACGGGTCGGCGAGGTCCACCATCTGCCGGTTGTCGCGCAGCTGGAGCCGGTTGAGGCAGGACAGCGCGAACTCGGGCGCGAACATGTCGTACCGGTCGAACTTCTCGGCCAGTTCCGGCACCGACTCCTGGTACTCGCGGGTGACCTCCGCGACCGTCCGCCAGAAGTCGTCCTCCTCCACGATGCCCTCGCCCGCCAGGTTCGCGGCGAGGAAGCGGAAGAAGCAGTCGAAGACGTCCGTGAAGATGGACAGGAGCTTCTTGTCCTCGGGCACGTCCACGGCGATCCGGGCGACCTCCGGCGGCAGGACCGCGTCCGGGTCCATCACCGCGATCTCCTCGGCGATGTCCTTGTAGATCGCGCGCCGCACCACCCCGTCCTCCAGGACCAGGATCACGTTCTCGCCGTGCGGCATGTACACCAGGTCGTAGGCGTAGAAGCTGTGCAGCAGCGGGACGTAGTAGGCGCGCAGGTAGTGCCGCAGCCACTCGGCGGGCGCGAGGCCGGACCGCTCGATCAGCGCGCCCGCGAAGGAGGCGCCCTCGTGGTCGACGTGGACGAGGGAGGCCATGGTGGCGAGCGTCTCCCCCTCCTGGAGGGAGGGCACCGGGCTCTCCCGCCAGAGCGCGGCCAGCATCTTGCGGTACGGCGAGTAGCGGTCGGTGGCCTGCTCGTACTCCAGGTGCCGGTAGCCCACGGCGGCCCGCTCCCGGATGATGCTCAGGCCCGTCGACCTGAGCACCGGGTCGCCCTCGATGAGCTGGGCGAGCCAGTCGTTGATGGCCGGGGTGGCCTCCATGTAGGCCGCCGACAGGCCGCGCATGAAGCCCATGTTGAGGACGGACAGGGCCGTCTTCACGTAGTACTTCTCCGGGTGCGAGGCGTTGAAGAAGGTACGGATGGACTGCTGGGCCAGGTACTCGTCGTCGCCCTCGCCCAGGCAGACCAGGTGCCCGCGGGCGACCTCGGCGGCGAAGGTGACGGTGAGCTTGTTCCACCACTGCCAGGGGTGGACCGGGATGAGCAGGTAGTCGGCCGGGTCCAGGCCCCGCTCGCGCAGGACGCCGTGGAAGCGGTCGACGGTCCCCTCGCCCAGCTCGTCGCGGACGAAGGACTCGTACTCGATCCCGACGCCCGCCGTGAACGCCGCGCGGGAGCGGTGCGCCGCCAGCCACACAAGCCGGACCGGGCTCGCGGTCTCGGGGGCGTACGACAGGTACTCGTGGATGCCGAAGCCGAGCCGTCCGTTGTTGGCCACGAAGCACGGGTGGCCCTCGGTCATGCCGGTCTCGACGGCCTGGAAGTCGGCGCGGGCCAGCTCGGCGGAGGTGACCTTCGGCTTGGTGAGCTTGTAGCAGGTGCCGGAGAGGGTGGAGGAGATCTCCTCCAGGTAGACCGGCAGGATCTCCTCGCTCAGGCCCAGCGTCTTCTGCAGCTCGACGAAGAAGTCCAGCGCGGCGAGCGGGAGTTCGGACCCGTCGCGGTGGCGGGTGATCGAGGCGGCGTCCACCTGCCAGTGGTCCAGGGCGCGGACGGTGGCCGTGAAGCGGTAGCGGGTCTGGCCGTCGTCGCTGAGGACGACGTACTCCTCGCCGTCCCGCTCGGGGGAGAGCAGCCGCTCGTGCGTGAACTCGGCCAGGGCCTTGCGGATCAGGAGGCGGTTGGCCTGCTCCCAGCGCTCGGGGGAGAGGTGGGCGACGGCGTCGGCGAGGCTCATCGGGACACCGCCTTCTCGAACTGGTCGCGGGTGCAGAAGCTCAGCAACGCCTTCTTCTCCGGCTTCTGGATCTCGCGCGCGGGCACGAATCCGACGGCTGCGTTCAGGGCGTGGACGGCCTTGTTGTCGACGTCCGGCTCGACGACGACGCGGGCGGTGGCCGGGTCGGCGAACAGCTCGGTCATGACGGCGGTGATGACGGCGCGGGTGAAGCCGTGCACCGGCCGGTCGGTGGGGGCGACCAGGAAGTGCATGCCGACGTCGCCGGGCTCCGGCTCGTACAGGCCGGTCAGCTCGCGGTGGACCGGGTCGTACCGCTCCATCAGGAAGGCGGGCACGCCGTCGTGCAGCCCGATGAAGGCGTCCTGGTGGGGGTCGGCGGCCACGTCCATGTACGCCCGCTCGACGTCGACCAGTTTCGCCTCCTGCATCATCCAGTACGCGGACTTGGGGTGGGTGAGCCAGCCGTGCAGCAGCTCGGCGTCCCTGAGCGGGTCGAGGGGGCGCAGGGTGAGGGCGCCGATCCTCGTGGTGGCGGATTTCGTGGGGGTGGTCATGCGCTGAACTCCTGGAACGCGATCGACTTCTCGACCGGGTAGTACTCGGTGCCGAGCAGCTCTCGGACGATGTAGCTGTTGCGGTAGGCGCCCATACCCAGGTCGGGGCTGGTCACGCTGTGCGTGTGGACACCCGCGTTCTGCAGGAACACGCCGCTGCCCGTGACGTCCACGGCGTAGTTGCGGGACACGTCGAAGTTGCCGCGGGAGTCGTAGCGGAGCCGGTCGCGGACGGGCTTGAGGAACTCCGGCTCGGTGTACCGGTACCCGGTGGCCAGGATCAGGCCCTGGGTGTCGATCTCGAAGTCCGTGCCCTGCTCCTCCTGGCGGAAGCCCAGGGTGTACGTGCCGTCCGCGTACCGGGCGCTGGTCAGCGCCGAGTTGGTGAGCAGGCGGGTGGGGACCGGCCCGCCCAGTTTCTTCTGGTAGAGCAGGTCGAAGATGTCGTTGATCAGGTCGCCGTCGATGCCCTTGAACAGGCCCTTCTGCTCCGCCGTGAGGCGGTAGCGGGTGGGCTCCGGCAGCGCGTGGTAGTAGTCCACGTACTCCGGCGAGGTCATCTCCAGCGTGAGTTTGGTGTATTCCAGCGGGAAGAAGCGCGGGGAGCGCGTGACCCAGTTCAGCCGGTAGCCGTGGACGTCGATCTCGCTGAGCAGGTCCTGGTAGATCTCGGCGGCGGACTGGCCGCTGCCGACCAGCGTGATCGACTCCTTCTTCACCAGCTCGGCCCGGTGCTGGACGTACTGGGAGTTGTGGAGGAAGTCGCCGGCCAGGCCCCGGCAGGCGTCGGGGATGTGCGGCGGGGTGCCGGTGCCGAGGACGAGCCGGCGGGCGCGGTAGGTGTCGCCGGCCGTGGTGGCGACGGCGTACAGCTCCTCGCGCTCGTCGTACGTCACCTCGGTGACCGTCGTGGAGAAGCGGACGCTGCTCAGTTTGTTCGCGGCCCAGCGGCAGTAGTCGTCGTACTCGACACGCAGCGGGTAGAAGTTCTCCCGGATGTAGAACGAGTACAGCCGGCCCTTCTCCTTCAGGTAGTTGAGGAAGGAGTACGGGGAGGTCGGGTCGGCGAGCGTGACCAGGTCCGACATGAACGGGGTCTGGAGGTGGGCGCCGTCCAGGAACATGCCGGCGTGCCACTCGAAGTCCGGCTTGGACTCCAGGAAGACGCCGTTCAGCCCGTCGATGGGCTCGGTGAGGCAGGCGAGGCCGAGGTTGAAGGGGCCGAGGCCGATCCCCACGAAGTCGTACGTGGCACTGGCTTCAGGAAGCGCGGTCAAGGGACTCTCCCAGGTACTGCTCGGCGTGGCCGGCGATCAGGTCGAGGACGGCGGCGATGTCGGCCGTGGTCGTCTCGGGGTTGAGCAGGGTGAACTTCAGGTAGTGGCGTCCGGCCACCTTGGTGCTCGCGACCACGGCGTCGCCGGAGGCGAACAGGGCCCGGCGGGCGTACAGGTTGGCCCGGTCGATCTCGGCGGGGTCGGTGACGGCGGCCGGGATGTAGCGGAAGACCAGGGTGGACAGGCTCGGCTCCACGACGACGTGGTAGCGCGGGTCGGCGGCGATCATCCGCCAGCCCTCGGCGGCCAGGTCGCACACCTCGTCGAAGAGCTGCCCGATGCCGTCGGCGCCCATCACGCGCAGCGTCATCCACAGCTTGAGCGCGTCGAAGCGCCGGGTGGTCTGGAGCGACTTGTCCACCTGGTTGGGGATACGTTCCTGCACCATGCGGCGCGGGTTGAGGTACTCCGCGTGGTAGGTGGCGTGGCGCAGCGTGGCCGCGTCCCGCACCAGCACGGCGGAGGAACTCACCGGCTGGAAGAACGACTTGTGGTAGTCGACGGTGACCGAGTCGGCCCGCTCGATGCCGGCCAGCCGGTCCCGGTACTTCAGCGAGGTGAGCAGCCCGCAGCCGTAGGCCGCGTCCACGTGCATCCACACGCCGTACTGCTCGCAGAGCGCGGCGATCTCCGGCAGCGGGTCGATGGAGCCAAAGTCGGTGGTGCCGCTCGTGGCGACGACGGCCATGGGGACGAGACCGTCCCGCGTGCAGCGCTCCAGCTCACGGGCGAGGGCCACGGTGTGCAGGCGCTTGTCGTGGTCGACGGGGATCGGGACGACGGCGTCGGGGCCGAGGCCGAGCAGCTTCGCCGACTTCTGCACGCTGAAGTGGCTGACCTCGGAGGCGAAGATCCGCAGCTTGGCCAAGGTGTCGGTCTTGGCCTCCTCCCGCGCCAGCAGCAGCGCCTGGAGGTTGGACTGGGTGCCTCCGGAGGTGAACACGCCGTCGGCGGCGGGGCCGAGGCCGATCCGGTCGGTGGTCCAGTCGATCAGTTTCCGCTCGATGAGCGTGCCGCCGGCCGACTGGTCCCAGGTGTCCAGGGAGGAGTTGACGGCGGACAGCACCGCCTCGCCGAGCACCGCCGGTATGACGACCGGGCAGTTGAGGTGGGCGAGGTAGCGGGGGTGGTGGAAGTAGACGGCGTCGCGGAGGTAGACGTCCTCCAGCTCGTCGAGGACCGCGGCCGTGTCGTGCAGCGGCCGGTCGAGGTCGATCTCGTCGATGCGGGGGGAGAGGGCGTCGGCCGTGACACCGGTGAACGGGCGGTCGGTGGTGGCGATTCTGGCGGCCACCCGCTCGACTCCTTCGGTCACGGAACGGCGGTACTGCTCCGCGGTGGTGTCGTTGAGCAGGTGCGAGCGCATGCGGGGGTCCTCCGGTGGGGACGGTCCGAGAGGGAGGGGAAGGATGGGGCAGGTCGGCAGGGCGGAACCCTTGCTTCAACTTAGGTCAGCCTAACCTAACGTGATTGGATCAAACGCATGCCTGTGCGTGACTGCCGTCACTCAGGTGCACGGCGATCCAGGAGCCCCTGCTCTCAGCCCTGTTCGCGGAGCTGTTCCTCCGTCAGCCCCTGGCGCCAGTAGCCGACGAAGGTGACGCGCCGCCGGTCGATGCCGCGTTCGCGCACGAAGTGCCGGCGCAGCGACTTGACGCAGCCGGACTCGCCCGCGATCCAGACGTAGGGGTGCACGGCGTCCGGCAGCCGCGCGTCCCGCAGGGTGGCCAGGGTCGCCTCGGGGCCGCCGGTGACGCCCCGGACCAGCCAGGTGATCTCGGCGTCCGCCGCCGTGTGGAGGTCCTGCACGTCCTCGGCGTGCGGCACTTCCAGCCAGACCCGGGCGCGGGTGCCGGCGGGCAGCGACTCGACGATCGCGCAGGCGGCCGGTACGGCGGTCTCGTCGCCCCAGATCACCACCAGGTCGGTGTCCGCGGGCGGCCGGAAGCGGATCGCCCGGTTGTCGGCGATCGCCGGGCCGAGCAGCAGGACGCGGTCCCCGGCGGTGGCTGCGGCGGCCCAGCGGGCGGCGGGGCCGGCCTCGAAGGCGCCGCCGGGTTCGACGCCGTGCAGCACGAAGTCGATGTCGATCTCGGCGGTGTCGCCGTCGGCGTCGCACCGGAGCGCGCGCAGCGTGTACGAGCGCATCACCGCCCGTACGTCGTCCGGGAGTTCACGCCAGGCCTGCCACCACTCGTCGCCCCGCTCCACCGGCACCGCGGGCTCGGACTGGCCCGGGTGCGGCAGGAACAGCGACAGGGACTGGTCGCGGCCGTCCGAGTGGAAGGCGCGCAGGTCGCCCCCGGCGAAGGTGACACGGGCCAGAGACGGACCGAGCCGCCTCGTCCGTACGACCTGGAGGGAGAAGAAACGGAACGGGGCGGCTACGGCCGTCGTCATGGCGTGCTCCGGGAGACGGAGAAGGTCAGCCGACCTTCTTGGCGTTCTCGATGGCCTCGGCGAGGTTGTTCAGCAGCGGCGTGCACTTGTCGTAGGACAGGATCGGCTCGGGGGAACGGGGGATGACCTGGCCGGCCTTGACCGCGGGGAGCTGCTTCCAGGTGCCCTCGGTGATGTCCGCGGGCTGGATGGTGGAGGCGCGGTCGTCCATGATGATCACGTCGGCCGGGTACTTGTCGACGTTCTCCCAGCTCAGGCTCTCGAACCAGCCGCCGGTCGCCTTCTTCGCCTCGTCCGAGGGCTCGACGAAGTTCACGCCGAGGGACTTGAAGTACTCCAGGTCCACGGACAGGTTGGTGCCGGAGACGTAGAAGAGGTCGGCGCTCGCGGAGCCGGCCAGGACCCTGATCTCGGGCTTGGCCTTGGCGGCGGCCCGCAGCCGGGCGGCGGCCTTCTCGAAGGCGGCCTTGGCGTCGGTGACCTTCTTGGCCTTCATGTCGGCGCCCAGCGACTCGGCCAGCTCCCACATGCGCTGGAGCGGCTGGGTGAGCTGGCGGTCGAAGACGGAGATCGCAACGCTCGGCGCGAGCTTGGCGACCTTGTCCTTGGACTCCTCCGGGACCGACCAGAGGGTGCCCGCGGTGTCGAACGTCGTGGTGATGAGGACCTCGGGGGCGAGGGTCGCGTACTTCTCGACGTTGAGCTTGCCCCACTCGTTGCCGAGGACGGTGACCTTGTCGACGTCGAGGTCGCCGGCCTGGACGTCGGGCTTGCCGTCCTTGGTCGTGGTCGGGCCGAAGACGCCCTTGACCTCGACGCCGTAGTCCCAGAGGGCGGCGGCGACACCGGTGAAGGCGACGATGTTCTTCGGCACCGAGTCCAGCTTCACGGTCGTGCCGCGGTCGTCCTTGAAGGACCAGGGGCCGGACTTGCCGGCGCCGCCCGCTCCCTCGTCCGAGCCGCTCTTGCCGTCGTCGTCACCGCAGGCCGTGAGCGCGGCACCGAGGCCGAGGGCGCCGCCCGCGGCGAGGATTCCGCGGCGGGTGAGGTGGGTAGCGCTGGCGTTGGGCATGGTGTGGCTGCTTTCGAACGGTGCGGAGGGTCCGCGGGACAATTTCCGGGTAGGTTAGCCTAACCTCAGATCTTGTCCAGGGGCGGGGCCGTCCGGCCCCACCCCGCGACGGCGTCCCGTCTCAGCTGACCAGCCCCAACTCCCGTGCGATCAGCATCCGCTGGACCTCGCTGGTGCCCTCGCCGATCTCCAGGATCTTCGCGTCCCGCCACATGCGGGCGACCGGGTACTCGTTCATGAACCCGTACCCGCCGTGGATCTGCGTGGCGTCCCGGGCGTTGTCCACGGCCACCGTCGACGAGTACAGCTTCGCCAGCGCGGCCTCCTTCTTGAACGGCTCGCCCGCCACCAGGCGGGAGGCCGCGTCCCGCCAGGCGAGGCGGGAGGTGTGCGCCTTCATCTCCATGTCGGCGATCTTGAACTGGATGGCCTGGTTGGCGCCGATGGGCTTGCCGAAGGCGTGACGTTCCTTCGCATACCTGACCGACTCGTCCACGCAGCCCTGTGCGAGGCCCGTGCCGAGCGCGGCGATGGCGATGCGCCCCTCGTCCAGGATGCGCAGGAACTGGGCGTAGCCGCGCCCCTTCTCGCCCAGCAGGTTCGCCGCCGGGACCCGTACGTCGGAGAAGGACAGCTCACGGGTGTCCGACGCGTTCCAGCCGACCTTCGAGTACGGGGCGGCCACCGTGAAGCCCGGCGTGCCCGACGGGACGATGATCGCCGAGATCAGGGGCCGGCCGTCCGGCTTGCGGCCGGTGACCGCCGTGACCGTCACCAGGCCCGTGACGTCCGTGCCCGAGTTGGTGATGAAGCACTTGGTGCCGTTGATCACCCACTCGCCGGTCGCCTCGTCGAGCCGCGCCGTGGTCCGCGTCGCGCCCGCGTCCGAGCCGCCGTCCGGCTCGGTCAGGCCGAAGGCGCCCAGGATCTCGCCCGAGCACAGCCGGGGCAGCCACTCGCGCTTCTGCTCCTCGGTGCCGAAGAGGTGGACGGGCATCGCGCCCAGCGAGACCCCCGCCTCCAGCGTGATCGCCACCGACGAGTCGACCCGCGCCAGCTCCTCCAGGGCGATGCCGAGGGCCAGGTAGTCGCCGCCCATGCCGCCGTACTCCTCCGGGAACGGCAGCCCGAACAGGCCCATGCGGCCCATCTCCCGGACGATCTCGTACGGGAACTCGTGCCGCTCGTAGAAGTCACCGATCTTGGGCGCCACGACGTCGTGGGCGAACGCCTCCACCGTGCGGCGGAGTTCTTCCAGTTCGGGGGAGAGCTTGTGGTCCATGGGTGATCAGTGCTCCTGGTGGGAGTCGGCGCCCGAGCCCGCGAGGGCTCGTACGGTGCGGGACGGGCTGGGTCGGCCCAGGTGGGCGGCCATCCAGACGCTGGTGGCGACGAGACGGCCGAGGTCGACCCCGGTGTCGATGCCGAGGCCGCGCAGCATCCACACGAGGTCTTCGGTGGCGAGGTTGCCGGTGGCGGACTTGGCGTACGGGCAGCCGCCCAGGCCGCCGGCGGAGGCGTCGACCGTCGTCACGCCGTGCCGCAGCGCGGTCAGCGTGTTGGACAGGGCCTGGCCGTAGGTGTCGTGGAAGTGGACGCCGAGCGTGTCCACGGGGACGCCTGCCTCGGTGAGCGCGGTGAGCAGGGCGCCGACGTGGCCCGGGGTCGCCACCCCGATGGTGTCGCCGAGGCTCAGATCGTCGCAGCCCATGTCCAGCAGGGCCCGGCAGACCCGCACCACCTGCGGGACGCGGACGGCGCCCTCCCACGGGTCGCCGAAGCACATCGACAGGTAGCCCCGCACGTGCACGTCCGCCGCCTTCGCCCGCGCCACCACCGGCGCGAACATGGCCAGGGCCTCGTCCACCGTGCGGTTCAGGTTGGCCTTGGCGAAGGACTCGGTGGCGCTGGCGAAGACCGCCACACGCCGGGCGCCCAGCGCCAGCGCGCGGTCCAGGCCGCGCTCGTTCGGCACCAGGACGGGGAGGTCGACCGGCAGGTCCGCGACCGCCGGGAAGAGCTCCTCCGCGTCCGCCAGCTGCGGCACCCACTTGGGGTGCACGAAGCTCGTGGCCTCGATGGTGGTCAGACCGGTCCCGGCGAGCCGGCGGACGAACTCCGCCTTCACCGCGGCCGGGACGATCGCCTTCTCGTTCTGCAGGCCGTCGCGGGCGCCGACCTCGTGGATGCGGACGCGGGCGGGCAGGCCGTCGGCCGGCACCGTCATGGGCAGGCCCGGGTCGGGGGTGTTCATGCCGTCTCCTCCGCCCCGTCGCCGGGGCTCTCCGCCGGGGTGATGACCGCCAGCACCTGGTCCATGGCGACCGTGGTGCCGGGCGCGACGTCCAGTTCGGCGACGGTGCCGCCGTGCGGCGCGGAGATGACGTGCTCCATCTTCATCGCCTCCACGACCAGCAGGCTCTGCCCGGCGGCCACCTCGTCGCCGACGGCGACCTTCACCACCGTCACCGTGCCCGGCATCGGCGCGGTGAGCGAGTCGGCGCCCGCGTGCGCGGAGCGGGTGAGGGAGGCGGCGACCGGGTCGTGGTCGCGCACGTGCCAGGCGTCGCCGTCGCGGCCCAGCCAGTCGGCGACGCGGTCGAAGGTGTGCCGGACGCCGTCGAGGGTGACGGCCACCTGGTCGTCGGTGACGGTGTGGGTGCCGCGCGGGGAGTGCGTGACGGGGTCGAGTCCCGGCGCCCGCAGCGGGAAGGCCACCGGCTTCGGCTCGCCGCCCGTGCGCCAGCCGTCCGGCACCGAGAACGGGTCCGTCCAGCCGTCCCCGCGCGGACGCAGCGCGTCCAGCCGTACGGCCGCCGCCGCCTCGTACACCTCCTCCGGCACGTCCGTGGAGACCAGGCCGTCGGCCTCGCGCTCCACCAGACCGGTGTCCAGGTCGCCCGCCACCACCGCCGGGTGCGCGAGCAGCCTGCGCAGGAACCCGGCGTTGGTCTGCACGCCCAGCGTCACCGTCCGGGCCAGGGCCGCCCGCAGCTTGCGCAGCGCCGTCTCCCGGTCGGGGCCGTACGCGATCACCTTGGACAGCATCGGGTCGTAGAGGCTGCCGACCTCGCTGCCCTCGCTGAGCCCGGAGTCGGTGCGCACCCCGTCGCCCTCGGGCTCGCGCAGCCGCAGCACCGTGCCGCCGGAGGGGAGGAAGCCGCGCGCGGGGTCCTCGGCGCACAGGCGGGCCTCCACCGCGTGCCCGGTCAGCCGGACGTCGTCCTGCGCGAGGCCGAGCGGTTCGCCCGCCGCCACCCGCAGCTGCCACTCCACCAGGTCCAGGCCGGTGACCAGCTCGGTCACCGGGTGCTCCACCTGGAGGCGGGTGTTCATCTCCATGAAGTAGTACGAGGACGGGTCGCTGCCCGGCACGATGAACTCCACCGTGCCCGCGCCCCGGTAGCCGCAGGAGCGCGCCGCCTGCACGGCGGCCTCGCCCATCGCGGCGCGGGTCGCCTCGTCGAGGAGCACGCTGGGCGCCTCCTCGATGATCTTCTGGTGCCGGCGCTGGAGGGAGCACTCGCGCTCGCCCAGGTGGATCACGTTGCCGTGGCCGTCGGCCAGGACCTGGATCTCGATGTGCCGGGGCCGGTCGATCCAGCGCTCCACCAGGAGTGTGTCGTCGCCGAAGGAGGCGCGGGCCTCGCGGCGGGCGGCGGCGATCTCGTCGGCGAGCACGGCGGCGTCCCGCACCAGCCGCATCCCCTTGCCGCCACCGCCGGCCGACGGCTTGAGCAGCACCGGGGTGCCGATCTCGCGGGCGGCGTCGGCGAGCTGGGCGTCCGTCAGCCCGCTGCCGCTGGAGCCCGGCACCACCGGCACCCCGGCCGCCTTGACCGTCTCCTTGGCCCGGATCTTGTCGCCCATCAGGGCGATGGCGTCGGCGGGCGGCCCGATGAAGACCAGCCCCGCCTCCTCGCAGGCCCGCGCGAACCCGGCGTTCTCGGCGAGGAAGCCGTACCCCGGGTGGACGGCCTGCGCGCCGGTCCGGGCGGCGGCCGCCAGCAGCCGCTCGACGGACAGATAGCTCTCCGCCGCCGGCGCCGGGCCGATCCGTACCGCCTCGTCGGCCTCGCGCACGTGCCGCGCGTCCGCGTCGGCGTCGGAGAAGACCGCCACCGAGCGCACGCCCATCGAGCGCAGGGTCCGGATGACTCGCACGGCGATCTCACCGCGGTTGGCCACCAGCACCGTGTCGAACATCAGGCTCCCCATCGTGCTACCCATCGAGTCCCCTCCTCACATCCGGAAGACGCCGAACTGGGGGTCGCCCAGCGGCGCGTTGGCACAGGCGGTCAGGGCCAGACCCAGCACCCGCCGGGTGTCGGCGGGCTCGATCACCCCGTCGTCCCACAGGCGGGCGGTCGCGTAGTAGGCGTTGCCCTGGCGCTCGTACTGCGCGCGGACCGGTGCCTTGAAGGTCTCCTCCTCCTCGGCCGGCCACTCCTCGCCGCGCGCCTCCAGCTGGTCCCGCTTGACCGTGGCCAGCACGGACGCGGCCTGCTCGCCGCCCATGACGGAGATCTTCGCGTTGGGCCACATCCACAGGAAGCGGGGCGAATAGGCCCGCCCGCACATCGAGTAGTTCCCCGCGCCGTACGAGCCGCCGACGACCACCGTCAGCTTCGGCACCCGCGTGCACGCCACGGCCGTCACCATCTTGGCGCCGTGCTTGGCGATGCCGCCGGCCTCGTAGTCCCGGCCGACCATGAACCCGGAGATGTTCTGAAGGAACACCAGCGGGATGCCGCGCTGGTCGCACAGCTCGATGAAGTGGGCGCCCTTCTGGGCCGACTCGGCGAACAGGATGCCGTTGTTGGCGACGATGCCCACCGGGTGGCCGTGGATGCGGGCGAAGCCCGTGACCAGGGTCTGCCCGAACTCCGACTTGAACTCGGCGAACCGGGACCCGTCCACCACGCGCGCGATGACCTCGCGGACGTCGTAGGGGGTGCGGGAGTCGACCGGCACCACGCCGTACAGCCCCTGCGGGTCGGCCTTCGGCTCGACGGCGGGCTCCACGCCCCAGGGGAGCGCGCCGCGCCGGGGCAGTGTGGAGACGATCTGGCGCACGATCCGCAGGGCGTGCGCATCGTCCTCGGCCAGGTGGTCGGTCACGCCGGACACCCGCGAGTGGACCTCGCCGCCGCCCAGCTCCTCCGCCGTGACCACCTCGCCGGTGGCCGCCTTCACCAGCGGCGGGCCGCCCAGGAAGATCGTGCCCTGATTGCGGACGATCACGGCCTCGTCGCTCATCGCCGGGACGTACGCACCGCCCGCCGTGCAGGAGCCGAGGACGGCGGCGATCTGCGGGATGCCGGCGCCGGACATCCGGGCCTGGTTGTAGAAGATCCGCCCGAAGTGCTCGCGGTCGGGGAAGACCTCGTCCTGCATCGGCAGGAAGGCGCCGCCCGAGTCGACCAGGTACAGGCACGGCAGCCGGTTCTCCAGCGCCACCTCCTGTGCCCGCAGGTGCTTCTTCACGGTCATCGGGTAGTACGTGCCGCCCTTGACGGTGGCGTCGTTGGCGACGACCACGCACTCCCGGCCGCTCACCCGCCCGATTCCGGCGATGACGCCGGCCGCCGGGGCCTGTCCGTCGTAGAGCCCGTCGGCCGCGAGCGGCGCCAGCTCCAGGAACGGCGAGCCGGGGTCGAGCAGCGTGTCCACGCGGTCGCGCGGCAGCAGCTTGCCGCGCGCGGTGTGCCGGGCCCGGGCCCGCTCCCCGCCGCCGAGCCGGGCCGCGGCGAGCTTGGCGCGCAGCTCCTGAACGAGGACGCCGTGCGCCTCCTCGTTGGCCCGAAAGGCCTCGGACGCGGGATCTGCCGCCGTCGTCAGCTCCGGTGCCTCGTGCATCCTGCGGTCCCCTCACCCAGTGATCGACCAGTTAATGAGCGTTAACGCGTTTCCCTCAGGTTAACGACCGCTAACCTCCCTGTCTAGAATTGCTCCCATGGCCACCAGAACCGACGCCCCCACCCGCCGCGAGCAGATCCTCAAGGAGGCCGCCCGGCTCTTCGCCGAGCGCGGCTTCCACGGTGTCGGCGTCGACGAGATAGGCGCCGCGGTCGGCATCAGCGGCCCCGGTCTGTACCGGCACTTCGCCGGCAAGGACGCGATGCTCGCGGAGCTGCTGGTCGGCATCAGTGAACAGCTGCTGACGGGGGCGAAACGGCGGCTGGCGGAGGCCGAGGGGGTGGCCGGCTCCGGGGCGGGTGCCGAGGCGGTCCTCGACTCGCTCATCGAGGGTCACATCGACTTCGCGCTCGACGACCGCCCGCTCATCACCCTGCACGACCGTGAGCTGGACCGCCTCCGGGACGCCGACCGCAAGATGGTGCGGCAGCTCCAGCGGCAGTACGTCGAGCTGTGGGTCGGGGTGGTCCGCGAGGTCTATCCGGCGGTCACGGAACCGAGCGCCCGCTCGGCCGTCCACTCGGTCTTCGGCCTCCTGAACTCCACGCCCCACCTGGGCCGCCCCGGCGCCCTCCCCGGCCGCACGGTGACGTCGGAACTGCTGCACCGGATGGCCCGGGGAGCGTTCGCGGCGGTGGGGGAGTGACGAGGGTTACCCACGGCCCACTCTGGACGCCCCTCCCTACCCGCCGGTACGGTGAAGTCTGAGCAAGCGCTTAGATACGTACCCTGGAGGTGGCGCGGTGCGCCGTACGGTGTTCAACGAGGACCACGAGGCGTTCCGGGAGACCATCCGCGCCTTCATCGAGGCCGAGGTCGTCCCCGTCTACGACGAGTGGTTCGCCGCCGGCCAGGCGCCGCGCGACTTCTACCACAAGCTCGGCGACCTGGGCATCTTCGGCATCAACGTGCCCGAGGAGTTCGGCGGCGCGGGCATGGACAGCCACAAGTTCGAGGCCGTCCTCTACGAGGAGACCGCCCGCGCGGGCGTCCAGTTCGGCGGCTCCGGCGTGCACGTGCTGCTCGCCCTGCCCTACATCAAGATGCTGGCCACCGACGAGCAGAAGAAGCGCTTCCTGCCGAAGTTCGTCAGCGGCGAGGAGATGTGGGCCATCGCGATGACGGAGCCCGGCACCGGCTCCGACCTGGCGGGCATGAAGTCGACCGCCAAGCTCTCCGAGGACGGCACCCACTACGTCCTCAACGGCGCCAAGACCTTCATCACCGGCGGCGTGCACGCCGACAAGGTCATCGTCTGCGCCCGCACCGCCGCGCCCACCGCCGAGGACCGCCGCCACGGCATCTCGCTGTTCGCCGTGGACACCAAGTCCGAGGGCTACTCGGTCGGCCGCAAGCTGGACAAGCTCGGCCTGCGCACCTCCGACACCGCCGAGCTGGCCTTCGTCGACGTCAAGGTGCCCGTCGAGGACCTGCTCGGCGAGGAGAACAAGGGCTTCTCCTACCTCGGCCACAACCTGGCCTCCGAGCGCTGGGGCATCGCCTTCGGGGCCTACGCGCAGGCCAAGGCCGCCGTCCGGTTCGCCAAGCAGTACGTGCAGGACCGCACGGTCTTCGGCAAGCCGGTCGCCCACTTCCAGAACACCAAGTTCGAGCTGGCCGCCTGCCAGGCCGAGGTGGACGCCGCCGAGGCCGTCGCCGACCGCGCCACCGAGGCGCTGGACGCCGGTGAGCTGACCCCCGCCGAGGCCGCCAGCGCCAAGCTGTTCTGCACCGAGGTCGCCCACCGCGTCATCGACCGCTGCCTCCAGCTGCACGGCGGCTACGGCTACATGAACGAGTACCCGATCGCCCGCCTGTACGCGGACAACCGCGTCAACCGCATCTACGGCGGCACGAGCGAGATCATGAAGTCGATCATCGCGAAGAACATGGGCCTGTAGACCGGTCTGCAGACCACAGAATCACAGGACATGAGCGAAGCACTCCAGTCCCTCCTCGACCTGCTCGACCTCGAGCGGATCGAGGAGGACATCTACCGCGGCCGCTCCCGCTCCGCCGTCGTCCCCCGGGTCTTCGGCGGGCAGGTGGCCGCCCAGGCGCTGGTCGCCGCCGGACGCACGGTCCCCGCGGACCGGCACGCACACTCCCTGCACGCGTACTTCCTGCGCCCCGGCGATCCGGGCGCCCCCATCGTCTACAACGTCGACCGGCTGCGCGACGGCCGCTCCTTCACCACCCGCCGGGTGGTCGCCGTCCAGCACGGCAAGCCGATCTTCACCCTGTCGGCGTCCTTCCAGACGTACGAGGAGGGCCTGGACCACCAGGCCCCCATGCCGTCCGCCCCGGACCCGGCGACGCTGCCCACCGGCGAGGAGCGGCTGCGGAGCTACCCGCACCTGCCCGCCGACACCGTCGAACGGTTCCTGGAGGCCCGCGCCGCCGTCGACCTGCGCTACGTCGACGACCCGCCGTTCGGTGACTTCGGCACCCCGCGCGACCCGCACTCCCAGGTGTGGTTCCGCACCAACGGCAAACTCGCGGACGACCCCCTCCTGCACGTCGTCCTCGCCACCTACGTCTCGGACATGACGCTCCTCGACTCGGTGCTGCTCGCGCACGGTCGCGGCGGCTGGGCCGTCGGGGACGTGGTCGGCGCCTCGCTGGACCACGCCATGTGGTTCCACCGGCCGTTCCGCGCCGACGAGTGGCTGCTGTACGACCAGCAGTCCCCCTCCGCGTCCGGCGGCCGGGGCCTTGGGCAGGCCCGGATCCACACCCAGGACGGGCGGCTCGCCATCTCGGTCATCCAGGAAGGCGTGGTGCGCGTCCCCCGGGAGGCCTGACGACGCGCGGCGCGCTACTTCAGCCCCGCCTCCGTCAGCAGGTAGGCCGTCATCGGGTCGTAGTAGCGCGGGCTGACCACGTGGTCGTCCAGCGGCACCGCGACCTGGAGGGTGCCCTCGGACTCGGCGAGGAAGAGGGCCGGGTCGTTGCAGTCCGCGTAGCCGACGGAGTCGACGCCGTGCTGGGCGGCACAGCCGGCCCAGCCGTGGTCGGCGACGACCAGGTCGGGCAGCGGGCGGCCCGCGCGCTCCAGGCCGGTGAGGATCGCCTTCATCGGCTCGCCGGAGTGGGTGTGCCACAGCGAGGCACCGTGCTCCAGCACGGCCACGTCCGCGAACTGCTGGACGTATCCCTCCTCCGTCGTCAGCCCCTCCGGGATCACGACGATCTCGCAACCGGCGGTGCGCAGCGCGTCGGCCGTCGCGCGGTGCACGTCGAGCAGGCCGCCCGGGTGGCCGGTGGCGAACAGCACCCGCTGCTCGCCGTCGGCGGCCTTGCGCAGCCGCCCCGCCATCCGCTCCAGCGCGGCCACGGTCAGCTCCGGGTCGATGGTGTCCTGGCCGTACCGGTACTCCGGGTCGTCGTTGACACCGACCCGCTCCGCCATCACCGCGAGCACGTCCTGCTCGTCGGTCCAGCGCTCGCCCAGCTCCAGACCGAGCCAGAAGTTGCGGTCGCCGTTCGCCAGCTTCCGGTAGTGGGAGAGGTTGTTCTCGCGGGGCGTGGCGACGTCGCCCGCGATACGGGTTCTGACGAGGTGCTCGGCGAGTTCGGCGCGGCTGGGTGTCCCGGGTATCGGCATGGCTCCCATTGTGAGGCAGCCGCCACTCGGCGTCTTGGGCATGTCCCGCGCTGGGACGCGGGTCACCTCCGCAGCGCGAACCAGAGTTCCATCCGTACGTCCGGGTCGTCGAGGTCGGCTTCCAGCAGGGCCGCGCAGCGGGCGACGCGCTGCCGGACGGTGTTGCGGTGCACGGACAGGGCGACGGCGGTGCGGTCCCAGCTGCCGTGCAGGGAGAGCCAGGTGCGCAGCGTCTCGGTGAGCGCCGGGACGTCCGCGACCGGCGCGAGCAGCGCACGCGCGTGCGCCTCGGCGTCGCCGTCCGGCACCAGGTCGGCCAGCGCGGGCCGCGCACCGTGCCGGACCAGCGGCACCCGTGTGGCCCGCGCCCGGGCCAGCGCACGGGCCGCCTGCGCGTCGGCCGCCGGCCATTCGGCGGGGGTGACGGCGGCACTCACCCCCAGCACCCACTCCGGCTGCGCGTCGGGCCCGTCGCCGCCGGTCCCCCCGCTGCCGGGACGGCTCTGCGGGCCGGGCTGTTCCTCGCCCTCCGCGCCCGGGCGGCCGGGTGGGGAGGCGGGCGCGGGCGCGGTGGGGGCCGTTCCGGGGTCTCCCTCGGGGCCGGGAAGGCGGGTCGCCGGTTCTCCGGCCGGCCGCCCCGTGCCGGGCGGGGACGCGGTGGGGGCCGTCCCCGGGCCGGCGGGCCCGGTGGCCGCTACCAGGACCCGCACCACGTCCCCCGCGGGATCGACGAGGGGTGAGCCCAGGGCCGCGCCCAGGGCCGAGGCGGCGACCGGGTCGGCGGTGCCGGAGACGGGGCGGGCGTGGACGACGTGCCAGTGGGTGGCGCCCCCGCCGCCGAGGAGCGGCGCGGCCTCCTCGGGGCGGGCGCCCAGCAGCAGCCGTACGAGTGCCGAGGAGCGGGCCGCGCCCGTGCCGCTCTGGTGCTCACCGGTGAGCAGCGAGAGCAGGACGGCGGCGACCGATGCGATGGTGTGGTCCCCGGACTCCCGGTGCGGCGCGGCCACCCCGAGGACGAAACCCTGCCCGGTGCCGAGCGCGTACGCGGCGAGATGCGTGCCGGCCACCGTGTCCGTGGCCGTGGTGGAGGTGTGGCCGGTGACGAACCGGGACAGCCCCGCCAGCGCCCGCCGCACCTCGCCCCCGGGCTCCCGCCCCGCCGCCGCGATCTCCGTGCCCTCCGGCCCGTACAGCACCGCCCGCCCGTCGAGCCGCCCCGCCAGCCGGCGCAGGACCGACGGCACCGGGTCCGGACGGGAGGCCGCCGCGGCCAGAGCCTGCTGCGCCTCGGAGACCCGCCGCAGCTCCGCCAGCCGTGCCTGCGCCATCAGCTGCCACACCGCGCGGGCCACGCCCGAGAACGTCGTCCGCCGCGGCACTTCCACCAGCGGCAGCCCGTGCGCGTCGCAGGCCGCGACCAGGGCCCGCGGCACCGTGTCGTGCACCGGCGCCACCCCGAAGCCGAGCGCCGCGCCGCCCGCCGCCACGATCCGCCCGACGTAGGCGTCGAAGTAGGAAGGGCCCGGGTCCGTGCCGCGCGGGACGTGCACCCCCGCCGTCAGCAGCAGTTCGCCGCCCAGCAGGTACGGATAGGGGTCGGCCATCTCCGAGGTGTGCGCCCAGTGCACCGCCACGCCCGCCGGGGACGGCCCCGCCATCCGCCGCAGCCCCAGGTCGTCGCGGGCCAGCAGGGCCGCGAGGGAGACCGGCGGCGTCGGCGGCGTGGAAGGGCCAGGCGGAACGGTCGGCTCCGGCATGATGGACGTTTCCTCCACTTCGGCGGACGTGAATGGATGAAACGTACACTTCGCAGTCGCTTTCCAGCCACCTAGTGTCAACCCGGACCGGAATCCAGACCGGCGGCCGCGGGTACGGGCGGATGTCCCCGCGACCAGCCACCGGACCACCCCCAGCACGACCCGCCACCGACAGTGCGCGAAGGAGGCCCCCATGGCCGTCGACTACATCGTGATCGTCGTCTATCTCGCCGGCATGCTCGCCATGGGCTGGTGGGGCATGCGCCGCGCCAAGTCCAAGAGCGAGTTCCTCGTCGCGGGGCGCCGGCTCGGCCCCGCGATGTACTCCGGGACCATGGCGGCGATCGTCCTCGGCGGCGCCTCCACCATCGGCGGCGTCGGCCTCGGCTACCAGTACGGCTTCTCCGGCGCCTGGATGGTCGTCACCATCGGCCTCGGCCTGCTCGCCCTGTCCGTCTTCTTCTCCGCGCGCATCGCCCGCCTGAAGGTCTACACCGTCTCCGAGATGCTCGACCTGCGCTACGGCGGCAAGGCCGGCGTCATCTCCGGCGTCGTCATGTGGGCGTACACCCTGATGCTCGCGGTCACCTCGACCATCGCCTACGCCACGATCTTCGACGTCCTCTTCGACGTGAACCGCACCCTCGCGATCATCCTGGGCGGCTCCATCGTCGTCGCCTACTCCACGCTCGGCGGCATGTGGTCCATCACGCTCACCGACATGGTGCAGTTCGTCGTGAAGACCATCGGCGTCCTGCTCCTGCTGCTGCCCATCGCGGTGGTCAAGGCCGGCGGCTTCAGCGAGATGAAGGCTCAGCTGCCGACCGAGTACTTCGACCCGCTGGGCGTCGGCGGCGAGACGATCTTCACCTACGTTCTGATCTACACCTTCGGCATGCTCATCGGTCAGGACATCTGGCAGCGCGTCTTCACCGCCGGCAGCGACCGCACCGCGAAGTGGGGCGGCACCATCGCCGGCACCTACTGCCTCGTCTACGCCGTGGCCGGCGCCGTCATCGGCACCGCCGCCAAGGTGCTCTACCCGAACCTCGCCAGCCCCGACGACGCCTTCGCCACCATCGTCAAGGACGAACTCCCCATGGGCGTGCGCGGACTGGTGCTGGCCGCCGCCCTGGCCGCCGTGATGTCCACCTCCTCCGGCGCCCTCATCGCCTGCGCCACCGTCGCCAACAACGACATCTGGTCCCGGCTGCGCGGCGTCATGCGCAAGACGGACGGCGAACACGACGAGGTGAAGGGCAACCGCGTCTTCATCCTCGCGATGGGCGTCCTGGTCGTCGTCATCGCGATCGCCCTCAACGACGTCGTCGAGGCCCTCACCGTCGCCTACAACCTGCTCGTCGGCGGCCTCCTCGTCCCCATCCTCGGCGGACTGCTGTGGAAGCGCGGCACCGCGCACGGCGCCCTCGCCGCCGTGGCGGTCGGCGGCCTCACCGTCGTCGGCCTGATGGCCGGCTACGGCGTCCTCGCCAACGAGCCGATCTACTACGGCCTGCTGGCCTCCCTCGTCGTCTACGTCGCCGTCTCCCTGGCCACCCGCCCCACCGACGAGGCGATCCTCGCCGCGTGGCGCGAACGTCTCGCCGGACGGTCCCCCGAATCCCCGTCCGAACCGCCGGTCCCGGCACCCCAGTAGAGTCGGACGGCAGTAGTACATACGCGACGAAGCGTAAGAAGGAAGGCAGTACATGAGCAGCAACGAGACGCCCCGCGGCCCCGTCGACTCCTCCCGGATCCCGCGCTACGCCGGACCCGCGACCTTCGCCCGGCTGCCCCGCCTGGACGAGGTCTCCTCCGCCGACGTCGCCGTGGTCGGCGTGCCGTTCGACTCCGGCGTCTCGTACCGGCCCGGCGCGCGGTTCGGCGGCAACGCCATCCGCGAGGCCTCCCGACTGCTGCGCCCGTACAACCCTGCGCAGGACGCCTCCCCCTTCGCGCTCGCCCAGGTCGCCGACGGCGGCGACATAGCGGTCAACCCCTTCAACATCAACGAGGCCGTCGAGACCGTGGAGGCCGCCGCCGACGACCTCCTCGGCACCGGCGCCCGCCTGATGACGCTGGGCGGCGACCACACCATTGCCCTGCCGCTGCTGCGCTCGGTCGCGAAGAAGCACGGCCCGGTCGCCCTGCTCCACTTCGACGCCCACCTGGACACCTGGGACACCTACTTCGGCGCCGAGTACACGCACGGCACGCCGTTCCGGCGCGCGGTGGAGGAAGGCATCCTGGACACCTCGGCCCTCTCCCACGTGGGCACCCGCGGCCCGCTGTACGGCAAGCAGGACCTCACCGACGACGAGAAGATGGGCTTCGGCATCGTCACCTCCGCCGACGTCTACCGGCGCGGCGCCGACGAGGTCGCCGACCAGCTCCGCCAGCGCATCGGCGACCGCCCGCTCTACATCTCCATCGACATCGACTGCCTCGACCCCGCCCACGCGCCCGGCACCGGCACCCCCGAGGCCGGCGGCATGACCTCCCGCGAACTGCTGGAGATCCTGCGCGGGCTGGCATCCTGCAACCTGGTCTCCGCCGACGTCGTCGAGGTGGCCCCCGCCTACGACCACGCCGAGATCACCTCCGTCGCGGCCTCCCACACCGCGTACGAACTCACCACGATCATGTCCCGCCAGATCGCGCAGGCCCGCGCGACGGACCAGGAGGCCGAGAGCAAGTGACCCACGACCACGACCTGGTACTCCGTCCGACCGCCGCCCAGACGGAGGCCGCGCTCAACCCTCCCCCCGGCCGCAACGGCGGAGACCTGGTCGTGGAGACCCTGGCCGGGCTCGGCGCGACCACCGTCTTCGGCCTGCCCGGCCAGCACGCCCTCGGCATGTTCGACGCGCTGCGCCGCTCGGACCTGCGCTACATCGGCCTGCGGGTGGAGAACAACGCCGGTTTCGCGGCCGACGCGTACGGCCGGATCACCGGCGAGGCGGCCCCGCTGCTCCTGTCCACCGGCCCGGGAGCCCTCACCGCCCTCGCCGCGCTCCAGGAGGCACGGGCGGCCTCCGCCCCCGTCCTCGCGATCAGCAGCCAGATCCCCACGGCCGGCCTCGGCGGCGGCCGCCACGGCTACCTCCATGAACTCCCGGACCAGGCGGCCTCGTTCAGGGGCGTGGTGAAGTCCGTCCACACGGTCCGCACCCAGTCCCAGATCCCGTCCGCGATCGCGGAGGCGTGGACGTCCGCGCTGACCGTGCCGCACGGACCGGTGTGGGTGGAGATCCCGCAGGACGTCCTCCTGTCCGAGACCCCGATCCCGGTGGTGACCGGCGGTGACACCTTCCCCGAGGAACTGCCCCCGCGCCCCGAACTGACGGCGGTGGCGGCCGACCTGCTGTCCCGCGCGGAACGCCCCGCGATCATCGCGGGCGGCGGCGTCGTCCGCGCGGACGCCTCGGGCAAGCTGCGGCAGCTCGCCGAACGCCTCCAGGCCCCCGTCGTCACGACCTTCGGCGGCAAGGGTGCGTTCCCGTGGACGCACCCCCTGTCCCTCCAGTCCTGGCTGGAGGACCGCCACACGACGGACTTCCTGGAGGACGCCGACGTCCTCCTGGTGGTCGGCTCGGGCCTCGGTGAACTCTCGTCGAACTACCACACGTTCAAGCCGCGCGGCCGGGTCGTCCAGATCGAGGCCGACCTCGGCAAGCTCGAGTCCAACCACCCGGCCCTCGGCATCCACGCCGACGCCCGCCTCGCCCTCCAGGCCCTGCTGGAGACGGTGGAGGAGCGCACGGACCCCACCGCCCCCGAACGCGTACGGGAGGTACTGGACAAGGTCCGCGACCGCATCGAGTCCCAGGAACTCACCCTGGAACAGGACGTCCTGGCCGCCGTCCGGGGAGCCCTCCCGCCCGGCGCCCCGTCCTTCTGGGACATGACCATCCTGGCCTACTGGGCGTGGTCGGCCTTCGACGCCAAGGCCCCCAACGCCATGCACTCCGCCCAGGGCGCGGGCGGCCTCGGCTACGGCTTCCCGGCGGCCCTCGGCGCCGCCGCCGCCGATCCCACCCGCCCGGTGCTGGCGGTCTCCGGCGACGGCGGCGCCCTGTACTCCATCGCGGAACTGGCCAGCGCCCGCCAGTACGACCTGAACGTCACCTGGCTGATCGTCGACGACGGCGGCTACGGCATCCTGCGCGAGTACATGACCGACGCCTTCGGACAGCCGACGGCCACGGAACTGACCCGCCCGGACTACGTGGCCCTGGCGGAGTCCTTCGGCGTACCGGGCGTGCGCACGTCCCCGGAGACCCTGGAGACCGACCTCGCGAAGGCCCTGGCCGCACCGGGCCCGTCGGTCGTGGTCCTGCCGGCCGTGCTGCGGATGTTCGCGCCTACGCATCTGGGGTGACGGCAGTGCGTCACAGGCCACCGCGGGCTGCGTGTGGCCTGTGACAGTGCTGTGACGGGGAGCACATCCTTCCGCTGATTGGTCGTCAATAAGCTCAATGATCCGACCAATCGGAAAGGGGTTCCTTCCTTGCAAAGGCCCGCTGTGCACTCTTTTGCCGGTGCTTCCCTGTCCTCCGGCCGCCGTCGCCTGCTCCGCGGGTCCGTGGGCGCCGTTGCGGTGACCGGCGTCGTCCTCGCCTCGGCGGCGACCGCCTTCGCCACCGATACCTCGCCCGCACCGTCCTCCTCCGCCACGGCACCCGCCCCGCCCTCGGCGAGCGCTTCCCCCACGGACCCGGCCTCCCCGTCCACGCCCTCCACCTCCGCCCCGACCTCCGCCTCGCCCAGCCCGACGGCCTCGGCCACCGACGCGGGATCCGACGGGCAGGGCTCGGTGACGCCGGTCCGGTGCGTGGTGACGAAGAGCACGAACATCGGTGCCGGCACGACCGCCGTGCTGACGATCAGCCCGTCCGGGCCGTCCGTCCGCTTCAAGGGAGCCGGCGAGGAGGGCTTCATCCCGGGTCTGTCGCTGAGCCGCACGCAGCCCAGGCTGCCCGAGAGCGCGGGCTTCCTCGCGGAGATCCTCAACCCCGACAGCACGCACCCGAAGCTGCGGACGAACATGGAGGGCGGCGGCCATCCGGCGCTGATCACCGCCTTCCCGAGCCTGCCGCAGGGGTGCGACTTCACGTACCCGGCCGGCGGCTCCGGGCAGCTGGGCCAGGGGGGAGGCGACCAGACCTCCGTCATACCGAAGGGCGGCGTCGCGGCCGGATACGAGGCGACGGACGGCGGCGCGTCCCCGCTCGTCACGGTCGGCGGAGCGGCCGCGGCCGCCAGTGCCGCCGGGGTGGCCTTCGTCGCCCTGCGCCGCCGGCGGTCTGCCGCCACTCGCTGACCCCGTACGCACCCGCGCCCCGGCCGGAACCGCGCCCCGCCTTGCGGGCCAGGCTCCGGCCGGGGCCTTTCAGGAGAGAACGACATGCGCCTGTCCCTCGGACGCCGAGCGGCCACGGCCCTGCTCGTCCTGCCCTTCGCCGCCGCGCTCGCCGGCTGCGGGGCGGACGGGCACGCGGCCACCCCGCCCCCGCACATCACCGCATCCGCCTCGGCGCCCGCCACCCCGGCGCCGAGCGGGACGAGCGTCCCGACGGCGATGCCCGCATCCGTACCCGTCAGGGTCACCATCCCCGCCGCCGGGGTCGACACCGGCCCCCTGCTCCGGCTGGGCCTGAACGCCGACGGCACCATCGAGGTCCCCTCCGTCGCCCAGGCCGACCGGATCGGCTGGTACGGCAAGGGCGTCACGCCGGGTGAGACCGGCCCGGCCGTCCTGGTCGGCCACTTCGACACGGCGAACGGCCCGGCGGTCATGAAGGACGTCGGGAAGATCAAGCCCGGCGACACGATCGACGTCGGCCGCGAGGACGGCACCCGGGCGGTCTTCGCCGTCACCGCGCTGGAGCAGGTCGACAAGGACGCCTTCCCCACCGAGAAGGTCTACGGCAGGACCGACCGCCCCGAACTGCGCCTGATCACCTGCGGCGGCGAGATCACCGACGGCCACCGCCCGGACAACATCATCGTCTACGCGGACCTCGTGGGCTGACCGCTACCAGATCGCCTCGACCCACTCCGGGTGGTCGACGAACGGGTTGCGGTTGTGCTGGTAGGTGTCGTAGATGACCTGGTTGCGGCGCTCCTCGAAGGCGTCCGGCGGGTCCTCGTCGTTCCATGTCTTCAGGACGGACAGCTTGCCGATGTACGGGTTGCTGCCGTTGTCGACGCTGCCGTTGACCTCCAGGTCGGGGAAGCCCTCGCCGCCCTCGTACCGGGTCGCCATGTAGAAGATCATGCGGGCCACGTCGCCCTTGACCGCGTCGCGGGGCTCGAAGGAGTCGGCGTCGGTGAGGCTGCCGCCGCTGTCGGTGAAGCCGCTGCCGCCGTCGTCGAAGTCCTTGTTGCCCCGCACGCTGTTGACCCCGACGTCCTCGGGGCGCAGGTGGTGGATGTCGGTGCCCGGCCCGGTCGCGGTGCCGAAGTCGCCGTGGGACTTGGCCCACACGTGCTCGCGGTTCCAGTCGCCGGTGTCGCCGCCGTTCGACGACTTGCTGCGGGAGAGGCCCGAGTAGAGCAGGATCACGCTGCCGCTGTCGGCGGGGTCCTGGTCGGTCGTCTTCAGGGCGTCCCAGACCGCGTCGTAGGAGAGCTTGGTCTGGTCGCTGATGATCGTGTGGAGCGAGGCCTTGAGGTCGTCGCCGGTCTTGCCGACCGCGTCCTTGTAGTACGTGTCGTCGTAGTCCGCCGTGGTCTTCGCCGCCGGGCTCGTCGCCGTGGCCGTGTTCGCGGCCAGTGAGGGGACGGCGAGGCCGGTGAGGACGGCGGCCACGGCGAGCGCGGCCGCCCGGTGGCGTCCGATGCGTATCGCGAGCATGTGGGGTGTCCGATCTACGCGTGTTGAGGAGAACGGTGGATCGAGCGTGACATGGACATGTTGGAGGTGGGGTGTACGAGACGTGTCGATTGCGTGCCGGGTGCGGCACCGGGTCCGCCGCCGGCCCGAAATGTTGCGACGGGATGAAATCCCCGCTCGCGGGCGTTGGTGCCTTCCGGTAGATCAGGTGAAGCGGGACGAGCGGGACGACCGACCGGAGGACACGCGTGGACGCGCAACGGGGATGGACACGACGACTGGCGGGATACGCCTGGCGCTACCCCAAGGACGTCGTCCTCGCCCTCGGTGCCTCGCTGGGCGGCATGGCCGTCATGGCCCTCGTCCCCCTGATCACCAAGGTGATCATCGACGACGTGATCGGCGACAAGACCAGGGACATGGCCGTCTGGGCCGGTCTCCTCGTCGGCGCCGCGGCCGTCGTCTACGTCCTGACGTACATCCGGCGCTACTACGGCGGCCGGCTCGCCCTCGACGTCCAGCACGACCTGCGCACCGACATGTACGGGACGATCACCCGGCTCGACGGACGGCGGCAGGACGAGCTGTCCACGGGCCAGGTGGTGGGGCGGGCGACCAGCGACCTCCAGCTGATCCAGGGCCTGCTCTTCATGCTCCCGATGACCATCGGGAACGTCCTGCTCTTCCTGATCTCCCTGGTCATCATGGCGTGGCTGTCCCCGCCGCTGACGCTGGTGGCCGTCGCCGTCGCCCCCGCGCTGTGGTTCATCGCCCGCCGCAGCCGCAGCCGCCTGCACCCCGCCACCTGGTACGCGCAGGCCCAGGCCGCCGCCGTCGCGGGCGTCGTCGACGGCTCGGTCAGCGGCGTACGCGTGGTGAAGGGCTTCGGGCAGGAGGAGCAGGAGACCGGCAAGCTCCGGGAGGTCGGGCGCAAGCTCTTCGCCGGGCGGCTGCGGACGATCAGGCTGAACGCCGCGTACACCCCGGCCCTGCAGGCGGTCCCCGCGCTCGGCCAGGTCGCCATGCTGGCCCTCGGCGGCTGGCTCGCCGTGGGCGGCCACATCACGCTCGGCACGTTCGTGGCCTTCTCCACCTACCTCGCCCAGCTCGTCGGCCCGGTCCGGATGCTCGCCGTGGTCCTCACCGTCGCCCAGCAGGCCCGCGCCGGCACCGAACGCGTCCTGGAGCTGATCGACACCGAGCCCTCGATCGAGGACGGCACCAAGACGCTGCCGGCCGACGCGCCCGCGACCGTCGAGTTCGACGACGTGTCCTTCGGCTACGACGCCGAACGGCCCGTCCTCGACGGCCTCTCCTTCGAGATCCGCGCCGGGGAGACCCTCGCCGTCGTCGGCTCCTCCGGTTCCGGCAAGTCCACGGTGTCGCTGCTCCTGCCGCGCTTCTACGACGTGACGCGCGGCGCCGTCCTCGTCGGCGGCCACGACGTGCGCGAGCTGACGACCGACTCGCTGCGGGCCGCCGTCGGGCTGGTGCCCGAGGACTCCTTCCTCTTCTCGGACACCATCCGCGCCAACATCGCGTACGGGCGTCCGGACGCCACCGACGAGGAGGTCGAGGCCGCCGCGCGGGCCGCGCAGGCGCACGGGTTCGTCAGCGAGCTGCCCGACGGCTACGACACGACCGTCGGCGAGCACGGCCTGACCCTCTCCGGCGGCCAGCGCCAGCGCGTCGCCCTCGCCCGCGCCATCCTCACCGACCCCCGGCTGCTCGTCCTCGACGACGCCACCTCCGCCGTGGACGCCCGCGTGGAGCACGAGATCCACGAGGCGCTGAAGCAGGTCATGCGGGGCCGCACCACGCTGCTCATCGCGCACCGCCGCTCCACCCTGGGCCTCGCCGACCGCATCGCGGTCCTCGACCACGGCCGCCTCGCCGACCTCGGCACCCACGAGGAACTCCAGCGCCGCTCCGCCCTCTACCGCCGCCTGCTCACCGACCCCGACGAACTGGGCGGCGTCTCACCCGGGCACACGCGCCCCGCCGAGAAGACGGAGGACACCTCCGTCCGCGACGAGCTGGACGCCGAGTTCGACGCCGAGCGCGGCGTCACCCCACGGCTGTGGACCGGCGACCGCACCCCGAAGGACACCGCCCTAGCCGGCACCCCGGCCACCCCCGAACTGCTGGCCCAGGTCGACGCGCTGCCCCCGGCGGACGGCACCCCGGACGTCGACGAGACGCGGGCGGTCCAGCCGGAGGAGTCGTACGGTCTGCGCCGCCTGCTGCGAGGCTTCCGCACCCCGCTGCTGATCAGCCTCGCCCTCGTGGGCGTGGACGCCGGAATGGGCCTGCTGCTGCCGGTGCTGATCCGGCACGGCATCGACGAGGGCGTCACCCAGCTGGCGCTCGGCGCGGTCTGGGCGGTCTCGCTGCTCGGCCTGCTCGCGGTGCTCGCCCAGTGGACGGCGCAGACCGGCGAGATCCGCATGACCGGCCGGACGGGGGAGCGGATCCTGTACTCGCTCCGCCTGAAGATCTTCGCCCAGCTCCAGCGGCTCGGCCTCGACTACTACGAGCGCGAGCTGACCGGCCGGATCATGACCCGGATGACCACGGACGTGGACGCGCTGTCGACGTTCCTCCAGACCGGCCTGGTCACCGCCTTCGTCTCCATCGTCACCTTCTTCGGCATCCTGGTCGCCCTGCTGGTCATCGACGTACAGCTCGCCTTCGTCGTCTTCGCGACGCTGCCGCCGCTGATCATCGCCACGTACTTCTTCCGCAAGGCCAGCGTGAAGGCGTACGAACTGGCCCGGGAGCGGGTCTCCACGGTCAACGCCGACCTCCAGGAGTCGGTCGCGGGGCTGCGGATCGTGCAGGCCTTCCGGCGCGAGGGCGACGGCGGGCGGCGGTTCGCCGAACGCAGCGACAGCTACCGCCAGGCCCGCATCCGGGGACAGTGGCTGATCTCCATCTACTTCCCCTTCGTGCAGCTGCTCTCCTCGGGCGCCGCCGCGGCCGTGCTGATCGTCGGCGGCGGCCGGATCGACGACGCGACGCTGACCACCGGCGCGCTGGTGGCGTACCTGCTCTACATCGACCTGTTCTTCGCGCCCGTCCAGCAGCTCTCCCAGGTCTTCGACGGCTACCAGCAGGCGTCCGTCTCGCTGGGCCGCATCCAGGAGCTGCTGCGCGAACCGACCTCCACCCGGGCCGCCGAGAAGCCCGCCGGGGTCACGTCCCTGCGCGGCGAGATCGCCTTCGAGGACGTGCACTTCCGGTACGGGGGTGCCGACGAGGCGGACGCGGCCCTGACCGGCATCGACCTGCGCATCCCCGCCGGGCAGACCGTCGCCTTCGTCGGTGAGACCGGCGCGGGCAAGTCGACCCTGGTGAAACTGGTGGCCCGGTTCTACGACCCGACCGGCGGCCGGGTCACGGTCGACGGGCAGGACCTGCGCGCCCTCGACCTCACCTCCTACCGGCACCGGCTGGGCGTCGTCCCGCAGGAGGCGTACCTCTTCCCGGGCACCGTGCGGGACGCCATCGCCTACGGGCGCCCGGACGCCACCGACGCCGACGTGGAGGCGGCGGCGCGGGCGGTCGGCGCGCACGAGATGATCGCCACCCTCACCGGCGGCTACCTCCACGAGGTCGCCGAGCGGGGCCGCAACCTCTCCGCCGGGCAGCGCCAGCTGATCGCGCTGGCCCGCGCCGAGCTGGTCGACCCGGACGTGCTGCTCCTGGACGAGGCGACGGCCGCGCTGGACCTGGCCACCGAGGCGCAGGTCAACCACGCGACCGACCGGATAGCGGGCCGGCGCACGACCCTGGTCGTCGCCCACCGGCTGACCACGGCCGCCCGCGCGGACCGCGTCGTCGTCATGGACGGCGGGCGGGTCGCCGAGGACGGCACGCACGACGAGCTGCTGGCCCTCGACGGACGGTACGCACGGCTGTGGCGGACCTTCGTCGGCGCGGCGGAGCCGGAGGAGCCGGTCGGCGCGGCACACTGACACTCGCGCAACCATTCGACACCCGGCGCGCGTCCGTACATCCGTACGTCAGTGACCGCCGTACGGAGGGGACGACAGTGGGCCGAGCCGGTGCTGGGACACGACGCGGCCTGGCGCTGGGCACGACGGTGCTCGTGGCGGCCGGGCTGCTCACCGTGGCGACGCCGCAGGAGGCCCATGCCGCCACGGCGTGCCCGGGCCGCAAGGTGCGCACGCTCCCGTTCGCGACGGGGTCGGTCCTCGTCCACAGGCGCGGCGGCTACGTCTGCGCCGTCACCGTCCCCAAGAGGCCCGGCACCAAGCGGCAGATGTCCGTGAGCGTGCGGGCGCGCGGGGGCCGTGCCGTGGTGGACTCGGGGCGGTACGCCTACCGGGCCGGACCCGTGACGGTGCACGCCGGTAAGCGCTGCGTATGGGTGACCGGCAAGGTCTCCGGCCGCTCGGTCAGCTCCGGCTGGATCCTCTGCTGAGGCGGCCGGCCCACCGGGAACCAAGCGGGCCATTTCCCCATCCACCCTGGTGCGCGCGCGACTTGCTCCGATAGCTTCCGGCGGACATCCGTTTCACAGGGAGGGTGCATGCGCAAGGCGCTCAGATGGCTGCTGGCGCTCGTGGTGCTCATAGGCACCGTCAGCACGGCGGGGGCGGCCACCGCCGCCGAGCCGAAGGCCGTCGACATCAAGGACCGGCTGCTGTCCATACCGGGCATGAGCCTGATCGAGGAGAAGCCGTACACCGGCTACCGCTTCTTCGTCCTCAACTACACGCAGCCGGTCGACCACCGGCGTCCGTCCAAGGGCACGTTCCAGCAGCGGATCACCGTCCTGCACAAGGACGTGAACCGCCCGACGGTCTTCTACACCGGTGGCTACAACGTCTCCACGAACCCCAGCCGGCGCGAGCCGACGCAGATCGTGGACGGCAACCAGGTCTCCATGGAGTACCGCTACTTCACCCCGTCCCGGCCGGCCCCGGCCGACTGGTCCAAGCTGGACATCTGGCAGGCCGCCAGCGACCAGCACCGCATCTTCGAGGCGCTGAAGCCGGTCTACTCCAAGAACTGGATCTCCACCGGCGGCTCCAAGGGCGGCATGACCGCCACCTACTACGAGCGCTTCTACCCGCGCGACATGGACGGCGTCGTCGCCTACGTCGCCCCCAACGACGTGGTGAACAAGGAGGACTCGGCCTACGACCGCTTCTTCGCCCGCGTCGGCACCGAGGAGTGCCGCGACAAGCTGAACGGGGTGCAGCGCGAGGCGCTGGTGCGCCGTGCGCCGCTCAAGAAGAAGTACGAGGCGTACGCGGCCGAGAACGGCTACACCTTCGACACCATCGGCAGCCTGGACCGCGCCTACGAGGCCGTCGTCCTCGACTACGTCTGGGGCTTCTGGCAGTACAGCACCCTCGACGACTGCGCCGACATCCCGGCCGACGCCAAGAACGCCACCGACGACGCGATCTGGGGCTCCGTCGACTCGATCTCCGGCTTCTCCGCCTACACGGACCAGGGCCTGGAGACCTACACGCCGTACTACTACCAGGCGGGCACCCAGCTGGGCGCCCCGACGATCCACTTCCCGCACATCGAGAAGAAGTACATCCGCTACGGCTACCAGCCGCCGCGGAACTTCGTGCCCCGGTCGATCCCGATGAAGTTCCAGCCGCTGGCCATGTGGGACGTCGACCGCTGGGTGCGGCACAACGCCCGGCAGATGCTGTTCGTCTACGGCGAGAACGACCCGTGGGGCGCCGAGCCCTTCCGCCTCGGACACGGTGCGCGCGACTCCTACGTGCTCACCGCCCCCGGCATGAACCACGGGGCCAACGTCGCCGGTCTGGTCCCCGACCAGAAGGCGAAGGCCACCGCCCGCATCCTCGACTGGGCGGGCGTCGCCTCCGGCAAGGTCCAGGAGAACCCGTCGGCGGCCAAGCCGCTGGCGGCGTTCGACGCCAAGCTGGACAAGCGGGACGTCGAGCGCGAGCCGGCGCTGCGCCCGTAGCGAGGTGACTGTGCCCGGCCGCTCACAGGGGCCGGGCACAGCCCACCGGCCGGGCACCGCCGAGGCGGACGTACAGGCCGGTCGAGGCGGGGCAGTCGGCCCGGTCGGCGACCGCTTCGACCACCTTGAACTGGGGCTCGCGTTCCCCCGTTCCGTCGCACGCGGTCTCGCGGACCTTGCCGTCGCCGGTGTCGTGGACGCAGTCGCCGACGATGGTGCGCGGTCCGCCACCGCCGCCCGGGTCGCCCGGGTGCGGTGGCTGGAGGTTGCGCATGCAGGCGTAGCCCTGGGGCACGGTCCCGTCGCCGTCCTCGTCGGCGGAGGGGCGCTGTTCGCTGATGTGCAGGACGAAGTCGGTGGTGGCGGGGCACGGCGGCCCGTCGCTCGCGCGGCCGTCCTCCCGGGCCACGACCCGCGCCGCCGCCCGCTCGCTGTCGCACGGCACCTCGGTGGAGCCGACCGTGCCGAACGAGCCGCACTCGTCGACCGCCAGGAACACCGCCCCGAACCCGGACGCCGGCACCGCCTCCGACGCCGACCGCGACGCCGTGGCGCCGGACCGCCCGTCCCCGGAGGCCGTGCCGCCGGTGTCCCCACCGGCCGGTCCCGCCGGACTCTGGCAGCCCGTCAGGAGCAGGGCGCACAGCACCGGCAGCGCCCACCGCACTCCCGCGGCCCGTCTCTCACGCATCGCCGTCCCCCTGGATCCCCGGTCCAGCGTGACCCGCCGCGGCGGGCGCACGCCAGACGCGCGGGGTGCTTCGGGCACGGTCGCCGGGGGCGCCCCCGGCGCGTGACGTAGGCCGCGCTACGCCCTACGACCGGTAGGACAGCCCGTGCCCGAGGGGGTACAGCACCGTGTCCGGATCGTCCGCCCGGACCACCGGCACCGGCAGCTGCCCGCGCGGCCGGACCCGCCCGGCGATCACCCGGGCCGCCGCCCGCACCTCGACGTCGGTCCAGGAGTAGGCGGCCAGGTGGGCGCGGACGCCGGGGAGGTGGGCCACGTCGTACGGGTTGCGGATCGCGACCGCGACGACGGGTTTCCCGGTCTCCAGCAGCCGCGCGACCAGGGTGCGCTGGCTGCTCGCCGCCGTGACGTTGTACGTCGCGACCACCACCGCGTCCGCGTCCCCGGCGGCGGCGACCGCACCGTCGATCACGGCGGCGGAGGGGGCGGTGCCGGTGGACAGGGCGGTGGCCGTGAAGCCCAGCTCCGACAGTTCGCCCGCGAGCACCCCCGTGGGCGGCCCGGTCGTGCCCGACGGCGAGGCGGGGTCGGCGCCCACGACGAGCACCCTGCGATGCGTGCGCCGCGACAGCGGCAGCAGCCGGTCCTCGTTGACCAGCAGGGTGGTGGTCCGCTCGGCGATCCGGTCGGCCGCCGCCAGGTGCGCCCGGGTGCCCACCGTCCGGTCGACGTCCCGCCGGCTGGTGTAGGCGTCCCGGAACAGCCCCAGCTTCGCCTTCAGCCGCAGCACCCGCAGGATCGATTCGTCGAGCCGTGCCTCGGTGAGTTCGCCTTCCCGTACGGCCGTCAGGACGGCGTTCCAGGCGAGGTCGAGGTGCGGCGGGTTGAGCAGCTGGTCGACGCCCGCCTTCAGCGCCAGCACCGGCACCCGTTCGTCGCCGTACTTGGTCCGCACGCCCTCCATGCCGAGCGAGTCGGTGACCACGACCCCGTCGTAGCCCAGTTCCTCCCGCAGGATGCCGGTGAGGATGGGCCGGGAGAGGGTGGCCGGGTCGCCGGAGTCGTCGAGCGCCGGGACCACCAGGTGGGCGGTCATGATCGCGTCGATGCCGGCGTCGATCGCCGCGCGGAAGGGCGGCGCGTCCAGCGTCTCCCACTCCTCGCGGGTGTGAGTGATCTCCGGCAGGCCGGTGTGGCTGTCGGTCGCGGTGTCGCCGTGCCCGGGGAAGTGCTTGGCGCACGCGGCGACCCCGGACCGCTGGTACCCCGTCACCTCGGCGGCCACCAGGTCCGCCACCGCCTCCGGATCGGCGCCGAAGGACCGCACGCCGATCACGGGGTTGGCCGGGTTGACGTTCACGTCGGCGACGGGGGAGTAGTCCTGGCGGACGCCCATCGCGTGCAGTTCGGCGCCCGCGATGCGGCCGAGGGTGCGGGCGTCGGACCGCGATCCGCCCGCGCCGACGGCCATCGCGCCCGGGAAGAGGGTCGCCGGTTCGCCCACGCGGGCCACTATGCCGTGTTCCTGGTCGGTGGAGATCAGCACCGGGAGGCCGCGCGGCAGCTCCAGGGACGCCTTCTGGATGCCGTTGGAGAGGTCGGCGATCTGGTGCGGGTCGCGGGTGTTGTGCGCCCAGGCGAAGTAGATGACGCCGCCGACCCGGTACTTGGCGACCAGCTCGGCCGCGGTGCGGACGCCGATTTCCTTGAGGTTGGCGTCGATGTCGGCCTGGTCGGGGGCGGTGGCGGAGTGGCCGTAGACCCGCATGACGAAGAGCTGGCCGACCTTCTCCTCCAGCGTCATGCGGGAGATCAGGGCGCGGAGCTTGGCGTCGTCGGGCCGGCGCGGGTCGGCGTGTGCCGTGCCGCCGCCGGCCGCCAGGGTGGCGGTGACGACCGCGGTGGCGGTGAGGACGGTACGTCTGGAGGGGTGTGCGGTGCTTCCCGTGCCGGCCGTGCTGCTGTGGTGCACGTGCGCTCCTTCCGGAGTGATCCGCTGGGGATCGCTGGAGAGCTGCTGAAGGAAACTGCCAAGGAGCCACCAATATCCAGGAAGTTTCTGCCAGTCAAGGGGCCGCACAGGAGTGGGCCGATGCGCTGCGGGCGCCGGGGGAGCCGGGGGTGAGGGCGGCCGTCGTCGGCGCTGGGAGGGGGCACGCCGTCGGTGACGGGCTCCCGGCCGCGGCTCCGAGTGGTGGCACATGGCACCATGTGGCACCACGTGGCGCCGGATGATGCCATTCCGCACATCTGCGGGCGGTTGACGAGCTGTGGCGGCTGGGTCGGTCAGGTTGATGTCATCCCATCTCTGCAGGTCAGGGCACAGAATGCCACCTTGGTGACCGCGATGGCGCCGCGCGGCTTGCGTATGGGGCCAGCATGGTGCCATGATGACGTCATGGACCTCACGCCGTATGTCGACACCCTCCGCCGCGAACTCGCGGTGGCCGCCGAGGCCGGCGGTGAAGAAGCCCGCGAACTGGCCGAACGGCTCACCGCCCCACTGGAGTCGGCGACCAGGCTGACCATGCTCAACGTGCTCTCCGCGGCCATGGACGAGATCACCCGCGAACTGGCCCCGGGCTCGGTCGACCTGAGGCTGCGGGGACTGGACCCCGACTTCGTGGTGACCATGCCGCCCACCGACGGCGGCGGCCTCGGGGACCCGGCCGCACCCGTCGAACCGCTCAGGCCGCAGCCGCCCGCCGAAGGCGACGAGGGCGGCACTGCCCGCGTCAACCTGCGCCTGCCCGCCCATCTCAAGTCCCGCGCCGAGGAGGCCGCGAGCCGCGAGGGCCTGTCGGTCAACGCCTGGCTGGTGCGGGCCGTGTCGGCCGCCGTCGAGGGCGGCGGCCGCCCGCGCCCGGCGGAACGCACCCAGAACGTCGGACAGAGCTTCACCGGCTGGGTGCGCTAGGCGAGCAAGCACGCCGCACGCCCGCTCCACCTCACCACACCACGTCCCACCAGCGGGGACGCCCCAACGACTCATGAGGACGGGACAGCCATGCCTTCTTTCGACACTCCCGAACCGATCTCGGTCACCGCGCTCGTGGAGGCCGGTTCCATCCAGTTCACGGCGGGCGACCGCACCGACACCGTCGTCGAGGTCCGGCCCCGCAACGCGAAGAAGGACGCCGACAACCGCACCGCGGAACAGACCGAGGTCACCTGCGCGGGCGGCGCACTGACCGTCAGGACCCCCAAGGCCGGCCTGTTCGGCCGCTCCGGCACCGTCGACGTGACCGTCGAACTGCCCGCGGGCTCGCGCGTCGACCTGACCGGGTCCTGGACCCAGGTGCTCGGCGAGGGACGGCTCGGCGAGGTCCGCGTGAAGGTCTCGTCCGGCGACGTCCGCCTCGACGCGACCGGCCCGCTCAACCTGACGGCGTCCCACGGCTCCATCACCGTGGACCGCGTCGAGGGCGCCGCGGAGATCACCACCAGCTCCGGCAGCCTGCGCGTCGGCCTGCTCGACGGCTCCGCCGTCCTGAAGAACTCGCACGGCACCACGACCGTCGGCACCGCCGTCGGAGAGCTGCGGGTCAACGGCGCCAACGGAGACATCGACGTCGCCCGCGCCGAGGACTCCGTCACCGCCACCACGGCCCACGGCACCCTGCGGGTGGGGCGCGTGACCCGCGGCTCCGTCCAGTTGCAGACCAGCTACGGCGCCATTGAGGTCGGGGTCGCCGAGGGCACGGCCGCGTGGCTCGACGTCAACTCGCGTTCGGGACAGGTCCGCAACACGCTCACCTCCTCCGGGAGCCCGGAGAAGACCGAGGAGGCCGTCGAGGTCCGCGCCCGCACCCGGCACGGCAACATCGACATCCGCCGCGCCCGGGACTGACCACGCCCGGCTACGGGACGGTGTGCGCCGAGGCCGCCGGCCAGTGGGCCCGCAGCGTGCGCACCGTCTCCGCGATCGCCGGACGGCGCGCCGCGCCCGCCCGCCACAGCGCGTACAGCCGTCGTACCGGCATCGGGTCGAGCTCCACCTCCACCACCCCGGACGGCAGCGGGCCGCGTCCCAGCCGGGGGATCAGGGCGATGCCGAGACCGGCCGCGACCAGGGCGACGAGCGTCGGATTCTCGTCCGCCTGGTGGACGATGTCCGGCTCGTGCCCGGCGCCCCGCAAAGTCCGCGTCAGCCAGTCGTGGCAGACCCGGCCGGGCGGCTGGCAGATCCACCGCTCCCCGCCCAGCTCCGCACGCCGGACGGCGGACCGGCCGGCGAAGCGGTGCCCCTCGGGCACGAGCAGATCGCACAGGTCCTCACCGATCGGCGCCTGCTCCACCCCGGCCGGGGCCGGCAGCGGCGCGATGTCCCAGTCGTGCGCCACCACCAGGTCGACGGCGCCCTTCGCCACCAGGTCCACGGACAGATGCGGGTCGACCTCGGTGAGCCGGGCGTCGAGCGCGGGATGACGGGCGGCCAGGTCGGCCAGCACCGAGGGCAGCAGACCGCGCGCCGCCGAGGCGAACGCGGCCACCGTCAGCCGCCCCGACGGCACCCCGCGCCGCTCCTCCAGCCGGGTCTCCGCCCGCTCCACCAGGGCCAGCAGCTCCACGGCGGTGGCGGCCAGCTGCCACGCCTCGTCGGTGAGCCGGACCCCGCGACCCTCCCGCTCCAGGAGCACCGTCCTGGTCTCCCGCTCCAACTTGGCGATCTGCTGCGACACCGCGGACGGCGTGAACCCGAGCGCGGCGGCGGCCGCGCCCACCGAGCCGTGCACGGACACGGCGTGCAGGGCACGCAGACGCTGAAGATCGAGCACGACGCCTCCCGACGGCGAAACAGCCAGCAGTCAAACAGTCAGCAGTCAAACAGTTAGCAGTCCTTCATCCAACCATGCAGCAATCATCGCTGGTGCTACACAGTCCGGTGGCGCGATCCTCGACGCATGCGACCTTCCCACCTCCTCCTCGCCGTGCTCGTCGCCGCCGTCTGGGGCGTGAACTTCACGGTCATCGAGGTCGGCCTCGACCACTTCCCGCCGCTGCTCTTCTCCGCCCTGCGCTTCCTGGCGGCCGCCCTGCCCGCCGTCTTCCTGGTGGGCCGGCCCAAGGTCGCGTGGAAGTGGATCGTGGCGGTGGGGCTGGTGCTGGGCGTGGCCAAGTTCGGCCTGGTCTTCGTGGGCATGGACGCGGGCATGCCGGCCGGCCTGTCCTCCCTGGTCCTGCAGATCCAGGCGGTGTTCACCGCGGTGATCGCCGCCGCGGTCCTGGGCGAACGCCCCTCCCGCGTCCAGGCGGCGGGCATGCTCGTCGCGCTGGCCGGCATCGGTGTGGCGGCGGTCGACGAGGGCGCGTCCGGACCGCTGGGCGCCTTCGTGATGGTCGTCGGGGCCGCCGCCGCGTGGGGGCTGTCCAACGTCCTCACCCGCAAGGCGTCCCCGCCCGACGCCCTGAACTTCATGGTGTGGGTGTGCACCGTCCCGGTGCTGCCGCTGCTGGCCCTCTCCCTGCTGACGGAGGGTCCGGAGGCGGACCTCGCGGCACTGCGCGGCCTGGACTGGCAGGGCGGAGGCACGATCCTCTACGTGGCCTGGGTCTCGACCGTCTTCGGCTTCGGCGCCTGGGGCTGGCTGCTGCGCCGTCACCCCGCTTCGACGGTCGCGCCCTTCTCACTCCTGGTCCCGGTCTTCGGGACGTCCTCTGCGGCCCTCTTCCTCGGCGAGGCGGTGACACCCCTGCGCTGGTGCGCGGCGGCACTGCTGGTGGGCGGGGTGGCGCTGACGACGCTCACGGGCCGGCGCGCCCGCGACCGGACGCCGTACGTGATCGCGTCGGCCCGCCCGGAAACCATTGGACGGCCCTCCGCGCCGGCGGAAGAATCCGTCCGGTGACGTTCGCACTGAAGGGCCCGCCCCTCGAAGGCACGCTGGTACGACTGGAGCCGCTGGGCCACCGGCACGCGGCCGACCTCGCGGTGGCGGCGGAGGAGGACCGCGGCGGCTACGCGTACACGTGGGTGCCGAGGGCCGACGAGGTCGGCGGCTACATCGACGCCCAACTGGCCCGCGCGGCCTCGGGGCGGCTGGCGCCCTACGCGCAGATCTCCCTCGCCACCGGGCGGGCGGTCGGCGCCACCGCCTACTGGGAACCCCGCTCCTGGCTCACCGACGACGCCCTCGACGCGATCGAGGTCGGCTTCACCTGGCTGGCCCGCTCCGCCCAGGGCACCGGCATGAACGCCGAGGCCAAGCTGCTCCTGTTCCGCCACGCCTTCGAGGTCTGGCAGGTGTCCCGGGTCGACCTCAAGACCGACGCCCGCAACGCCCGTTCCCGAGCGGCGATCGAGAAGACCGGCGCCCGTCTCGAGGGCGTTCTGCGCAACTGGTCCCGCTCCTGGGCGCCGGGCGAGCAGGGCCGGCTGCGCGACTCCGCGATCTACTCCATCACGGCGGCGGAGTGGCCCGAGCGCCGGGAGCGGATGGAGCGCCGGGTCCGGTCGGCGGCGGACGCCCTCACGCCGCGTCGGTGAGCAGCCGGGTCAGGTGCTCTCGGCCGGCCGCCAGCAGGTCGGGCAGCGGGGCGGCGGACTCGTACCACCGCTTCTCGTACTCCCAGCACAGCCAGCCGTCCCACCCGTGCCGGGAGAGGACGTCCACCACCTCGGTGAGCGGCAGCACGCCCGCGCCCAGCGGCAGCGGTGTGGTGTCCTCGGCTGAGGCGATGTCCTTGACCTGAACGTAACCGAGGTGCGGGGCGAGGGCCGCGTACGACTCGAAGGGCTGCTCGCCGCCCAGCCAGGTGTGCATCACGTCCCACAGGGCGCCGACCTGGAGGTGCCCGACCAGGCCGAGGACGCGCATCGCGTCGGCGCCCGTGCGGTGCGAGTCGTGGGTCTCCAGGAGGATGCGGACACCGAGGTCGGCGGCGTACTCGGCGGCCGTGCCCAGCCGCCGGGCGGCCGTCGCGTCGGCCTCCTCGGCGCTCTGCCCGGTGCCGCCGCCGGGGAAGACGCGGATGTACGGGGCGCCCAGGTCGCGGGCGAGTTCGAGCAGGGCGCGGACCTCGGCGAGGACCGGCTCGTCGTCACCGGGCGCGGCCATCCGCGCGTACCCGGCCACACCGAGCAGTTCCACACCGGACGCCTTGAACTCGGCCGCCACGGAGGCCCGTTCGTCCGGGGACAGACCCGGGTGCACCGGTTCCTCCGGATGGGCGCGCAACTCGACACCGTGGTAGCCGTGCGCGGTCGCGAGGCCCAGCACATCGGTCAGGGGCAGCCCGGGGACACCAAGGGTGGAGAACGCCAGCTTCATGACCCCGGAGCGTACCCGGCTCCGCCGCCCGCATTCCTGCCCGCCACTTGGTGTCGCCGACCGGCACCACCAGCCTGTCCGGGGTCTGATGACATCGCCGTCCTCTGGCGGCGCCGGCACGTGTCAGTCTCTCCGGGGTCTGACGACGAGTCGCCGTCCACTGTCAGCCCGTCCGGCGCTTGAGGACGAGGCCGTCCAGGCCGAAGCGGGGGTGTGGGGGCGGCAGCCCCCACCAAGGCCCACACCAACGCGCGGCACCAAAGAACCGACGGCACCTACCCCCGAGGCCCTCCGGAGGACCCCCGCACCATCAATTCCCCCCGCACCGTCGCGATCCCCCCGGCCGGCGCCTCCTCCCGCCCCATCGCCACCCGCCCCGCCCGAGCCCCCGCCTCCGCCAGCGGCAGCCGGACCGTCGTCAGCGCGGGCACCGCGTCGATGCTGAACGGCAGGTCGTCGAAGCCGGCCACGGACACGTCGTCCGGGATCCGCAGCCCCGAGTCCCGCAGCGCCGCGCACGCGCCCAGCGCGACGGAGTCGTTCGCGGCGACGACGGCCGTCAGGGACGGATCCCTGCGCAGGAGTTCCAGCGTCGCCTCGTACCCGGACTGCCGGTCGTAGCGGCCGTGGACCGTCCAGCGGGGGTCCTCCTCGACGCCGTGCGCGGCGAGCGCGGCGCGGTGGCCCTCCAGCCGGTGCCGGGTGGTGGTCCGCTCCTGCGGGCCGGCGATGTAGCCGAGCCGGCGGTGGCCGAGCCCGAGCAGGTGCTCGGTCAGCTCCCGGCCGCCCCCGCGGTTGTCGAAGGTCAGCGCGATGGCCCCGGTCTCCGGCGCCGGCGGCCGCCCGCACAGCACCACCCGCGTCCCGGCCTCCGTCAGCTTCCGCAGCTTCGCCGCCACCGCCGCCTGGTGCGCCGCGTCCTCCATCGCCCCGCCGGTCAGCACGACGGCCGCCGCGCGCTGGCGCTGCAGCAGGGTGAGGTAGGTCAGCTCGCGCTCCGGGGAACCGCCGGTGTTGCAGACCACCGCGAGCCGCTCGCCGCCCGCTCTGCCGCCCGGCCCGCCGATCTCGGACTGGATGGCGCCGGCCATGATGCCGAAGAAGGGGTCCGCGATGTCGTTGACCAGGATGCCGACCAGGTCGGACGTGGCCGCGGCCAGGGCGCTCGCCGGGCCGTTGAGCACGTAGTCCAGCTCGTCGACCGCCTTCAGCACCCGCTCCCGGGTGGTGGCGGCCACCGGGTAGTTCCCGTTCAGCACGCGCGACACCGTCGCGGGGGAGACCTGGGCGCGGGCCGCCACGTCCGCAAGTGTCACCGTCATGTCCTCGTCCTCCGCATCGCGCGTGAGCCGAACGCCGTCGCGGTGACCCTACGGCCACCACGCGTCGTCGTTCGCCCCCTCGAACAACTCACCCGAATCGCGGTCTTGTCCAGACCACCGTTCACAGGCTAGCTTCGTTCTGGATAGAAAGCGCTTGCTGCGAGGCGTACGGCTCGTACGAAGGGAATGACGTGACACGCAAGACGGTGCGTATCGCCATGAACGGCGTGACCGGGCGCATGGGCTACCGCCAGCACCTCGTCCGCTCCATCCTGGCCCTCCGCGAACAGGGCGGCCTCGACCTCGGCGACGGCACCGTGCTGTGGCCGGAGCCGGTCCTGGTCGGCCGCCGCGAACACGCGCTGAAGGCGCTCGCCGAACGGCACGGACTCGACCACGTCTCCACGGACCTGGACGCGGTCCTGGCCGACGACAGCGTCGACGTCTACTTCGACGCCCAGGTCACCTCGGCCCGCGAGGAGGCGATCAAGAAGGCGATCGCCGCGGGCAAGCACATCTACACCGAGAAGCCCACCGCCACCGGCCTGGACGGAGCCCTCGACCTCGCCCGCCTCGCCAACGCGAAGGGCGTCCGGCACGGCGTCGTCCAGGACAAGCTCTTCCTCCCCGGCCTGCTCAAGCTCAAGCGCCTCATCGACGGCGGCTTCTTCGGCCGGATCCTGTCCGTGCGCGGCGAGTTCGGCTACTGGGTCTTCGAGGGCGACTGGCAGGAGGCCCAGCGCCCCTCGTGGAACTACCGCACCGAGGACGGCGGCGGCATCGTCGTCGACATGTTCCCGCACTGGGAGTACGTCCTGCACGAGCTGTTCGGCCGCGTGAAGTCCGTGCAGGCCCTCACCGCCACCCACGTCCCGCAGCGCTGGGACGAGAACGGCAAGCCCTACGACGCCACCGCCGACGACGCCGCCTACGGCGTCTTCGAGCTGGACGGCGGCGCCATCGCGCAGATCAACTCCTCCTGGGCGGTGCGTGTCAACCGCGACGAGCTGGTCGAGTTCCAGGTCGACGGCACCGAGGGCTCGGCGGTGGCCGGCCTGCGCAACTGCCGCGTCCAGCACCGCTCCGCCACCCCCAAGCCCGTCTGGAACCCGGACATCCCCGCCACCGAGGCCTTCCGCGACCAGTGGCAGGAGGTCCCGGACAACGGCGACTTCGACAACGGCTTCAAGGCCCAGTGGGAGCTGTTCCTCAAGCACGTCTACGCCGACGCCCCCTACCACTGGGACCTGCTGGCCGGCGCCCGCGGCGTCCAGCTCGCCGAACTGGGCCTGCGGTCCTCGGCGGAGGGCCGCCGCCTCGACGTACCGGAGATCTCGCTGTGACCCTCCACCTGCCGGGCGCGGACGGCACCCTGCGCGCCCACGAGCCGCGCACCGAGCCGCTCGCCGTCACCCGGGAAGCCCCGGGAAGCGCTTTCACCTCGCGCACGGTCTTCTCGGCGGCACACGTGGTCGCCGACCCGTTCGCCGACACCACCCCAGACTCGCCCGCCGCCGTCGACTGGGACGCCACCCTCGCCTTCCGCCGCCACCTGTGGTCGCACGGACTCGGCGTCGCCGAGGCGATGGACACCGCCCAGCGCGGCATGGGCCTGGACTGGCCCACGGCGGCCGAGCTGATCCGCCGCTCCGCCGCCGAGGCGCGGGCGACCGGCGGCCGCATCGCCTGCGGCGTCGGCACCGACCAGCTCACGGCCGGCACCCTCGCCGAGGTCCGGGCGGCCTACGAGGAACAGCTCGCCCTCGTCGAGGAGTCGGGCGCCCAGGCCATCCTCATGGCCTCCCGCGCCCTCGCCGCGACCGCGAAGGGCCCGGACGACTACCTGGAGGTCTACGGCCACCTCCTGCGCCAGTCCGCCGAACCGGTCGTCCTGCACTGGCTGGGCCCGATGTTCGACCCGGCGCTGGAGGGCTACTGGGGCTCGTCCGACCTCGACACGGCGACGGACACCTTCCTGGAGGTCATCGCCGCCCACCCCGACAAGGTCGACGGCATCAAGGTCTCCCTCCTGGACGCCCGGCGCGAGATCGAACTGCGCCGCCGCCTCCCGCGGGGCGTGCGCTGCTACACCGGGGACGACTTCAACTACCCGGAGCTGATCGCGGGCGACGAGCAGGGCTTCAGCCACGCCCTGCTCGGCATCTTCGACCCCCTGGGCCCGCTGGCCGCCGAGGCGGTCCGCCACCTCGACACCGGCGACACGGACGGCTTCCGCGCCCTCCTCGACCCCACCGTCGAACTCTCCCGCCACCTCTTCCGGGCCCCCACCCGGTACTACAAGACGGGTGTGGTGTTCCTGGCCTGGCTGGCCGGCCACCAGAGCCACTTCTCGATGGTCGGCGGCCTCCAGTCGGCCCGCTCCCTGCCGCATCTCGCGCGCGCCTACGAACTCGCGGACGGTCTCGGCCTGTTCCCGGACCCGAAACTCGCCGAGGAGCGCATGCGGACCCTGCTCGACCTGTACGGAGTCACCCAGTGAGCGACCCCCGTCCCGCCCCCGTCCTGGCCCGCTTCAGCATCAACCAGATGACGGTCAAGCAGCTGACGCTGCCCGAACTGACCACCGCCTGCCGCGACCTGGGCATCGGCAACGTCGGCCTGTGGCGCGAACCGGTCCAGGCGTACGGCGTCGAGGCGGCGGCCAAGCTGGTCCGCGACGCGGGTCTGACCGTCACCACCCTGTGCCGCGGCGGATTCCTCACCGCCGTCGACCCGGAGGCGCGCGCCGCCGCCCTGGCCGACAACCGCCGCGCCGTCGACGAGGCCGCGGCCCTCGGCACCGACACCCTCGTCCTGGTCTCCGGCGGCCTCCCGGCCGGCCACAAGGACCTGCGCGCCGCCCGCGAACGCATCGCGGACGCGCTCACCGAACTCGCCCCCTACGCCGAGCAGCACGGCGTACGCCTCGCCATCGAGCCGCTGCACCCGATGTACGCCTCGGACCGCTGCGTGGTCTCCACCCTCGCCCAGGCCCTGGACCTGGCCGAACGCTTCCCCGCCCACCAGGTCGGCGTCACCGTCGACACGTACCACATCTGGTGGGACGACCGGGCGCCCGAGCAGATCGCCCGGGCCGGGGCGGGCGGCCGCATCCACACCTTCCAGCTCGCCGACTGGACCACCCCCCTGCCCGAGGGCGTCCTCAACGGCCGCGGCCAGATCGGCGACGGCGCGATCGACATGCGGGAGTGGAAGGGCTACGTGGAGGCGGCCGGATACACCGGCGCCATCGAGGTCGAACTGTTCAACGAGGCGCTGTGGGCGCGCGACGGACGCGAGGTACTCGCCGAGACGGCGGAGCGGTTCGCCGCGCACGCGGGGGACGCCGCACCGGAGAAACAGATCCGGAAAAATAAATCCCACTGACGCGTGCAACCCTTTCGGCGCCCCGCGGGTCGTACCTGGCATCAGAACCCCTGTGGGGGGACCCGGGGGGGATCCGTGGGGTTCTGAAGGGGAGGGGAACCCGAGAGGGCCCGGTCGCGACCGGGCCCTCTCAAAGTTTCCGGCGTCCCCGGCCGGCACCCGTCAGAAGAAGACCCCGCACCGCAGCAGCACGTTCGCGTACGGCCGGGCCTCGCCGGTGCGGACGATCAGACGCGCGTCCGCCGACAGCGCCTTGAGCCGCTCGTGCGGGACCAGGGTCAGGCCGGGGAAGTGGCCGTCGAGCAGTGCCGCGGCGCCGGTGTTGGCCTCCCGCACCTCCGTCGCCGCCACCGCGCCCTCCACGACCAGCTCGGCGAGCAGCCCGTCCAGCACCTCGGCGAAGGACGGCACTCCGGCGCGGAAGGCCAGGTCTACGACGCGCGGGCCGTCCGGGATGGGCATGCCGGCGTCGCACACCAGGACCCCGTCACCGTGTCCGAGTTCGGCGAGCGCGCCCGCGAGATGGCGGTTTAGTATCCCTGCCCTCTTCACAGCGCCTCGGCCTCCGCCGCGGTGGGGTACGACTCCTGCGCCCCCGCCTTCGTGACCGCCGCCGCGCCCACCCGGGCCGCGTACGCCGCCGCCTCGGCGAGCGAGTCGCCGGTGCCGAGCCGCCAGGCCAGCGCCGCGGTGAACGCGTCGCCCGCGCCCGTCGTGTCCACGGCGTCCACCTTCACCGACGGCACCCGCGACACGCCCTCGCCCGACGCCACCAGCGCCCCCTCGGCGCCCAGGGTGACGACCACCGAACGCGGGCCCTTGGCCAGCAGGATGCGGGCCCAGTCCTCGGGGCGCTCGCTGACCAGGGCGTCGCCGAGGATCACCTTCGCCTCGTGCTCGTTGACGATCAGCGGGTCGCAGGCCGCGAGGACCTCCGGCGGCAGCGGGCGCGGCGGCGACGGGTTCAGCACGAAGCGGCTGCCCGGCGCCAGACTCCGGACCACCTCCACGACCGTCTCCAGGGGGATCTCCAACTGCGTGGAGACGACCCGGGCGGCGTGGAAGAGGCTGGCGGCCGCGCGGACGTCGCCCGGGGTCAGCCGGCCGTTGGCGCCCGGCGACACCACGATGCTGTTGTCCCCCGACGGGTCGACGGTGATCAGCGCGACGCCGGTCGGGGCGCCGCCCACCAGCACACCGACCGTGTCGACTCCGGCCGCGCGCTGCGAGTCGAGGAGCAGCCGTCCGTGGCCGTCGTCGCCGACCCGGGCCAGCAGGGCCGTGCGGGCGCCGAGCCGGGCGGCGGCCACCGCCTGGTTCCCGCCCTTGCCTCCCGGGTGGACGCTCAGGTCGGAGCCGAGCACCGTCTCCCCGGCGCCCGGCCGCCGTTCCACGCCGATCACGAGGTCGGCGTTGGCCGACCCCACGACCAGGAGGTCGTAGTCGTACATCAGTCGTTCTCCGATCCAAGTGATCCCAGTGATCCAAGTGCTCCGAGTGCTCCGAGTGATCCGAGTGAGGTGGGCGGACGGTCACCGCGACCGTCCGCCCGTGCACTCCCGTGCGTCCCCGTCAGCCCTCGAAGCCGGCCACGTTCTCCTTGGTGACCACCTTCACGGGCACCTTCACCGTCTGCTCCACCTTCTTGTCCTCGGCCGCCCGCAGAGCGTTCTGTACGGCGATCCTGCCCAGTTCCTTCGGCTGCTGCGCGACGGACGCGAACAACGTGCCTCCCTGGACCGCCTTCAGCCCGTCCGGCGTGCCGTCGAAGCCCACGACCTGGACCGACTTGCCCGCCTTGGAGCCCAGCGCCTTGATCGCGCCGAGCGCCATCTCGTCGTTCTCCGCGAAGACACCGTCGATGTCCGGGTGCGCCTGGAGCAGGTTGGTCATCACGTCCAGGCCCTTGGTGCGGTCGAAGTCCGCGGGCTGCTTGGCGACCACCTTGATGCCCGGGTACTCCTTGAGGCCGGCCGCGAAGCCCGCCCCGCGCTCCCGGCTGGCGGAGGTGCCGGCCTGGCCCTGGAGGATGGCGATGGTGCCCTTGCCGCCGAGCTTCTCGGCGAGGGCCTTGGCGCCCAGCTCACCACCCTCGACGTTGTCGGAGGCGACCAGCGCGGCGGTCTCGGCGTCGTTCACACCGCGGTCCACGGCGATGACGGGGATGTCGTCCTTGTTCGCCGAGCGCACCGAGGGGCCCGCGGCGTCCGAGTCCACCGGGTTGACGATGATCGACGACAGGCCCTCGCTGGTGAAGTTCTGCAACTGGTTCGCCTGCTGGGAGGCGTCGTTCTGCGCGTCGGTGACGGTCAGGTCCACGCCCAGCTTCTTCGCCTGCTCCTCCGCACCGTCCCTGATCTGCACGAAGAACGGGTTGTTCAGCGTCGACAGCGACAGCCCGACCTTCTTCGACGTGCCGCCCGAGGACCCGTTGTGCAGCAGCGAGGTCGCGCCGACCACCGCGACGGCCACGGCCGCCGCGATGACGTACGTCAGCGCCTGCTTGCCCCGGTTCCCGCCGCCGGAGGTGCCGGCCGCCGGGGTGGTCGCGCCGGCCTTGCGCCGCAGGGTGTCCAGGAGCACCGCCAGCGCGATGACGACACCGATGACGACCTGCTGCCAGAACGCGGAGACGGACAGCAGGTTGAGGCCGTTGCGCAGCACCGCGAGGATCAGCGCGCCGATCAGGGTGCCGGACGCCTTGCCGGTACCGCCCGCGAGCGAGGCACCGCCGATGACGACGGCGGCGATGGCGTCCAGTTCGTAGCCCTGCGCGGCCTGCGGCTGCGCGGAGGAGAGCCGGGAGGCGAGCACGATGCCCGCGGCGGCCGCGAACAGGCCGGAGAAGGCGTAGATGGCGAGCTTCTGCCGCTTGACCCGCAGCCCGGACAGCCGCGCGGCCTCCTCGTTGCCGCCGATGGCGTACATGGAGCGGCCGATGTAGGTCCGCCCGAGGACGAACGCGGTGATCAGCCCCATCACGATCATCACGAGGACCGGCACCGGCAGCCACCCGCCGAGCGTGTCCCCGAGGTGCGAGACCGACTCCGGGAAGGCGATGGGCGAGCCCTGCGAGATGACCAGCGACAGACCGCGCCCGACCGACAGCATGGCGAGCGTCGCGATGAACGGCGGCAGCTTCCCGTACGAGATCAGGAAACCGTTCACCAGACCGCAGGCGATGCCCGTCGCGACGGCCAGCAGCACCGCGAGCGCGACCGGTATCCCGGCCTCGGTGGCGCTCCAGGCCAGCACGGTGGCCGACAGCGCGGCGACCGAGCCGACCGACAGGTCGATGCCCGCCGAGACGATGACGAAGGTGACACCGAAGGCGAGGATCGCCGTCACGGCCGCCTGGACGCCGACGTTGAGCAGGTTGTCGGCGGTCAGGAAGTCCCCGGAGAGCGCCGACATGGCGACGACGAGGACGATCAGCGCGGTCAGCGCGCCGTTCTCCAGCAGCAGGCGGCGCACACCGCCCGAGGCGCCCTGCGCGCCCGGCTTGCTCTTGAGCGTGTCAGTGGCCACGGTCGGCCTCCGTTCCGGTTCCTTCGGTGTGGGGGGTGCTGACGGCGAGCGCCATGACGGCGTCCTGGGTGGCCCGCTCGGCGGGGAGTTCACCGGCGACCCGTCCCTGTGCCATGACGACCACCCGGTCGCTCATGCCGAGTACTTCGGGCAGATCGCTGGAGATCATGAGCACGGCGGCACCGGCGGCCGTCAGTTCGTTGACGAGCTGGTAGATCTCGACCTTGGCGCCGACGTCGATGCCGCGCGTCGGCTCGTCGAGGATGAGCACCTTGGTGTTCGCCAGCAGCCACTTGCCGATGACGACTTTCTGCTGGTTGCCGCCGGAGAGGGTGCGCACGTGCTGGCCGAGACCGGCCATCCGCACACCGAGCTGCCCGGCGATCCGCTCAGCCGACGCACGCTGGCCCTTGAGGTCGACGAGCCCCGCGCGGGCGCTCGACCGAAGGGTGACGAGCCCGAGGTTCTCCTCGACGGACGCGTCGAGCACGAGCCCCTGCCCCTTGCGGTCCTCGGGCACCAGCCCGATCCCGGCGGCCATGGCGGCGTTCACGTCGTGCCGCCGCAGCGGCGCGCCCGCGACGTGCACGGTCCCGGCGTCGTAGGGGTCGGCGCCGAACACCGCGCGGACCACCTCGGTCCGCCCGGCGCCGACGAGGCCCGCGATGCCGACGACCTCTCCGGCCCGCACCTCGAAGCCGACGTCGTGGAAGACACCGTCCCGGGTCAGCCCCTCCACCTTGAGCAGCGCCTCACCGGTGCCGGTGCGTTCCCGCGGGTACTGCTGCTCGATCGACCGCCCGACCATGAGCCGTACCAGCTCGTCCTCGGGGGTGGAGGCGGGCACCTGGCCGACGCTGCGCCCGTCCCGGATGACGGTGACGCGGTCGCCGAGGGCGGCGATCTCCTCCAGGTGGTGCGTGATGAACACGATCCCGACGCCGTCCTCGCGCAGCCGCCGCACGATGGCGAACAGCTTCTCGACCTCCTCGGAGGTCAGCACGGCGGTCGGCTCGTCCATGATGAGCACGCGCGCGTTCAGGCTGAGCGCCTTGGCGATCTCGACCATCTGGAGCCGCGCGATGCCGAGTTCCCGCACGCGCGTGCGGGGCGACACGCTCAGGCCGACCCGCTCCAGCAGCACCTCGGCGTCCGCGTCCATCCTCTTCCGGTCGATCATTCCCAGGCGGCGCGGCTGCCGCCCCAGGAAGATGTTCTCGGCGACCGTCAGATCGGGGACGAGGTTGAACTCCTGGTAGATGGTGGCGATCCCGAGGCGCTCGGAGTCCTGCGCACCGTGGATGCGCACCTCCTCGCCACCGGCCAGGATCCGCCCGGCGTCGGGGGTGTAGGCGCCGGAGAGCATCTTGATGAGGGTGCTCTTGCCTGCGCCGTTCTCACCGAGCAGCACGTGCACCTCGCCCCGGCGCAGGTCGAAGTCGACGCTGTCGAGCGCGACCACGCCGGGGAAGGTCTTGCGGATGCCCTCGATGCGCAGCAACTCGTCCGGACTGCGGCTGCTCACGGCGTACTCCTTCGTACGGGGGACGGGTGTTCTTGCGGGTTCGCCTCACCGCAGGAGCGGCGGACGACGAGCCGCGCGGGGAGGGTGACGGACTCGCCGGTCCGCCCCTCGATCCGGTCGACGAGCGCGCGGACGGCGGCCCGCCCGAGGTCGCCGGTGGGCTGGGCGATGGCGGTGACCGGCGGATCGGTGTGCACGAACCACGGGATGTCGTCGAAGGCGGCGAGCGCGATGTCCTCGGGGACCCGAAGACCCCGCGCCCGTACGGCGTCCAGCGCGCCGAGCGCCATCAGGTTGTCGGCGGCGAAGACGACCTCGGGGGGTTCGGGCAGGTCGAGGAAGCCCTCGGTGACCCGGCGGCCGCTGTCGGCCTGGAAGTCGCCCTGCCCGATGTAGGCGCCGGGGAGGGGCAGCCCGTACGCGCCGAGCGCCTCGCGGAAGGCGTCGACGCGCTCGCGTCCGGTGGTGGTGGCCGCGGGCCCGGCGATGATCGCGAGCCGGCGGTGCCCGAGCCCGTACAGGTGGGCGACGAGCTCCCGTACTGCGGCCCGCCCGTCCGACCTGACGACGGGGACGTCCACGCCGGGGATCCAGCGGTCGACGAAGACCATCGGCGTCCCGGCCCGAGCGGCGGCCAGCATGTGCGGGGAGCCGCCGTCGGTGGGGGAGACGAGGAGCCCGTCGATCCGGCGGTCCAGCAGCGTCGTCACGTGGTGGTCCTGGAGATCGGGCCGCTCGTCGGCGTTGCCGATGATGACGCTGTAGCCGAGTGCGCGGGCCTCCTCCTCGACGGAGCGGGCCAACTCCGTGAAGTACGGGTTCATGACGTCGCTGATGACCAGGCCGAGCGTGCGGGTCTGGTCGGTGCGCAGCGACCGGGCGACGGCGTTCGGGCGGTAGCCCAGCGTCTCGACCGCGGCCAGTACGCGGCGGCGCGCGGCGGCGCTGACCGACGGGTGGCCGTTGAGCGCGCGCGAGACCGTCGCGACGGAGACGCCCGCCTCGGCGGCGACGTCCTTGATGCTCGCCATCGCCGTTTCCACCTCCTCGTGGAATCGATTACACGAGGGATTGGAAACGATTACAGGGGCTCGGGGCAAGGGGTGGTGCCGCGCCGAGACCCAATCGTGACCGGGTCCCGGCGCGGCCGCGGGCGGCCTCAGCGCTTGAGCGTGAAGGTGAAGTCGCCGCTGAGCCCGGCGCCCAGCCGGACGGCCGACACGACCTTTCCCTCCGCGGCCAGCCTCTCGACCTCGGCCCGGGAGAGACCGCATCCTTCGGCGATCAGCCGCACCGGCCGGACGGGGATCGGGGCGGCGAAGCGGACCGAGACGTCGATCACCTCGCGCTCCAGGTGGTCCGACCCGCCGGTGTCGAGGCGCCAGGCGCCGTCCCAGTCGAGGGCGACGCGATTACGGCGCCGGACGCCCGGATCCAGGAGCAACTCCGCCGCCAGGGTGGGGTCGTTGCCGTGCAGCCGGTCCAGCAGTTCGGGCCGCACCGAGCGCACGCGCGTGCGCTCGAAGACCGTGAGCTTCGCGGTGCCGCCGCAGGTGGTGCAGAGCACGAGGAGCCAGGCGTCGATGAGCTTGTGGTGGGCGTTGGCGCGGAATTTGCCGTTCGCCCGGAAGCGCCCGCCCCCGCACGCGTGGCAGCGACGGAGGACGAGCGGCAGGCAGGTGGGCATGACGACCCAGTCGTTGAGCACAGAAGTACACCGGTTTCAGTGTGAGAAGTCCGCAGCGGAAAGCAGCACGGCGCACAGGTGCGACGCGCGACAGATCAGCACTCGGGGTGTCTCACGCGGTGTACAACGGCCCGCCCTTCTCCAGCCTCACCGGACGACTCGGTCCGGCTGGAGGTTAGTTGGGCACGGCGGCTCCGCTCCACCGGATTTCGCCGGGGAAGCGGCGCCGCCGTCCGGGCCCGTCAGGCGAAGGCCGCGTCGAACATGCCGGCCTCGTAGGAGCCGCCCGCCTGGTGGGTGATCACGGCGAGCCGGTTGGCCGCGTTGATCATGGCGACGACGCAGATCAGTGTGGCGATCTGGTCGTCGTCGTAGTGCTTGCGCACCTGGGCCCAGGTCTCGTCGGACACGCCCTGGTGGGCGTCGGCGAGCCGGGTGCCCTCCTCGGTGAGGGCCAGCGCCGCCTGCTCGGCCTCGGTGAACACGGTGGACTCGCGCCAGGCGGCGACCAGGTGGAGCCGGACCGCGCTCTCCCCGGCGGCCGCGGCGTCCTTGGTGTGCATGTCGATGCAGTGCCCGCAGCCGTTGATCTGGCTGGCCCGCAGCGCCATCAGCTCCTGCGTGGACTTCGGCAGCGACGACTGCTGGAGCACCAGGGCGACGCCCGCGAACCGCTTGGCGAACCTGCCGCCGATCTCGTTCTCGAACAGGTTGAATCGGGTTTCCATGGTCCCGTCCTCACTCTCGGTGCCGCGTTGACGCACACAAGACGCCGCCGGCCCGGACCCTGTGACGGGACGCCGGTGTGACGAGGGCCACCGGCGGCGGGTGTCACAGAACCGCCGCGGCCGGCGTCCTGTGCGCGTGACACCGTCGAAGGCGAACGAGCGGGAGCGACCGGCCATGAGCGAGCACGGCACGCACGGACAGGACGGCACCACCGGACCCGGCACCGGCGGCGGATCGGCGGACCCCGCCACCGGGGCCTTCGTCGCCCACCGCAACCTCCTCTTCACCGTCGCCTACGAGCTGCTGGGCTCGGCCGCGGACGCGGAGGACGTCCTCCAGGAGACGTGGCTGCGGTGGACCGGCGTCGATCTCGCCGAGGTGCGGGACCGGCGCGCGTACCTGGTCCGGATCACCACGCGGCAGGCGCTGAGCCGGCTGCGCACGCTCGGCCGCCGCAAGGAGTCCTACGTCGGCGAGTGGCTGCCCGAGCCGCTGCTCACCACCCCCGACGTGGCCGAGGACGTCGAACTGGCCGACAGCGTCTCGATGGCGATGATGCTGGTCATGGAGACCCTGACACCGACCGAGCGGGCGGTGTTCGTGCTGCGCGAGGTGTTCGCCCTGGAGTACGACGAGATCGCCGAGGCCGTCGACAAGACCCCGGCCGCCGTCCGTCAGACCGCGCACCGGGCCCGCGCGCACGTGGCGGCCCGCCGGCCGCGCGGCGTCGTCTCCCGCGCCGAGAGCCGGGACGCGCTCGACGCGTTCCAGCGAGCCGTGCGGACGGGCGACCTCCAGGGGCTGCTCGACATCCTCGCCCCTGACGTCGTCATGCTGGGCGACGGCGGCGGCATCAAGCAGGCGATCCTGCGGCCCGTCCTGGGCGCCGACAAGGTGGCCCGCCTAATGCTCGGCGGCCTGGTCAAGCTGCCCGTCGAGATGTCGATGCACCCGGCCCAGGTCAACGGCCACCCGGCCCTGCTGATCCGCCTCGACGGAGAACTGGACACGGTCATGGCCGTCCGCTTCGACGACGGCCGCATCTCCGGCCTGTACGCGGTGCGCAACCCCGAGAAGCTGACGCGCATGGAACGGGAAACCGCCCTGCACCGTTGACTACTGGGGCTGGGGCAGTGTGTCCCCGGTCTCCAGCAGCGTCTTGAGCCCGGAGACGAGGGCGGGCCACCCGTGCTGGATCATCTCGCGCACGGTGCTGCCGGGCTCGAAACCGTCGTGCACGACGGTCAGCTTGACGGTCCCGCTCCCCTCAAGATCCTCGATCTCGAAGGTGACCTTCGACCGCCGCTCGGCGGAGAGCTTGGCGAGGGTCTCGCCGTCGATCCCGTTGGCCTCGGCCCATTCGGGCGTGAAGGTGTGCCAGGTGTACGACAGCCGCCGGTGCGGGTCGGACTCGAGGACGACCTGCCTGGGGTCGGCGGTCTCGGCCCCCCGCTCCCGCCACACCATGGGCGACCCGGCCGCCCAGTCGGTGCCGAATTCCAGCCCCCAGTAGCGCCGGGTGAACTCGGGATCGGTCAGGCCCTGCCACAGCTTCTCGGGCGTGGTCCTGATGTAGGTCGTGTACACGAACGCGTCGCTGTCCATGGCATTGCTCTCCAGCACGTGCTTGAGGTCGGCGAGTGCGTGCACCCGCCCCTGGTCGTAGCGGCTGATCCAGCGTTCGGCGATGGCGTTGATCGGCTCGGCGTTGAGGTAGTGCAACTTCTCCCGGCCCCGCCGCACGGTGGTGACCAGGTTGGCGCCCTCCAGCACCGCCAGATGCTTGCTGACCGACTGCCGGACCATGTCCAGCCCGGCGCACAGCTCGCGCAGGCTCTGCCCGTTGCGCGCGTTCAGACTGTCCAGCAGCCGCCGCCGGCTGCCGTCCGCCAGCGCCTTGAAGACCTCGTCCATCTCCGCCCCTCTGACATGCAGCCCATTGGCTACCTATTACGTTAGGCAGCCATTTGCCTGCATGTCAATCGGGCGGGCCGGTGCCCCGGAGGTGCCCTCATCGAGTCGGCCCGAGGTCGTCGCTCGGGGCGTGACGGTCAGGCCGCCGCCAGCTCGCACCACCCGTACTTGCCCCGGTTGCCGCGTCTGGCCGGCGGGTGCCGGCCCCCGCACGGCTCGCCAAGAACTCGTTGTTCCGCACGATGTCGTGATCCACGAAGCGGCGCTGCGCATCAGAGTGAGCGACCGCAAAGTCGCCCGCGGAGCGCTGTATGGACCACTGGCGCGAGTCGTCCCACTCGGGCCGTCGCCTTCCCCCGCGCCGCCGTCATCCGCTTTCCTCACGGTGATCACGGAGCTGGAGAGGAACCCGCCTCCTCACTGACCCAGCGCGCCTCCCCAGGGCTGCCGTCGCCCACGTCGAACTGGCAGCGCACGCCACCGACAGCGGCGGCGAGGTCGGGACCGTCCTCCTGGTGCTCGCCGACCGCTCGAGCAGGCGGCTCAGGCCCGATGTCGGCGCCCAGAACTGCAGGGCCGGTTATCCGGGCTCCAGGATGGAGCGGAACCGGACCATCAGGCCCTGAGCGGGCTCACTCCTTCTGAGTCGACGCCCGGGAAAACAGCAGCAGCGCGACGAACACGACCACGGGATAGACGCCCGCGCTCCACGGTTGCGGCACGATCTTCAGGGCGGCAACCGACGCAACTGCGAGCAGAACCCAGCTCACGGCCAGCCACGGATTCTTGGCCAGTGTCCCAACCACGAACGCCCAACGACTCCGGGAGCTACCCTCCGTTGATCCCATGGTCAGAACCTAGCCTCTGCGGGAAGCAACCATCCAAGATCCGCCGGACCGGGCCTCTAGTCGTCCCTGCCGTACCTGCGGAACTCCGACGTCTCCACCGTCCACGGCCCGAACGGCACCGAGTCGCCGAAGATGTACGGCTCCTTGCTGCTGTAGCGGCCCTTGCACGGCTCGGAGTGCACCTCGATCGTGCCGGTGCGCGGATCGACGATCAGGTAGTGCGGGATGCCCATGGCCGGATAGTCGGCCAACTTCTCGTCATGGTCGTTGCTCGGATTGGACGGTGAGACGATCTCGACGGCAGCCAGCACCTGCGTCGCGTCCACCGCCAGGCCCTCTTCGTCGAGGGTGGCTCCGGGGATCACGACGGCGTCCGGGCGGCGCATGCGGCCGATGGCGGGGTGCTCGATCTCGGGGCCGTTCGCGCAGATGTAGCCGGGGTGGGTGCGGAGCAGTTGCGCGTCCAACTGCTTGCAGATGCGGCGGACCGCGCCCTCGTGCCGCTTCGACGGGCACCTCATCGCCAGTATCGGACCGCACGGCCCGATCTCGACGCTCCACGACCCCTCGAGCTGCTCCGAGTAGGCCCCGAGCTCTGCGGCGATCGCGCGCATCCTGGCGTAGTCCATGGGCCCAGAGTATGGAGAGAAGGCGACTCTCCGAACGCCCTGTCAGTCCTCACCGGTACCGTCGGATCATGCCCAACCAGCCCCCCGCGGCCCCCGGTGAGCGGCGGCTCGCCACCCTTGAAGGCGTCCTGGAACGCATCACGTACGCCAACGAGGAGAACGGCTACACGGTCGCCCGCGTCGACACCGGCCGCGGCGCCGGTGATCTGCTCACCGTCGTCGGTGCGCTGCTCGGTGCGCAGGCCGGGGAGTCCCTGCGGATGGAGGGGCGCTGGGGGTCGCATCCCCAGTACGGCAAGCAGTTCCACGTCGAGAACTACACGACCCTCCTGCCGGCCACCATCCAGGGCATCCGGCGCTACCTCGGCTCCGGCCTGGTCAAGGGCATCGGGCCGGTCTTCGCGGACCGGATCACCCAGCACTTCGGACTCGACACCCTCACCATCATCGAGGAGGAGCCCAAGCGGCTCATCGAGGTCCCCGGCCTCGGACCCAAGCGGACCAAGAAGATCGCCGACGCCTGGGAGGAGCAGAAGGCGATCAAGGAGGTCATGGTCTTCCTCCAGACCGTCGAGGTGTCGACGTCGATCGCGGTCCGCATCTACAAGAAGTACGGGGACGCGTCGATCTCCGTCGTGAAGAACCAGCCCTACCGGCTCGCCGCCGACGTCTGGGGCATCGGCTTCCTCACCGCCGACAAGATCGCGCAGTCCGTCGGCATCCCGCACGACAGCCCGGACCGGGTGAAGGCGGGTCTCCAGTACGCCCTCTCGCAGGCCACCGATCAGGGGCACTGCTACCTCCCCGAGGAGAAGCTCATCGCCGACGCGGTGAAGCTGCTCCAGGTGGACACCGGCCTCGTCATCGAATGCCTCGCCGAACTGGCGGCCGAGCCGGCGGAGGACGGCGACGACCCCGGCGTGGTGCGGGAGCGGATCCCCGACCCGGAGGGCGGCGACCCCGTCACCGCCGTCTACCTCGTCCCCTTCCACCGCGCCGAGCTGTCCCTCAGCGCCCAGCTGCTCCGCCTCCTGCGCACCGACGAGGACCGGATGCCCGGCTTCCAGGACGTGGCCTGGGACAAGGCGCTGGGATGGCTGAAGCAGCGCACGGGCACCGACCTCGCCCCCGAGCAGGAGGCCGCCGTCAAGCTCGCCCTCACGGAGAAGGTCGCCGTCCTCACCGGCGGCCCCGGCTGCGGCAAGTCCTTCACCGTCCGCTCGATCGTCGAGCTGGCCCGCGCCAAGAAGGCGAAGGTGGTGCTGGCCGCCCCGACCGGCCGGGCCGCCAAGCGCCTCGCCGAGCTGACCGGCGCCGAGGCGTCGACCGTGCACCGCCTGCTGGAGCTGAAGCCGGGAGGCGACGCCGCCTACGACCGCGACCGGCCGCTCGACGCCGACCTCGTCGTGGTGGACGAGGCATCCATGCTCGATCTCCTCCTCGCCAACAAACTCGCCAAGGCCGTCCCCCCGGGCGCCCACCTGCTGCTCGTCGGTGACGTCGACCAGCTGCCCAGCGTCGGCGCCGGGGAGGTGCTGCGGGACCTGCTCGCCGACGGCGGCCCCGTACCGGCCGTCCGGCTCACCCGGGTGTTCCGGCAGGCCCAGCAGTCCGGCGTCGTCACCAACGCCCACCGCATCAACGCCGGGCAGCACCCCGTCACCGACGGCATGAAGGACTTCTTCCTCTTCGTCGAGGACGACACGGAGGAGGCCGGCCGCCTCACCGTGGACGTGGCCGCCCGCCGCCTCCCCGCCAAGTTCGGCCTCGACCCGCGCCGGGACGTCCAGGTCCTCGCTCCCATGCACCGAGGACCGGCCGGCGCGGGCACGCTGAACGGACTGCTCCAGCAGGCCGTCACCCCGGGCCGCCCCGACGTGCCGGAGAAGCGGTTCGGCGGCCGTGTCTTCCGGGTCGGCGACAAGGTCACCCAGATTCGCAACAATTACGAGAAGGGTGGGAACGGCGTCTTCAACGGCACCGTCGGCGTGGTCACCTCACTCGACCCGGTGGACCAGCGCCTCACCGTACTGACGGACGAGGACGAGGAGGTTCCGTACGAATTCGACGAACTGGACGAACTGGCCCACGCCTACGCGGTGACCATCCACCGTTCCCAGGGGAGCGAGTATCCGGCGGTCGTCATCCCCGTGACCACCGGCGCCTGGATGATGCTCCAGCGGAACCTGCTGTACACGGCGGTCACCCGGGCCAAGAAGCTGGTCGTCCTCGTCGGCTCCCGCAAGGCGATCGGACAAGCGGTGCGCACGGTCTCGGCCGGCCGGCGCTGTACGGCGCTCGACTTCCGGCTGGCGGGCCCTCGCCCCTGAAACCTTCCGGCAAACCTCCCGACCCGTGTGAAAAAAATGATCGATCAAACGAGTCGCAAAGGTCACAGAGCACTTCCGGAAGGGGGAAAGAGGGGGCAGGATGAGCAAGTTGGCGGCACTGAGTGCCGCCGATAGGCCCGATGGTCGACCCCGAGTGCACTCTCCTGAGCCAAGTGGGGGATGGTAGAGACAGTCAGGGCACCTCGAAGATGAGGCACTACGTCGGTGAGGGAAGACGTGAGCGAGCACACCAACAACTCGGTAGTACTGCGGTACGGCGACGACGAGTACACCTACCCGGTGATCGACAGCACTGTCGGCGACAAGGGCTTCGACATCGGGAAGCTCCGCGCCCAGACCGGTCTGGTGACGCTGGACAGCGGCTACGGCAACACCGCCGCCTATAAATCCGCCGTCACGTACCTGGACGGCGAGGCCGGCATCCTCCGGTACCGCGGCTACCCGATCGAGCAGCTGGCCGAGCGCTCCTCCTTCGTGGAGGTCGCCTACCTGCTGATCAACGGCGAGCTGCCCACCGTCGACCAGCTCTCCTCGTTCAAGGACGACATCACGCAGCACACCCTGCTGCACGAGGACGTCAAGAACTTCTACAAGGGCTTCCCGCGCGACGCCCACCCGATGGCCATGCTGTCGTCGGTGGTCTCGGCGCTGTCGACCTTCTACCAGGACAGCCACAACCCGTTCGACGAGCGCCAGCGCAACCTTTCGACCATCCGGCTGCTCGCCAAGCTTCCGACGATCGCCGCCTACGCGTACAAGAAGTCGATCGGTCACCCGTTCGTCTACCCGCGCAACGACCTCGGCTACGTCGAGAACTTCCTGCGGATGACCTTCTCCGTCCCGGCGCAGGAGTACGAGCTCGACCCGATCGTCGTCTCCGCCCTGGACAAGCTGCTGATCCTGCACGCGGACCACGAGCAGAACTGCTCGACCTCCACGGTCCGCCTGGTCGGCTCCTCGCAGGCGAACATGTTCGCCTCGATCTCCGCCGGCATCAACGCGCTCTGGGGCCCGCTGCACGGCGGCGCCAACCAGTCGGTGCTGGAGATGCTGGAGGGCATCCGGGACGCCGGCGGTGACGTCGACTCCTTCATCCGCAAGGTGAAGAACAAGGAGGACGGCGTCCGCCTGATGGGCTTCGGCCACCGGGTCTACAAGAACTTCGACCCGCGCGCCAAGATCATCAAGGCCGCCGCGCACGATGTGCTCTCCGCCCTCGGCAAGTCCGACGAGCTGCTGGACATCGCCCTGAAGCTGGAGGAGCACGCGCTCTCCGACGACTACTTCGTCTCGCGCAGCCTCTACCCGAACGTCGACTTCTACACCGGTCTGATCTACCGGGCCATGGGCTTCCCGACCGAGATGTTCACGGTCCTGTTCGCCCTCGGCCGCCTTCCGGGCTGGATCGCCCAGTGGCACGAGATGATCAAGGAGCCGGGTTCCCGCATCGGCCGTCCGCGCCAGATCTACACCGGCGTCGTCGAGCGCGACTTCGTCCCGGTCGAGGAGCGCTGAGCCGCAAGGCACCCCCGCACGCGCACCAGGAGAGTCCCGCACCGCCTCGAGCGGTACGGGACTCTCTCGTGTCCGGAGTGCGCGCGCACCGGGACGTCCGTGTCCCGGAACAGCAGAAGGCGCCCTGGCGCCGGTCCCCCCACGGGCCGACGATCCAGGGCGCCTTCCCATGTCCCGGTGCGGATTCCCCCCACGGGATCCGGCCGGGCGTCTGTGAGGACAGCGCCTGAATTCGCTGTGTCGTGCTCGTACGCGTCGTACTCGTACGTGTCATGCCGTTCATACGTGTCGTGCGTTCGTACGTCGTGCGGTCTGCCGGGACAGCGCACGCCCGGGAGGGCCGCTCAAAGCTCTCCGGTGTACGTGTCCCGGCAACGCAGCTCTGGGAAAGTCCCCCAAGACATCCCCAGATGCCAGTTCACGCCCCCCAAGACGCTCCCTGACATCGCCAACTTAGACCTTCGAACCCCTTCGATGGTTACGTTCGCATCACTGTGATCTGCGTCTCTTGCATATGCTGCATATGCCCCTTACAGGCGCAAGAGACCCGATACGTCGACCGGGGCTCCAGCGTAAGGAAGATGCGCGAGCCTTGTGAAGAGCTTATGTGAGGTACGTGCCGGACTCCAGAGGGGCCACCGCATCGAGACCTCAGTGAAACGCCCGCAGCCGCAAGCTGTTGGTGACCACGAAGACCGAGGAGAAGGCCATCGCCGCCCCCGCGATCATCGGGTTCAGCAGCCCGGCGGCGGCCAGCGGCAGCGCGGCCACGTTGTAGCCGAAGGCCCACACGAGGTTTCCCTTGATCGTCACGAGGGTCCGCCGGGACAGCCGGATCGCGTCCGCCGCCACCCGCAGGTCGCCGCGGACCAGCGTCAGATCGCCCGCCTCGATCGCCGCGTCCGTCCCCGTGCCCATCGCCAGCCCCAGGTCGGCGGTGGCCAGCGCCGCCGCGTCATTGACGCCGTCCCCGACCATGGCGACCGTACGGCCCTCGGCCCGCAGCCGCTCCACCACGGCGACCTTCTCCTCGGGCAGCACCTCGGCGATCACCTCGTCGATGCCGACGGCGGCTGCGACGGACTCGGCGACGCGCCGGTGGTCGCCGGTCAGCAGCACGGGTGTGAGGCCCAGCCGCCGCAGCTCGGCCACCGCCTCGGCGCTGGTCTCCTTGACGGCGTCCGCCACGGCGAGCACTCCGCGCGCCGCACCGTCCCAGCCGACCACCACGGCCGTACGGCCCTTGCTCTCGGCCTCGTCCCTGGCGCGGGCCACCTCGGGCGGCAGCTCGTCGTGGAGGCGCCCCACGGCCACCTCACGGCCCTCCACGCGGCCGCGCACGCCGCGCCCGGGGACGTTCACGAAGTCCCCGACGTCCGGCAGCGGGCCGACCCGCTCCTCGGCGCCGGCCGCCACGGCGCGGGCCAAGGGGTGCTCGGAGGCGTGCTCGACGGCGCCCGCGAGCCGGAGCACCTCCTCCTCGCCGGTGCCCTCGGCTGCGTACACCTCATGCAGGGTCATCCGGCCGGTGGTGACGGTGCCGGTCTTGTCCAGGACGACCGTGTCGACCCGCCGGGTGGACTCCAGGACCTCCGGCCCCTTGATGAGGATGCCGAGCTGGGCGCCCCGGCCGGTGCCCACCATGAGCGCGGTCGGCGTGGCCAGGCCCAGCGCGCACGGGCAGGCGATGATCAGTACGGCGACGGCGGCGGTGAACGCGGCGACGGTGTCCCCGGTCGCCCCCAGCCACCCGCCGAAGGTGGCGGCCGCGATCAGCAGCACCACGGGCACGAAGACCCCGGACACCCGGTCGGCCAGCCGCTGCACCTCGGCCTTGCCGCTCTGCGCGTCCTCCACGAGCCGCGCCATCCGGGCCAGCTGGGTGTCCGCGCCGACCCGGGTCGCCTCGACCACCAGCCGGCCCCCGGCGTTGACCGTGGCGCCCGTGACGGCGTCGCCGACGCCCACGTCGGCCGGGACGGACTCGCCGGTCAGCAGTGAGGCGTCCACCGCCGAGGCGCCCTCGGCCACCGTCCCGTCGGTGGCGATCTTCTCGCCCGGCCGGACGACGAACCGGTCGCCCACCGCCAGCCGGGCCACCGGTATCCGCACCTCGCGGCCCTCGCGCAGGACGGCGACGTCCTTCGCGCCCAGCTCCATCAGCGCCCGCAGCGCGGCCCCCGCCCGGCGCTTGGAGCGGGCCTCCAGCCAGCGCCCGAGCAGGAGGAAGACGGTGACCCCGGCAGCGGCCTCCAGGTAGATCGCGGAGGCGCCGTCGGTGCGGGAGACGGTGAGGTCGAAGCCGTGCCGCATGCCCGGCATGCCCGCGTCCCCGAAGAACAGCGCCCACAGCGACCAGCCGAACGCCGCGAGCGTGCCGAGCGAGACCAGCGTGTCCATGGTGGCCGCGCCGTGCCGGACGTTGGTCCAGGCGGCGCGGTGGAAGGGCAGCCCGCCCCAGACGACGACCGGCGCGGCCAGGGTGAGCGAGAGCCACTGCCAGTTGTCGAACTGGAGCGCCGGGACCATCGCGAGCAGCACCACCGGGGCGGCGAGCAGGGCGGAGACGATCAGACGCCTGCGCAGGGCGGCGGACTCGGGATCGACGGAGGGTCCGGAGGCCGCCGCGTCCTCGGGGCTCTCGGGCTCCGGCGGCGCGGGCTCCTCGGCGGTGTACCCGGTGCGCACGACGGTGGTGATCAGGTCCGCGACGGTGGTGGTCGCCGGGTGGGTGATCCGGGCCTTCTCGGTCGCGTAGTTCACCGTGGCGGTGACGCCGTCCATGCGGTTGAGCTTCTTCTCGACCCGGGCCGCGCAGGCGGCGCAGGTCATCCCGCCGATGAGCAGCTCGACCTCGGCGAGGTCGGGTTCGGCGGCCTGGGCGGTCGTCGCGGTGTCCGCGGTGGTGCTGGTCATGGTCCGGGCTCCAGACGGGTCCGGCCGGACCGTGCGCGGCCCGGCCGGGGGACGGTGGCTGCTGCGGGGGCGCCGAAGCGCCGGGGCTCAGCCCCGGCCTACGAGCTCGAACCCGGCCTCGTCCACGGCGGCGCGCACGGCGTCGTCGTCCAGCGGTGCCCCGGAGACGACGGTCACCTCGCCGGTGGACGCGACGGCCTGCACCGAGGTGACGCCCGCGATTTCGGAGATCTCGCCGGAGACGGCGCCCTCGCAGTGTCCGCAACTCATTCCGCTCACCTTGTAGACGGTGGTGACGGAGCCCTGGGTGTCGGTCTGGGCGGTCATGTCGTTACTCCTCGTCGGGGTGTGCACGGCGGGTACCCGTGGTCCAGCGTGGACCACTTACTCCCACTGTACCCCTAGGGGGTATGAAAGCGGACCTCACCCGGCCTCACCCGTCACCAGCGACGCCTCCGTGCGCGGCCCACTCGTGGTCGAGGACCGCCATCAGGACGTCGTCCACCCACACGCCGTCGCGCAGGGCCGCCTCCCGGCGTATCCCCTCCACCACGAAACCGGCCTTCTCGTAGACCCGGCGGGCCCGCGGGTTGTGGGCGTAGACCTCCAACTGCACGCGGTGCAGGCCGACCCGCTCGAAGGCATGGCCGACGATGAGCCGGGTCGCCTCGCTACCCAGACCCCGGCCGCGGCCCCGGGCCCCGATGAGGGTGCGGAAGGTGCAGCTGCGGGCGGCCGGGTCCCAGTCGTACAGGACGACCTCGCCGACGAGTTCGCCGGTCGCGCGGTCGGTCACCGCGAGGTCCAGCCGGTCGGGGTCGGCGGTGCGCACGCCGTACCAGGAGCGCAGCCGTTCCCGGGTGATCTCGGTGCTGGGCTCGAACGTGAAGCGGACGACCTCGGGGTCGTTGACGATCTCCCACATCACATCGGCGTCCCGCGCGGTGAACGGCCGCAGGACGGTCCGCTCGCCGGTGAGGACGGGTTTCGCTGAGAAGTCCATGGGCGGCACTGTGCCCCACGCGGCGGTGGGGCACAGAACGGTTTTCTCCCGCGTGTCCCGGCGGCCCCGCTACCGGTTCCGGTTGCGCGGCCGGGACGCCACCCAGGCCCGGATCGTGTCCGCGTACCAGTAGGGCTTGCCGCCCTCCACGTGGTCCGGCGGCGGCAGCAGTCCGTGCTTGCGGTAGGACCGCACGGTGTCGGGCTGCACCCGGATGTGGGCCGCGATGTCCTTGTAGGACCAGAGCCTTCGGTCGGTCACTAGTCGCACCTCCCCGCGCGCGCCGCGGCGGCGGCCGGGGACGGCCACCGGGGGGAGCCGGGCGCTGCGCTGGCGATCACCAAGCGTGTGCCGGGTGAACGACCGGGAGTGACGGCCGGCGAGGGCCCGTGCGCGCCTGTGACGGAAGGTCCGTGGAGGCGCGACAGTTGTGACAGGACGGTGGTACTTGTGACACGGCCGTGGCCCGCTCTTGATATCCGCCGCTTGTCGGATTGTTGTGAAACGGCGGGGGCGAGGGCGACTGAAGACTAGTGCCCGAGGGTGGCTTCGAGGGCGGTACCCATAACTCTGCTGAGATCCCTTGCGTTTCACGGGGTGCGGGTGAGTGCCCGCGCATTGTCAGGAAGGCAAAATCCCATGGGACTGGCTACCCGAAACGGTGTACTCGCCGCCGCCGCGACCGGCGTGATGGCCCTGGCACTACCGGTTTCCTCCGCCCTCGCGGCCGACGGAGCCGGCGCCGACGCTGCGGCGGAGGGCTCGCCCGGGCTGCTCTCCGGCAACGCCATCCAGATCCCGGTGGACGTGCCGGTGAACATCTGCGGCAACACGGTGGACGTCGCGGGGTTGCTCAACCCGGCCGCGGGCAACACCTGCGCGAACAAGAGTGCTGCGAAGAAGGGCAGTTCGCAGGGCAGCAGCGAAGAGGAGGCGGCCAGTGGGGCGTCGGCGCAGAGCCACACCGCCGATTCGCCCGGCCTGCTCTCCGGCAACGGTCTTCAACTCCCGGTCGACGTGCCGGTGAACGTGTCCGGGAACAGTGTCAGTGTGGTCGGCCTGGGCAACCCGGTCTTCGGCAACGAGTCGGTCAACGGCCCCGACGACCAGGCCCGCCCGGCCCCGAACCCCCCGGCCCCGAAGCCTGCCGCCCCGGAGCGTGCGGTCCCGAGCACCCCGGCCCCGGAGACTCCGGCGCACGTCCCGGCCCAGCCCGACTCCGAGCCGGCGGCGCCCGTGCTGGCCCACACCGGAGCGGACCTCACGGTCGGCGCCGTCGCCGGGAGTGCCGTGCTCCTCATCGCGGGTGGTGTCCTGTACCGCCGCTTCCGCCCGGACCTCACCAGCTGACCCGGACGCCGCAACGGACGGGCACCGGAAGGGATGTCGAATCCTTCCGGTGCCCGTGACGTGTCGCCGCCGTCTTGACCCCGGCACTCGGCCGGGGGAGACGTCAGAGCGCCTGGCTGTTGCAGCCCATGTCGGAACCGAGGTGGTTCTGCTGTGCGCCCGGGTTGCCTTCGCCGTTCAGGATGTTGCCCGCCAGGCCGGTGAGGGCGCCGACGCTGCCGAGCACCTCGATGTTCATGTCGTGCGAACGGCACTCGGTGCCCTGCGTGATGTCGAGGTCGCTGCCCCAGTCGTTGGCGACGGCGGTGGTGGCGCTGAGGGCGCCGACGCTGCCGAGGATGGCGCTCACGAGGACTGCCTTCTGAAACGTACGCATGGGTTCTCCGTTGGTCGAGCGGATGGGGTGTCGGAACAGAGGAGTGACGATTGCGGGCGGCTGCGCCGGAGGGCGTCAGCCGAGTCGGGGGAGCCCCAGCTGGCCGAGCGGGGGTGCCGCGACCTGTCCGAGGCCGACCGGGGACAGCTGCGGTGCGTCCGCCGGCGAGACGATCGGGTTGAGGATCGGGTTCACCTGGGGGTTCACCTGCGGGTTGACTTGGGGGGCGACCTGCGCCGGGGGCTCTGCCCCGATGCCCTGGGGCATGGCCACCTGCGGGGCGACCTGCGGCATCACCTGTGGCACGACCTGCGGCACGACCTGCGGCTGCGTGGGGGCGGCCTGGGGCGCCTGCATGGGAGCCGCCTGCATGGGGGCCGCCTGCGGCTGGTAGGGCGAGGTGGAGGCCTGCGCCGTCCCGTGCGAGGAGGCCGCGGCGTAGGCGTGACCCGTCTGCTGGGGTGCCGGCGGGGCGTACGGCTGAGGCGCCGGCTGGGCGTACGGCTGGGGTGCCGGCTGGGCGTACGGCTGCGGAGCCGGCTGGGGTGCCGGCTGGGCGTACGGCTGGGGTGCGGGCTGAGCGTACGGCTGGGCGTACGGCTGGGGTGCCGGCTGGGCGTACGGCTGGGGTGCCGGCTGCGGTGCCGGCTGGGCGTACTGCTGCGGCGCCGGCTGGGCGGTGGCCTGAGCCGTTCCCTGCGTCCCGGCCGCGGCGTAGGGGCCGTTCGGCTGGGGCGGCGGGGCGGCGTGCGTGGCCGGGTAGTCAGGAGTCGATGCTGGGACGGCACCGACTTGTCCGACGGGTGCGGCGTGGCTGGCGCCGGCGCCGGCGGCGGTCAGACCGCCGGCTGCTGCCACCACGAGCGCGACCTTGTGAAGCTTGCGCATGAAACCCTCGGCCCTTCGATACCTGAACTGGAAATCCACTGAATTCAGCGCGTCATGCGTGCAGTCGGCGCGACACTCGCACCGCATCGTCAGCAGCGGTCAAAGTTGAGCAGCACGCGGACATTGCATCGGAGTCAGCAGCGAATCCCCTGCTCCCCTGCTCAGGTCCAAGGCCGCTGCCCTCCCCACGTGGAACGAGGGTTTGCTCGTCCTGGTCACGGCACATGAATGTCCGTCACCCATTTGCCGCCGTGTTAAAGGGAGTTGACGGCAGGTCGTGCGCCCTTTGCGTCAAACGGGTGACGGCGGTGCCGAGCCCGTATCCGGGCTCTCGCCCACCTCGTTCCGCACAGGGCAGGAACGACGGCCTATTGCAGCCGTCCAGGGCAGTAGTGCGGCACAACTGCACTGCCGCATCTCGCATTTCGCCAAGTCCGTGCACAGGTCAATGAAGGGCCAAAGGATTTCATGCGCAAGCTTCAGCACGTCGCGCTCATCGTCGCAGCGGCCGGCGGTCTGACCGCCGCCGGGGCCGGCCCCAGCGCCGCTGTGACTCCGGTCGGCCACAACGGGGCTGTGCCGACGCCCGTTTCGCAGCCGGACGCCCAGGCCGCCTCGGCCAGTTCGGCGCAGGCGTCCGTGCAGTCGTACGGCTCGCAGGCGGCTCCCCAGCGGGGCACCACGGTCAGCCCGCAGGTCAACCCTCAGCTGAACCCGCAGATCAGCCCCCAGGTTTCCCCGCAGGCCCCGCAGCCGAAGCAGGGTGGTCCGGTGCAGCAGGCCAACCTGTTCCGTCCGTCCCAGGAGTGCAGCCCGCAGAACCTGCTCGCCGCCAATGTGCCGGTCGCGCTGCTCGCCGCTTCCCAGACCCGGGGCGTCGACTGCACCCAGGCCAACAGCCAGGCGAACTCCCTCGCCAGCGCGCAGGCGCAGTAGCGGAGTCGGCGGCCGGGCGTTGCCGCCCGGCAGTAGGCGATAGGTCTTTCGGGTGCATTTGCCGCGGCATTGTCAGAGCGGCGCGTCGCTGCCCTTTTTGTCCATATTTCGCATTAATCTCCTGCCCTGTAGAAAGTCGATCTCTCCCGGATCGCACCCACTCACCTCACCGGAGATGAAATGCGCAAGCTTCGCAACGCTGCCGTTCTGGTCGCCGCGCTCGGCACCATCGGGCTCGTGGGCGGCACGGCCCACGCCGACCAGGGCAAGGGCGGCGAGGGCGACAAGTTCAAGATCTCGCAGAGCTCCCAGTGCCGGTCGCACGACCTGAACCTCGACGTTCTCGGCCAGGTCGGCATCCTCAACGGCCTGCTGGGCAACGGGCTCAACGGCGAGGGCAACCCGGGCGCCCAGTCCACCCACCTCGGTTCCACCATGGGCTGCAACAACAGCGCCTTCTGACCTTCCGGGCAGACGCCACCGCGTCAGCCAGTGAACGGTCCCGGCACCGGGCCCTCGGGGCAAGGCGCCGGGACCGTTCTCGTATCAGCCTCCGCTGCCGTATCAAAGCCGATCGTTCTCCACCTCACTCCACCGGAGATGACATGCACAACCTCCGCATGGCCGCCGTCCTCGTCGCCGCGTTCGGGAGCGCCGGGCTCCTGGGTGTCGGCACTGCCCATGCCGACCAGGGCGGCAACGGCGGTTACACCGTCAGCCAGACCAGCAGCTGCGGGTCGCACGACAGCAACGTCAACATCCTCGGCCAGGTGGGCATCGGCAACGGCCTGGGCGGCAACCTGCTGAACGGCGAGGGCAACCCGGGCGCGCAGAAGACGTCCCTGGGGTCGACGATGGGCTGCAACAACTCGGTCGGCGGCTGAAGACCGACCCACACGCGTGGGCTGCGGGCGTCCCGGTTACGGGACGCCCGCTTTGGCGTGTGCGGAAAGCCCGTTGGGCGCGTGCGTTCGCTCCGTGTCGGCGTGGCCTGCGGTCGGGGCATGAGAAATGCCGGGCCGGGAATGATCCCGGCCCGGCATTCGCCGGCAGCGCTCATGCGAAGTGCGGCTTCTTGAACCCCTTGGGCAGCTTCGCCGTGTTGGAGCAGTCCACCACCGGTCCGGCACTGGCCGATCCTCCGTCGCCCAGCAGCTGGTGCTCCTGGAACACCACGTTCGGCCGGTCGGCCGTCGTGCAGCGCTGATCCTGCCGGAGGATGTGCTCGCCGTCCTTGTCGATGCGAGTCTCGCTCTTGCGGACGCAGACCCCGTCCCTGCTCTCGCAGTCACCGGCCCCTCCGTCCGCGTACGCGTGCCCGGCGCCGGCGCAGAGGGCGGCGGCGAGACTTCCGACGATCCCCGAGATGGCGGCGATCTTCCGCGGAGTGAACATGTGCTGCATTCCTTTACCGGATAGGGCCCGGGCGCTGGTTGCCGTTGACCGGTGTGCGCCCGGGCCCGTGAAGGTGTCGGAACCGATCAGTCGGTGCCTGGACGCACTGTCAGCTGCGGCCGGCGGCCGAATTGGCCGCAGCCCGGACGCGCACACTGAGTAACCGTGGCGTGTCCGGGCTGCGTTCGCCGCGGGCCGGTGAGCCCGTGGCGGCACCGAGAGAACGAACTCCCGGTAACGTCTTACTGGCCTTCGCCCTCGTGGCCGTACTGCTCGGGCTCGGCGTGCCGCTCCTCCTCCGGGGCGGCCTGCGGCTCGCCCTGCGGCTGCGCCGGCGGCGTGAAGTAGTAACCGCCGCTGACCGCCAGCGCGTTGGCCGACGAGTTGGCCACGGCGGTGACCGGCGCGGGCGCGTCGCCCTCACCGGCGAAGCTGGCCCCGGCACCGAACGCCGACAGGCCCGCAACCGCCATGGCTACGACCGCGGCACGCTGAAACTTACGCATGAGTGACCTTTCCGTACTCGGGCACGAAACCCGGCTTGACTACTGAGCGTTAGCCTATACACGCATTTCGTCATATGTCGGGATCTGTGCCTTACGCGTCGTGTCGACCCGTGCGTCGTGCCGCCCACTCGGGCGCCGTGTCTGCCGGAAGCGTCACCCGTGCAGGACTTGGGACTGCAGGCCGAACGGTCCCTGCCCGCTCTCGACCTCGTCGGTCGCACCCGTCGTCGCGGGGGAGCACGTCACCTTGGGGCCCAGTTGCAACTGCCCCTGGCCCAGGGCGGCGGGCAGCGTGAGGGGCTGCACCGGCGTGCACGTCTCCTGATGGGGGACTTCACCGTCCTCGGAGAGCTGACCGTGGATCCGCTGGCTGCAGGTGAAGCCACCCAAGAGGTCGCGACTGCAGGTTCCCGGGTCCTTCGCGGCGTGCGCGTGGGCGAGGCCGGCGCAGGCCATGGCGAGGCCGCCGGCGAGCACCGACACCGCCGTCATCTTCTTCCTGCTGAACATGTGATGCGCTTTCCTTCGTAGGAGTGCGGCGTACCCGGGCGCCGGGCGGGCCGGGCTCAGCCGGTGAAGTCGTAGTTGTACTGGTCGCAGGTCGTGTCCAGCGTCCCGGCGATACCGAGCACGCCGATCGGGACGTCGTTCTGGGACACCGTCTGCGGGCTGCACTCCTGGTAGGGGCGGTAGATGTCGTACACCTTCGGCGCGTTGTCGGAGGTGTCGGCGACGGCGGTGCCGGCGCCGGCGGCCGACAGGCCACCCGCCGCTGCCACCGCTGCGATCACGACATGCTGAAGCTTGCGCATAGGACCCTCGGATTTTCGCTCGTACAGAGAGGCTGATTGCCTACCGTGACTGGCCGAACGCTATCAGTAATCAAGGGCCTTCCGTGCCGCGCGTCCCTCTCGGGAGTCAATGAATTGACGACGTCACCGGGTGGCGGTAAATCCCCGTATTAAAAGCTGGGTTGCTCTGCATCAGATGCCTTCACATCGTGTGAATTGGCTGTCATGTGTGTCCCCGCGTCGTACCAACACCGCTCAAGGACAGTGGCGTTGCGTCAATGGGGCGCCTACTGGGCGGAGGAGAGGCGTCATGTGCGGACACGGACGCGATCACGTCCCGCAGCATCTCGACGTACCGGCGCACGTTCTTGTAGGCAATGTCGGTGTCCGGATAGCGGCAGGCGAACCACAGTCCCTCGTGCAGCCGGTTGACCCATACGCACACCTGGTCGCCGTACGAAACCCTGATCAGTCCGTACGCCTTGCTCTCGGTCCAGCGGGACGATCCCGGGAGCAGGCGGGCGTCCACGTACGACACGATCGAGTACAGGTCGGGCGAGGTCGGGCGGAAATCCCCGCCCAGCAGGGGCAGTACCCGGGCCAGCGGGATGCGCGCCAGTGACCGGTTGGCCCGCAACTCGGCGCGGACCGTCTCCAGCGCCCCGCGGAAGTCCCGCGCCGCGGGCACCTCGATGGGTGCGCCACCGACGTACCAGCCCACCGAATCCGACCACGCCGACTTCAGCCGCGTATGGAACGGGACGACCGTGCGGTAGACGGGTTCGCCGCCGAGCTCATGGACGATCAGACTCGTCGCGGCCAGGATCCCCACGAGACTGCCGCCGTAGGGCCGGCAGTACGCCTCGAACGCCGCGGCCGCGTTCGCGTCGACGAGCGGCTCGCACACCAGCTTCTGTGCGGGCAGCACATCACCGGGCTCCAGGCCGAGATCGACGGGGAACGCCGGCAGCCGCCCACCGCATCGGCCGATGAATTCCCGCCAGCGTGCGACGATCGCGTGCGTGTCACCGATCCCGTCCGCGTCCGTCCGCTCCTGCCGGCAGAAATCGACATAGCTCCCCGTCGGCGTCCCGGCGACGGGCCGCCCCGTGAGACCCGCCGTGTACAGCTCGTGGATCTCCTCCGGAATGCGCTGCAGGGAGTAGGCGTCCACGTTCGTGTGATCGAAAGCCATGTACACGCTCGTGGAATCGTCCCGGACGACCGCGGTATAGATCAGGTTCGGCCAGCGAAGCGCGTCCGCTGCCGTGTCGAATCGGTTCTGCAGATATCGGACCAGTGCGCCCGAGTCCTCGAAGTCGCCGACCACCTCACGCCGCAGTGAGACATCGCCCTCGCGCAGCGTGAACCGCTGCATCTCGTCACCGGCCCACCTGAAGCCGCTGCGCAGCGTCTCGTGGCGCAGCGTCCAGCCCCGCAACGCCCGCTCCAGCACATCGAGATCCACCCGGCCCGGGAGGTCGAACGCCGCCCCCAGCCAGGTCGGCACGAACAACCCACCCTCACGCACCGACCGCGCCGTCCTGATGTGCGACTCCTGGATATACGCCGGCGGCCGCGGGTCCGGCGCCAGTGACGCCATGGCCCCCACCGTCGCCTCACTGAAGGTGAACTCGACCAGCCGCCCCGGCCGCACCTCACACCGCTGAATGTCGCAAACTCGCATGACGGCGTCTCCATTCGCAGAAGACACCAGCTTGATCAAGGCGGCGCCCCATACACGCGACGACCACTGTGTCGCCCGCATTCCAGTACAACGAGCGACACTCCGAACAACGAGCCGAATCCTCCGCGGCGAGCGCTCACGGCGCCCCGTCCTGCCGTACGCCCGCAACATGTGTCTACGCCCGCACCCAAACCGCAGACACTGTGTCGGGCGCATGGGAAGGCCCGCGCCTGGTGAGATGTAGACATGGCCGAGACCGCGACCGGACCGTCCGTGGTCAAAGGCCCTGAGCTGTACGAACGGCACGTCTGTACCCGTCGCCGCCATCTGTGAAGGAGTTCTCGGTCATGACGAACATCGTCAACCACTGGATCGGCGGCAAGTCCGCCGAAGGCGCCTCGGGCACGTACGGGCCGGTGACCGACCCGGCCACCGGCGCGGTCACCACCAAGGTCGCCTTCGCCTCGGTCGACGAGGTGGACGCGGCGGTCGCCGCCGCCAAGGAGGCGTACCTCACTTGGGGCCAGTCCTCGCTGGCGCAGCGCACCTCGATCCTCTTCAGGTTCCGGTCGCTGCTGGACGCGCACCGCGACGACATCGCCGCGCTGATCACCGCCGAGCACGGCAAGGTGCACTCCGACGCGCTCGGCGAGGTCGCCCGCGGACTGGAGATCGTCGACCTGGCCTGCGGCATCAACGTGCAGCTCAAGGGCGAGCTGTCCACCGAGGTCGCCACCCGTGTCGACGTGTCCTCGATCCGCCAGCCGCTCGGTGTGGTCGCCGGCATCACGCCGTTCAACTTCCCGGCCATGGTGCCGATGTGGATGTTCCCGCTCGCCATCGCCTGCGGCAACACCTTCGTGCTCAAGCCGAGCGAGAAGGACCCGTCGGCGGCCGTCAGGATCGCCGAGCTGCTCTCCGAGGCCGGGCTGCCGGACGGCGTCTTCAACGTCGTGCACGGCGACAAGGTGGCCGTGGACCGCCTCCTGGAGCACCCGGACGTCAAGGCCGTCTCCTTCGTCGGCTCGACCCCGATCGCGCGCTACATCCACACCACCGCCTCCGCCAACGGCAAGCGCGTGCAGGCGCTCGGCGGCGCCAAGAACCACATGCTGGTGCTGCCCGACGCCGACCTCGACGCGGCGGCCGACGCGGCCGTGAGCGCGGCCTACGGCTCCGCGGGCGAGCGCTGCATGGCGATCTCCGCGGTCGTCGCGGTCGGCGCCGTCGGCGACGAACTGGTCGAGAAGATCCGCGAACGCGCCGAGAAGATCAAGATCGGTCCCGGCAACGACCCGACGTCCGAGATGGGCCCGCTCATCACCAAGGCGCACCGCGACAAGGTCGCCTCCTACGTCGAGGGCGCGGCGGCCGAGGGCTGCGAGGTCGTCCTGGACGGCACCGGTCACACGGTCGACGGCCATGAGGACGGCCACTGGATCGGCATCTCCCTGCTGGACCGGGTGCCGACCACGGCGAAGGCCTACCAGGACGAGATCTTCGGCCCGGTGCTGTGCGTGCTGCGCGCGGACACCTACGAGGAGGGCGTCGCCCTCATCAACGCCTCGCCGTTCGGCAACGGCACCGCGATCTTCACCCGGGACGGCGGCGCGGCCCGCCGCTTCCAGCTGGAGATCGAGGCCGGCATGGTCGGCGTGAACGTCCCGATCCCGGTCCCCGTGGGCTACCACTCCTTCGGCGGCTGGAAGGACTCGCTCTTCGGCGACCACCACATCTACGGCAACGACGGCACGCACTTCTACACCCGCGGCAAGGTCGTCACCACCCGCTGGCCGGACCCGGCCGACGCCCCCGCCGGCGTCGACCTGGGATTCCCGCGCAACCACTGAGGCACCACCCGGGAATGCCCGGGGAGCCCCGTACGGCCGTCCGTTATGCGGACGGCCGTATTTTTTTCCTCCGTCCGCAACGGATCCCGCGCACCCGGAACGACCGCTGGGCCTACGCATCTGATGCCGTTTTCGAAAGCTCCGCGCGTCTCAGACAACTGATTCCGTAGATGAACAGCCATTGACGCACTGGTTTCCGTCGGTATTCCATCTTGCCGCGGGAGCGAACCGGAGGCGGTGGCGCTCCGCCGCGCACCGTGCCGCACGAGTCGATCGGAAACCGCGTATGACCGACACGCTCCGTCCCGCCCAGACCGCCGCGACGGCACCCGAGGACCTCGGGGACCATCCGGACCGGCCGCGGACGCTGAAGCGGTCCATCGGGGTCGTCGGCGGCACGCTCCTCACGCTCTCCTGCGTGACCCCCGCCTCCACGCTGTTCGTGGTCGTCCCCGACCTGTTCGGCTCGCTCGGCACCGCCACCGCACTCACCATCGCCGTCGGCTCGCTCCTCTGCGTCGCCGTGGCGTTCTGCTACTCCGAGCTGGGCACTCTGGTCCCCAGCGCGGGCGGCGAGTACGCCATGGTGTCGACGATGGCCGGGCGACTGGCGGGCTGGCTGGTCTTCGTGCTGTCCCTGCTGGTCGTCATGATCGTCCCGCCGGTGATCGCGATGGGCACGGCCGACTACCTCGAACCGATCCTGCACCTCGACCCGTCCCTGGCGGGCGCGGGCGTCATGGTGCTCGCCACCCTCGCCGGCCTCCTCGACCTGCGCGCCAACGCCTGGATCACCGGCGTCTTCCTGGTCCTGGAGGTCATCGCCGCGGCCGTCGTCGCCGTGCTGGGCTTCGCCCACGCCGAGCGCGGCCCCGGCAGCCTCACGTCGATGGAGGTGGGCGGCGCGGGCGGCGGAACGGACCCCGTGACGGCCATGCTGGTCGTCTCCGGGCTCGCCATCGCCCTCTTCATCACGCAGGGCTTCTCCACCGCCGTCTACCTCTCCGAGGAACTGGAGAACCCGCGCCGCAACGTCGCCCGCACGGTGCTGGCCACCCTCGCCATCTCCACGGTGATCATCCTGGTCCCGGTCGTCGCCATCACCTTCGGCGCCTCCGACCTCGCGGAGCTGACCGGCGGCGACATCGGCGCCATGGTCACCGCCTGGTCCAACTCCGCCGTCGGCACCTTCGTCAGCCTCTGCGTGGCCCTCGCCATCATCAACGCCGGCATCGTGATGGTCATCCAGAACTCGCGCGTCCTGTTCGCCTCCGCCCGCGACAAGGCGTGGCCCGCGCCGGTCAACCGGCTCTTCGCAAGGCTCGGCCGGTTCGGCTCCCCGTGGGTCGCCACCCTCGCCGTGGGCGTGCCGGGCGCCGCGCTCTGCTACGTCAACCTCGACACCCTGTACGGCGTCACCGGCGTCTCCGTGACCGCGATGTACCTGCTGGTCGCGGTCGCCGCCCTGCTGTCCCGGCGCGGCGCCCACCGGCACGCGCACGCGTGGCGCATGCCGCTGTGGCCGGTGGTGCCGGTCCTGCTGATCGCGGTCCTCGCCTACATCCTGACCCAGCAGGAGGCGAGCCACCTGCTGTGGACCGGCGGCATCGCGGCCGTCGCCACGCTGTACTGGGCCCTGTACCTGCGCCCGCACCGCGACACCCGCTGGCTGGTGACCGTCCCGCAGGACGTCCGGGAGCCGGCCACCCGGTGACGCCCGAACAGAGCGCCTCGGCCTTCGTCGGGGGATGGGGTCGCCCGCGCCGGCAGGTGCGCGTGTGCGTCCCTGTCGCACCCCGGCCGTGGCCCGGACCGAGGCCCCGGTCGTGGCCCAGCCGTGGCCCGGACCGTCGGCGCCCGGGGCGTCCGTGACCGGCTCGGCCTACCGCGCCCGTGGTATGCGCGGGCGGTCCCGTACTTCCGTGGGAGGGCGGTCGGTTCAGCCCCGGGGCGGCCCCCGTTGTCGGCGGGTGCCCGTACCGTTGACGCATGGATCTTCGACTGCCCCGCGTGCGAGGGCTGCTACGGGGGCCGCGGCGGATACTGTCCGCCGCGGCCGCTGTCGTCGTGCTCGCCGGTGCCGGGACCTGGACGGCCGTCGCCGGCGACGACCCGCCCCCGGTGCACCGCGCCGACCGGGTCGTGGAAGTAGGCGACGGAGTGCGCCTGGACACCTCGTACTTCACGGCCGGTTCCGAGGGCCGTCGCCCCGCGGTCCTGCTCGCGCACGGCTTCGGTGGCAGCAAGGCCGACGCCCGGGACCAGGCGGAGCGCCTCGCGCAGGACGGGTACGCGGTCCTGACGTGGTCGGCGCGCGGCTTCGGCAGGTCGACCGGGAAGATCGGGCTCAACGCCCCGGACGGCGAGGTCGCCGACGTCTCCCGGCTCATCGACTGGCTCGCCGGGCGGCCCGAGGTCCGGCTGGACGGCAAGGGCGACCCCCGCGTGGGCATGGCCGGGGGCTCCTACGGCGGCGCCGTCGCGCTGCTGGCCGCCGGGCACGACGACCGCGTGGACGCCATCGCCCCCGCCATCACGTACTGGAACCTGGCGGACGCCCTCTTCCCGAACGGCGTCTTCAAGAAGCTCTGGGCCGGCATCTTCGTCAACATGGGCGGCGGCTGCGAGAAGTTCGAGCCCGCGCTCTGCCGCATGTACCAGCGCGTCGCCGAGAAGGGGGCGCCGGACGCCGAGGCGGTGAAGCTCCTCCAGGAGCGCAGCCCGCAGGCCGTCGGCGACCGGATCGACGTACCCACACTGCTGGCCCAGGGCCAGACCGACTCCCTCTTCCCGCTCGGCCAGGCCGACGCCGCCGCCAAGGCGATCCGGGCCAACGGCGCCCCCGTGGACGTCGACTGGGTCTCGGGCGGCCACGACGGCGGCGACATGGAGGCCGACCGCGTCCAGGCACGCACCGCCGCGTGGTTCGACCGCCATCTGAAGGGCGACGAGTCGGCCGGCACCGGCCCCGCCTTCCGCGTCTCCCGCACCGTCGGCACCGGCAGCGGCGACGGCGAGCCCCGCCTGGAGGGCGTGAGCGCCGACGCCTACCCCGGCCTCGGCGGCGAGCCCCGCGCGATCGAACTGCGCGGACGCGAGCAGACCTTCGAGAACCCTGCGGGGGCCGCACCGCCCGCCGTCTCCGCCCTGCCCGGCATCGGCGGCTCCGGCGGCCTCTCCCAGCTGTCCTCGCTCGGCGTCGGCATCTCCCTCGACTTCCCCGGCCAGTACGCGGCCTTCGAGTCGGCGCCCCTGCGCGAGGACCTCCAGATCACCGGCTCGCCCACGGCGACCGTCCGCGTGCAGTCCACCGCCGAGGACGCCGTGCTCTTCGCCAAGGTGTACGACGTCGGCCCCGGCGGCGCCCAGCAGGTGCTCCCCTCACAGTTGGTCACGCCGCTGCGGGTGGCGGACGCCAAGGCCGGCAAGGACGTCACGGTCACCCTGCCCGCCGTCGACCACGAGGTGGAGCGCGGCCACAAGCTGCGCCTGGTCCTCGCCTCCACCGACCTCGGCTACGCCTCACCGGCCGCCCCCGCCACCTACACCGTCTCCCTCGAGGGCGGCCTGTCGGTGCCGACCGCCCTCGGTGACACCGGTGCGACGGCCGGGCTGCCCGCCTGGGTCTGGTGGGCGCCCCTCGCGGGAGCCGCCGTCGCCGCGGCCCTGCTGCTGACCGCCCGCCGCCGGACCTCGGCCCCGCCCCCCGACCCCGCGCTGGCCGACGTACCCCTCCAGATCACCGACCTGACCAAGCGGTACGCCAAGTCCGCCGACCGGTACGCCGTACGGGACCTGTCCTTCCGCGTGGAGAAGGGCCAGGTGCTCGGCCTCCTCGGGCCGAACGGCGCGGGCAAGACGACGACCCTGCGCATGCTGATGGGTCTGATCGGGCCGGACGGCGGCGACATCCGCGTCTTCGGCCACGCCATCGCGCCCGGCGCACCGGTGCTCTCCCGGGTCGGCGCCTTCGTCGAGGGCGCGGGCTTCCTGCCGCACCTGTCCGGCCGGGAGAACCTGGAGCTGTACTGGCGGGCCACCGGACGCCCGGCCGAGGACGCCCACCTCGCCGAGGCCCTGGAGATCGCCGGCCTCGGCGACGCGCTCGCCCGCGCGGTGCGCACCTACTCCCAGGGCATGCGCCAGCGCCTGGCCATCGCCCAGGCCATGCTGGGCCTGCCCGACCTGCTCATCCTGGACGAGCCGACCAACGGCCTCGACCCGCCCCAGATCCGCGAGATGCGCGAGGTGATGATCCGCTACGCGGCGGCCGGGCGCACGGTGATCGTCTCCAGCCACCTGCTGTCCGAGGTCGAGCAGAGCTGCACCCACCTGGTGGTGATGGACCACGGCCGGCTCGTGCAGGCTGGCCCGGTCGGCGAGATCGTCGGCTCCGGGGACACCCTGCTGGTCGGCACCCACGCGCGCGTGGACACGCCCCTCGCCGAGAAGGTCGCCGCACTGCCCGGCGTGGCATCGGCGGCCGTCACCGAGGGCGGCCTCCTGGTCCGCCTCGACCCCACCGGCACCGCCCGCGACCTCATCCCCGAACTCGTCCGCCTGGACGTGCCCGTGGAGTCGGTGGGCCCCCACCGCCGCCTCGAGGACGCCTTCCTCACCCTGATCGGAGACTCGGCATGAGCACGCTGGCCGACCGCGCCGAGCCCGCCGGCGCCCAGGAGGTCGCCGAGGGCTACCGCGCGGGCCGCACGCTGCCCGTCCGGGTCGAAATGGTCCGGCAGCTGAAGCGGCGGCGCACCCTCGTCATGGGCGGCATCCTGTTCGCCCTCCCGTTCGTGCTGCTCGTCGCCTTCCGGATCGGCGGCGAGCCGGGCGGGTCGAACAACCAGGTCAGCCTGATGGACTCGGCCACCGCGTCGGGGGCGAACTTCGCCGCGGTGAACCTCTTCGCCTCCGCGGGCTTCCTGCTCGTCGTGCCCGTCGCCCTCTTCTTCGGGGACACGGTCGCCTCCGAGGCCGGCTGGTCCTCCCTGCGCTACCTGCTCGCCGCGCCGGTACCCCGCGCCCGCCTGCTCTGGTCCAAGCTGGTCGTCGCCCTCACCCTCAGCCTCGCCGCGATCGTCCTGCTGCCCCTGGTCGCCCTCGCCGTCGGCACCGCCGCCTACGGCTGGGGCCCGCTGGAGCTGCCCACCGGCGGCAGCCTGCCCACCGGCACCGCCGCCGAGCGCCTCGCCCTCACGGTGGCGTACGTCTTCGTCTCGCAACTGGTCACCGCCGCGCTGGCGTTCTGGCTCTCCACCAAGACCGATGCCCCGCTCGGCGCGGTCGGCGGCGCGGTCGGCCTGACCATCATCGGCAACGTCCTGGACGAGGTGACCGCCCTCGGCGACTGGCGCGACTTCCTGCCCGCCCACTGGCAGTACGCCTGGCTGGACACGGTCCGTCCCGAGCTGGACTGGACCCGCCTGATCCAGGGCACCTCGCTCTCGGTGACGTACGCACTGGTCCTCTTCGCCCTGGCCTTCCGGAACTTCTCCCGCAAGGACGTGGTGTCCTAGGACGACAGGGCCGGGCCGGACGTCGGTCCGGTCACCGGAGGATCACCCACCGGTCTCGCCGGCCCGCCGCCGTGCCCACTTCGAGACGCACCCGTGACGCCCCGTCCCGCACGTTCCGCCCCGCCCCGCCGTCACAGTCACGTAGGTCGGCGTCAACGGAACCAGGGGGTAGGGACGATGAAGCGGTACCGGACACGAAGGCCGGTCGGCGCGCTGCTCGCGCTCACGGCGGCGGGCGGCCTGCTGCTCACCGGCTGCGGGGGAGGGGACGACGACGCGTCAAGCGGGGCGAAGGACACCGCCGCCGACTCCCGGGGCGGCGGCTACGCGCCCGCGCCCGACGGCCCGCCCGGCGGCACATCCACCGCGGAGGCCGGGGAGACGGGCGGGACCGGCGACTCCCGGGAGGTCGCCCCCGACCCCGACCACCTCTCCACCTTCGCCCTCGACGTGGACACCGCCTCCTACGGCTACGCCCGCCGCACCCTCTCCGAGGGCCGGCTGCCCGACCCGTCGACGGTGCGGCCCGAGGAGTTCGTCAACAGCTTCCGCCAGGACTACGAACGTCCCGACGGGGACGGCTTCACGGTGAGCGTGGACGGCGCCCGCACCGACCGGGAGGACTGGTCGCTGGTCCGCGTGGGCCTCGCCACCCGCACCGCCGAGCAGCGTGGCGAACGCCCGCCGGCCGCCCTGACGTTCGTCATCGACGTCTCCGGCTCGATGGGCGAGCCCGGCCGTCTGGACCTCGCCCAGGATTCCCTCGCCACCATGACCGACCAGCTGCGCGACGACGACTCGGTCGCGCTCGTCACCTTCAGCGACGAGGCCGAGACGGTGCTGCCGATGACCCGGCTCGGCGATCACCGCGGCCGGGTCCACGACGCGATCGACAGCCTGGAGCCGACCGAGTCCACCAACCTCGGCGCGGGCGTCGAGACCGGCTACGACACCGCCGTCGAGGGCCGTCGCGCGGGCGCCACCAACCGCGTCGTCCTCGTCTCCGACGCCCTCGCCAACACCGGCGACACCGACGCGGACACCATCCTCGAACGCATCGCGGACGAGCGCCGAGAGCACGGCATCACCCTCTTCGGGGTCGGCGTCGGCAGCGACTACGGCGACGCCCTGATGGAACGCCTCGCCGACAGGGGCGACGGCCACACCACGTACGTCTCGGACGCCGAGGACGCCCGCGAGGTCTTCTGCGAGCAGCTCCCGCGCCACATCGAGCTGACCGCCCGCGACGCCAAGGCCCAGGTCGCCTTCGACCCGGAGACGGTCGCCGAGTTCCGCCTCGTCGGCTACGACAACCGGCAGGTGGCCGACGAGGACTTCCGCGACGACCGCGTCGACGGCGGCGAGGTCGGCCCCGGCCACACCGTCACGGCGCTGTACGCCGTGCGCACCCGGCCCGGCGCCGACGGCCACCTCGCGACGGCCACCGTCCGCTGGCTCGACCCCGACAGCCGGACCCCGCACGAGGAGTCCGGCGACGTGGAGACCGACGCTCTCGGCGACTCGGTCTGGGAGGCGGACCGCGGCCTGCGGGTCACCGCGACCGCCGCGTACTTCGCGGACGCGCTCCGTTCCTCTTCGTCGTCCTCGTCCTCCTACGACGGCGACACCCGCCACGGCTCCCTGCCGGGCGCGCCCGGCCTCGGTGAACTCGCCGAGCGCGCCGACTCCCTGGCCGTCCGTACCGAGGACGAGGACGTCCGGCGGCTGGCCGAGGCGATCGGCACGGCGAACCGGCTGACCTGAGGCGCCTCGGTCCGCACGCACCCATTGACCTATGCTTACTCCTGAGTAAGTTTACTCAGGAGTAAGCAAGTCTGGATGCGCACGACACAACGCCAGCCGATCAGCGACCGGGAGCCGACATGGGCGTACGCAAGGACCTGAAACGGGCGAGAAACCGCGGTGACCTGGTGTCCCGCGCGAGCACCGAGACCGTCAGGGACGCCTACGGCGCCGTCCGCGAGGCCCGCACCGCACCCCTCGCGCCCCGCCCCACCACCGGCAGCACCGCCGACATCCCGTTCACCAACGCCGCCGAGGCCCCCGACGCGGTGGTCCTGCGCCGCGAGGTGGACGGCGCCTGGCGGCCCGTCACCGCGGCCGAGTTCGCCCACGAGGTGACCGCGGTGGCCAAGGGCCTGATCGCGGCCGGTCTGAAACCGGGCGGACGGGTCGCCGTCATGTCCCGCACCCGCTACGAGTGGACCGTCCTGGACTTCGCGATCTGGGCGGCCGGCGGCCAGACCGTCCCCGTCTACGCCACCTCGTCCGCCGACCAGGTCGAGTGGATCGTCCGCGACTCGGGCGCCCGGCACCTCGTCACCGAGACCGCCGCCAACACCGCCACCGTCCTGGCCGGCACCGCCGCCCACCCCGAACGCCCGCGCGCCTGGGAACTCGACGCGGGCGCGCTCGCCGACCTCACCGCCCTCGGCGCGGGCGTGAGCGACGAGGAGGTCACCAAGCGCCGCACCGCCCTGACCCCGGACGCGGTGGCGACCGTCTGCTACACCTCCGGCACCACCGGCCGACCCAAGGGCTGCGTCCTCACCCACGCCAACCTGCACGCCGAGGCCGCCAACACGGTCGAGCTGCTGCACCCGATCTTCAAGGAGGTCACCGGCCAGACCGCCTCGACGCTCCTCTTCCTGCCGCTCGCCCACATCCTGGGCCGCACGATCCAGATCGCCTGCCTGCTGGCCCGCATCGAGATCGGCCACTTCCCGAGCATCAAGCCCGACGAACTGCGCCCCGCGCTCAAGTCGTTCCGCCCCACCTTCCTGGTCGGCGTCCCGTACCTCTTCGAGAAGATCCACGACACCGGCCGCGCGACCGCCGAGAAGATCGGTCGCGGCGCCTCCTTCGAGCGCGCCCACCGCCTCGCCGTCCGCTTCGGCGGCGCCCACCTGGAACGCTTCCTCGGCCGCGGCAAGGGCCCCGCCCTCGGCCTGTGGGCCGGCTGGGCCCTGTACGACCTGCTGGTCTACCGGCGGGTGCGGGCCGAACTGGGCGGCCGGATGCGCTACGCGATCAGCGGCGGCTCCCCGCTCGACCGCGACCTGAACCTCTTCTTCTACGCCGCCGGAATCATGGTCTACGAGGGCTACGGCCTCACCGAGACCACCGCCGCCGCCACCATCGTCCCGCCGCTCGGCCCCCGCCCCGGCACCGTCGGCCCGCCCGTCCCCGGCACCTCCGTGCGCATCGCGGACGACGGCGAGGTGCTCGTCAAGGGCGGCATCGTCTTCGGTGCCTACCGGGGCAACCCGGAGGCCACCGACGCGGCCCTCACCGACGGCTGGTTCGCCACCGGCGACCTCGGCTCCCTCGACGACGACGGCTACCTCACCATCACCGGCCGCAAGAAGGACCTGCTGGTCACCTCCGGCGGCAAGAACGTCTCCCCGGCCGTCCTGGAGGACCGCCTGCGCAGCCGCCCGCCCGTCGCGCAGTGCCTCGTCGTCGGCGACAACCGCCCCTTCGTCGGCGCCCTGATCACCCTCGACCCGGACGCCGTCGCCCACTGGCTGTCGGTGCGCAAGCTGCCCGCCGACACCCCGATGTCCGAGGTCGTACGGGACGAGAGGATGCGGGCCGACGTCCAGAAGGCCGTGGACCACGCCAACGCGGCGGTCTCCCGGGCCGAGTCGATCCGCGCCTTCCGGCTGGTCGAGGGCGAGTTCACCGAGGAGAACGGGCTGCTGACCCCGTCGCTGAAGGTGAAGCGGCACGCGGCCGTCGCGGCGTACGCCGACGCCATCGAGGCCCTGTACGCGCCGCCCGGACGCTGACACGCGAAAGGGGCGGGCCGCCGTTGTGCCCGGCGGCCCGCCCCTCGGCCGATGTCAGCCCTTGCCGCCCTCGCCGTTCGCCGACAGGATCGACACGTCCTCCAGCAGGTGGGCCAGCGCACCGTCGCGCTTGGTCTGCGTGGAGTTCTCCGCGCACTGCTGGTTCAGGTCGTCCGACAGGACCGGGATGTCCTGGATCGGGATCAGTCCGACGACGCTGACCGGGATGTCGCTGACCGCGATGCACGGCTTGTTGAACGACCCCTGGATGAGCGCCATCTGCGGGCTCATGTTGCCGTGGGTCGCCGAGTTGCCGAAGTACTGCGAGGCCGCGTTCCCGTTGGCCGAGACGGGCCCGCTGTCGTCGCCGATCGCCATCGCCTGCGGGGCCGCGGCAGCGGAGGCGCCCATGACGGAGGCGGCGATCGCCGCGTAGGCGGCTACCTTCTTGATCACTGGCCAGTCCTTTCTGAGGAAACCCCGTCCACCGGAGCGCACTGGTCAACTCCACGAGTCCGGCCGGGTTTCTCCCGTTCACTCGGTCGGCGGACACGGGAAGTCCGTGCGGCTCCTTGATTCCGCCGGTATTTCCGGCGATCCGAGTGGCCCTTTTCGGTATGCGGCGGAGGCCCAACCGGGTGAACGCCCGAAACCAATCATCGCGCACCGGGTTGATCAGGCCGTAGGACAGTGCGTCGCTACGACGAAAGGAACGCGAAGTGCTCAAGAAGGCAATGGTCGCCGCGGCGGCTGCCGCTTCTGTGATCGGCATGTCGGCTGCCGCCGCTCCTCAGGCTCTTGCCATCGGGGACGACAACGGGCCGGCCGTGGCCAACGGCAACGGCGCCAAGTCGGCGTTCGGCAACTCGGCGACCAAGGGCGACATGAGCCCGCAGCTGTCGCTGGTCGAGGGCACGCTGAACAAGCCGTGCCTGGGTGTCGAGGACATCAACGCCGCCGTCATCAACCTCGTGCCGGTCCAGGACATCAACGTCCTGTCGGACGACCTGAACCAGCAGTGCGCGGACAACTCCACGCAGGCCAAGCGGGACGGTGCCCTGTCGCACGTCCTGGAGGACCTGTCGGTTCTGTCGGCGAACGGCGAGGGCCGGGACTGAGTCCCCTCCCGCCCAGCCCGGGCGGCCCGCTGACTTCCCCGTGGGCCGCCCGGTCGTTCCCGGGCCGGGGTCTCGCCGAGAAGCGGTTGACGTCTTCGCTCTTCCGGGGGAATGGCAGGGCCGTGTCGTGAGGCATCCGAGTGAATTTCGGGGTGTCCCGCGTTCGGTAGTTGCTCCGGCCGTCAATTCCTCGTTTGCAGGCTGCAGGTCATGGTGCGAGCCGTCAATGCTGTGCTCGCGCGGTTTCGGCCGCCATTCAGGCATGACCGCGGAGAAGGGAAAGTTCATGAAGAAAACCGCTGCCGTCGTCGCTGGCGCGATCATGGCTCTCGGCATGGCCGCCCCGGCCTTCGCCGACGCCGACGCCCAGGGCGCTGCGATCGGCTCCCCGGGTGTCCTGTCCGGCAATGTCGTCCAGGTTCCCGTGCACGTTCCCGTCAACGTGTGTGGCAACAGCATCAACGTCGTTGGTCTGCTGAACCCGGCGTTCGGCAACGAGTGCGAGAACGACTGACGTCGTTCCGCACCGACCGGCTGCGTCACGGCCGGCCTTGGCCAGCTTGTTTGGTTCGGGGCCGGCTCTTCCCCTTTCCGCAGCCTGTCCTCCGGATCGTTCTCCAGCCATTTCTACAAGCAGGAAGACAACGAGAGTGCGACAGACTCTGAGCAGGGGGATGGTCGCGGCTGCCGCCGCGACGGGCATCCTTTCCCTGTGCGGCAGCCCCGCCCTGGCCGACTCGCAAGCGGACGGAGCCGCCAAGAACTCGCCGGGCGTCGCGTCCGGCAACGCCCTCCAGGCCCCGGTCGACGTGCCGGTGAACGTCTGCGGCAACACGGTCGACGTGATCGCGGCGCTCAACCCCGCCTTCGGCAACGAGTGCGAGAACGACTCGGACGAGAGCAGGAAGAGCGGCTCCGGCGGGGACACCTCCGCCGTGTCCGACACCGACACGTCCGACACCGACGCTTCCGGCACCGACGCCTCCAGCACCGGCGGGAGCGGTGCCGACGCGAGCGGCACCGCCGTGGGTTCGCCGGGCGTCGGCTCTGGCAACGCCGTGCAGCTCCCGATCGAGGTGCCGCTCAACCTCTGCGGCAACACGGTCGACCTGATCGCCGCGCTCAACCCGGTCTTCGGCAACGAGTGCGAGAACCGCTCGGAGGAGCCCCCCGGCTACGGCGAGGAGGAGCCGCCGCCGCCCACCACCCCGCCCACGGACGAGGAGGAGCCGCCCCCGCCGCCGAGCGAGGAGGAGCCCCCGCCGCCCGCCGAGGAGGAGAAGACTCCGCCCACCCCGCAGACGGAGCAGCCGCCCGTCCTGGCCGAGACCGGCAGCGAGGGCACGCTGGGCGCCGCCGCCGCGGGTGCCGTGCTGATCGCCGGTGGAGCGATCCTGTACCGCAGGGGCCGGGCCAACGCCACGCGCTGACCCACGCTCCACCCCGACGCCCCCGGTCGGCCCGCATGGGCCGCCGGGGGCGTTGTCGTGCCCCCGTCCCGCGTCAGTGACTGCCCGCCCGGTCGCCCCCCGGGCGGTCCGGCTGTCCCGCGCGGTCGGCCCGCGGCGCGCCCGCCTGGCGCACCACGCGGGCGCGGGCAGGGGCCTCGTCCGCCGGGTGCGCGCGCCGGCTGCGCGCGCGGTCCAGCACCCGGCCGGTCGCGTGGCGGCCCCACAGGGCCCACAGGGCCCGGCCCGGCGCCCGGTCGTCGGGCGCGTGCCAGGCCAGCTCCCGCCCGTCCGGCGCCGGCCGCAGCGCGCTCAGCGGCGCGTAGTTCTCCACCACGAAGGTCCGCCCCGGCCGCGGCACCCCGTCCGGCAGGGCCCGGTGGGTCAGGTCCAGGTGCAGCGCCCGTACGACGTCCAGTCCGGCGGAGTCGGTGAAGAGCCGGAACTGCGCGCCGGGACGCGGGTTGAAGTCGAGCAGGTGGTAGCCGCCCGTCGCACCGCAGCGGCGGAAGTCGAGGTCGAAGACGCCCCGGTAGCCCAGCTCGCCGGTGACCCGCTCGGCGAGCGCCTGCACCCGCGGGTTGGGCGTCCAGCGGCCCACCGCGGTCAGACCGGCACCGCGCGGCCTGGCCCGGGTCTTGCGGCCCGGGCCGCCCGCCCGGACCGTGCCCGAGCGGTCGGCGTACCCGTGGAAGAACCAGTCGCGGTCCGGCCCCGGCGGCAGGAACGCCTGGAGCAGCAGTCGGCTCCCCGCCTCCTCGGCGCGCCGGTACAGCTCCCCGGCCTCGCGGGCCGAGCGCACCAGCACCGTGCTGCGCAGCCCGCCGCCCGGGGGCACCAGCCAGGGCCGGCTCCACTTCGCCACCACCGGCAGACCCAGCCGCCACGCGGCCCGCGCCGCCTCGGCCGGTCCGTCCGGGACCAGCGTCTCGGGGTGCGGCACGCCCAGCGAGGCGCACACCCCGGCCAGCTCCGCCTTGTCGGCGACCCGTGCGGGTAGGTCGCCCGGCTGGTCCGGCAGCAGATACGAGGGCGCCAGCTCGGCCCGCGCCCGTCCCACCGCCACCGCACACGCGTCGTCCATCGGAATCAGTACGGCGGGACGCCCGATCCGTGCCGCCACCCGGCGCAGGGCCGCCGTGATGTCGGCGGGCGACGCGTCGGGCGGCGGGGGAGTGTGCAGTTCCGTCACGTAGCGAGAGGCGCGGACGGGGCTGCGCGAGCAGTCCGCGACCACGTGCACGTCCACTCCGGCCCGACCGAGCGAACGCACGGCGCCCAGCGTTCCGTGGTGAAAGGGATTCCGGTCGGTCCGCAGCAGAACTGCGGGGACGCGGGTGTCGAACAGCGACACGGGAAACTTCCTTCGTCTTCGAATCGGTTCACCGGTGCGGGCGATCGGCGCACTCGAAAGCCGTAGCGGCGGTGGCGTGATGGCATTTCATATGACTGAGTGTCAGTAACGGAGCGGAATTCACGGCGAGGAATGGAGCCGGTATGGCCGTACGGCAGTCACGGAACCGGTCCAGGCGGCCGGCAGGCGTCGCGGCGGCGGTCGCGCTGGCGGCGCTGGTGGCCGCGGCGGGCCCCACGGTCGCCGCCGAACCGACCCCGCCGGCACCCGCGCCGGCGGTCCCGGCACCCGGAGCACCGGCGAAGAAGCCCGCCGTCACCCCCGCGTTCGGCGCGTACCTGGACTACGGCCCACGCGGCGTGGCCCGGATGGCCGGGCTCAGCCGGTGGCTGGGCGACGCCGAACTGCGCGTCGGCCACACCTATCTGCCCGGCGACCGCTGGAGCAACATCGAGGGCGCCCCCACCTTCCTCGACGCGTGGGCCGACTGGCGCACCCGCAAGGCGGACCGGATGTTCGTCCTCAACGTGCCCATGATGGAGCGCAACGAGGAGGGGGTCGGCGACGACGAGGTGCGCGCACTGCTGCGCCGGGGCGCCGCCGGGGAGTTCGACCACCACTTCCGCGCCCTCGCCGAACGGCTCGTCGAACTCAAGGTCCCGGACACGGTCCTGGTGCTCGGCTGGGAGATGAACGGCATCACCTACACCCACCGCTGCGGGCCGGACCCGGAGGCCTGGAAGACGTACTGGAAGCGGATCGTCACCACCATGCGGGCGGTGCCCGGCCAGAAGTTCCGGTTCGACTTCACGCCGAGCCGCGGCCGGGACGCCGTCCCCTGGACGACGTGCTATCCGGGGGACGAGACGGTCGACATCATCGGCATGGACTCCTACGACCAGCCACGCGGAATGAAGTTCGACGAACAGGTGAAGGAGCCCTACGGACTCCAGGCGCACGTCGATTTCGCGAAGAAGCACGGAAAGCCCGTCTCCTATCCGGAATGGGGGCTGTTCCGCAACGGCGACAACGCCGAGTACATGCGGCGCATGCTGGCCTGGATGGACGAGCACAAGCCCGTCTACAACACGGTCACCGACTACTGCCCGCACGGCGTGTGGCAGTGCGACGACAATCCCCGCTCCACCGCCGTCTACCGGTCCGTGCTCTTCGGCCGCACCGACGAGCCCGCACCCGGGACCCCGGAGCCCACCGCACCCGCGACGCCCACCACGCCGCCCGTGCCCGCGGTGCCGGAGACCACGCCCCGGCCGCCGGCCGGCTGCTCGCCGCTGGAGCTGGGCGACTGGGTCGAGTACTGGCTCGGCGGGAAGCTCTGCATGCGCCTCGACTGGTACTCGCGCGACGAGTAGCCGTACGCGACGGTGGCGGCCGGGCTCGTCAGGTGCCGCCGCCACCGTCGCCCTCCTTCCGCTCCGGGCGCCGCAGCAGCGCCTTGCCCCGCCGTCGCGCGGCGGCGTCGCCGAGGGCCGCCGCGAGCAGCGGGGCGGTGCGCCGGCGGGCCAGCAGCAGCCGCTGGTTGGACACCGGGTCCGGACGCCAGTGGTGCTTGTACGGCTCGTTGCCCCGCAGCAGGCTGAGCGTGCCGCGCCCCGGCTGCCGGGTGTGCCCGGCGCACGCGTCCAGCAGCATCACCGCCACGTCCGCCCTGCGCTCCCGCAGCCGGGGGTGGGCGCCGTACAGATAGCCGCCGGCCAGCCGGGCGGACAGCAGCGTCACGTCCACGGCCACCACCTCGTCGTCCATCCGGAACTCGGTGACCACCGCGTCCCCGGCGTACACCATCGGCCGTACCGCCCGCACCAGGTGGTCGCGGAACCGCGGTTTGAGGTGCTCGCCGGTCACCTTCCGGCCCTGCCACTGCAACCGGTGCAGTTCGAGCAGCCGCCCCAGCGCCGCGTCGACCTCGTCGGGCAGGACCGTCCGGCTCTTGACGCCGAGCGAGTCCAGCCGGCGCAGCTGGGCACGGACCCGCTGGCGGGCCTTGGCCGAGGGCAGCCGGGCGACCAGTTCGTCCATCGGGAGGGCGGGCAGCTCCAGGCAGAGCGAGTCGGCCAGCCGGCGGCGGGGACCGCGCCAGCGCTCGTAGACCCGTTCGGCGGCGGCGCCCGGCCGTACCTCGCGCAGGTCGACCAGTGCGGTGCGGGCGGCCCGGGACAGGCCCTCGGTGAGCGCGGCCACCGCGTCCGGACCGCGCTCGTCGTCCAGCAGGACGTCGCCGTAGTCGGAGATCGCCCCGCCCAGCGGCACCAGGGCGGGTACCGGACGCCGTACCAGCGTCAGCGGTGCGGCGGCGACCAGATCGCGGCCGTCGCGGGCCAGCACCAGCCGCAGCCGGCCGCGCGTGCCGTACGAGCGCCACCACGCGTGCAGCCAGGCGTGGCTCTGGAACGGGGTCGCGGCCTCGCACCGGGCGTGCAGACGCGACCACTGCGGCGCCAGGTCGGCGAAGTGCGCCTCGTCGGTGACCAGTTCGGTCGTGCAGCCGGCCGACGGCGCGGCCGTGCGCGCCCTCGTGTCCGTCACAGCTGCCCGCGCACGCCGGCCGCCGAGGCGGGTCCGGGCACCGCCGCGGTCGCGCGGCCGCCGTCCGCCGCGGCACGGCGCGGGCGGGCCAGCAGCGCCAGCCCGCCGAGCAGCCCGCCCGCGCTCGCCCCCACCAGACCGGTCACCGCGGCGGACGCGGAGGACGCCTCGGTCGGCTTGGTGGCCCGCGCGAACTGCCGCAGCTCCACGTGGGTGTCGTCGACGGAGGCGGCCGCGTGCCGCGTCAGCGCCCGGGCGACCGCGTTGGCCATGTCCGCGGCCTCCTCCGGGTCGGCGGAGGTGGCCGTCACGGAGACCATCGGCGCGTCCGGCGACGTCGCCGTGCGCACGCTCTCCTCCAGCCGGGCCACCGGCACGTCCGCCCACATCTGCGCGTCCCCGAGCACCGCGAGCTGCGTGGCGACCCGCCCGTAGGCCTGCGCGAAGCCCAGCGCGGTCGCCGGGTCGGACTTGTCGGTGGGGACGGCGACGACGTAGCCGGTCGCCGTGTACTGCGGGGTGGCGAGCAGGCCGTAGCCGGCGCCGAGCAGCCCGCCTGCCAGGACACCGGCCGCCAGCGGCGACCAGGGCGGCAGCGACCGCAGGCGGTTCCGGACGCGGCGCAGGGCGGCCCGTGCGCGGCGCGGGCGGGCGGGCGGTTCGGCCTCGGGCTCCGCCGAGGGCTGGGCCGGGGACTGGGTGAGGGGCTCGGTCATGTGGAACTGACTCCCTGGGGTGCCGGGGACAACGGGTGCGTGAGGGTGGTCGCGTACACGTCCATCAGCCGGGCGGCGCTGCGGGTGACGCAGTAGTGGCGGGCCGCCTCGGGAACCGTGCGCGGCCCGGGACCGGGTCCGGCGCCGGCCCGGACCTCGGCGAGGGCGCGGGCGAAGTCCTCGGCGCCGCCGGTGACCCGCCGGGCGGTCGGCGCGTGCCCGGAGGGCAGGTCCTCGATCGCCGGGCAGGACGCGTACACCACCGGCAGCCCCGACGCGAGGCCCTCCACGACCGCCAGGCCGAAGGCCTCCTCCGGCGAGGGCGACGCGAGGACGTCCATCGCGGCGGCCAGCGAGGGCAGGTCGGGGCCGGGGGAGCCGTCGGGGACGTAGGGGCGTTCGCCGGTGAGCAGGACGCGGTCGGCGACCCCGGCCTCGCGGGCGGTGCGCCGCAGCACGTGCTCCTCGGGGCCGCCGCCCACCAGCAGCAGCCAGCAGTCGTCCGGGAGTCCGGCCAGCGCTCGGACCAGGACGTCGAACCGCTTGGCCGAGGTCAGCCGGCCGACGCCGCCGATCACGTACGCGCCCTCCGGCAGGCCCAGACGGCGGCGGGTGCGCAGGCGCTGGACCGGATCGAACCGGAAACGGGTCAGGTCGATGCCGTTGGGCACCACCTCGATGCGGGGCGCGGGCACCCCCCACCGCTCCAGCCGGTCGGCGACGGTGGGGGAGACGGCGACGGTGGCGCTGCCCAGCCGCTCCCCGGCCAGGTACAGGGCGCGGACGCCCGGGGTGAGCGGGCGGCCCTCCATCTGGGAGTCGCCGAGGGAGTGTTCGGTGGCGACGACGGCGCGTACGCCGGCCAGCCGGGCCGCGAGCCGTCCGTAGAGGCAGGCGCGGTAGAGGTGCGTGTGCACGAGGTCGTAGCCGCCGGCGCGGATGAGGCGGGCCAGCCGGGGCAGCGCGGCCAGGTCCCGGTTGCCGGTCATGCCGAGGTGGACGACCCGGACCCCGTCGGCCAGCAGCCCGTCGGCGACCGGGCCGGGGTTGGTGAGCGTCACGACGTCGCAGTCGACCGGCAGATGCCGCAGCAGCAGCCTCAGTTGCTGCTCGGCGCCGCCCACGCCGAGGCCGGTGATGATGTGCAGCGCCTTGAGGTCCGGCACGTCAGACCCCCGCCACGGGACGGCGGCGCAGACGGTGCAGCCGCGTCTTCAGCAGCAGCCGTACGGACGTGTCGTGCTGCCCCACGTGCACCCGCGGCAGCGCGTACGGACCGGTCAGCGGGCCGGGGTCGATGGCGCAGGCGTAGCCGTACCCGGCGCCGCGCACGGCCTCGGCGGCGCGGGCGTCGACCGTGCCGTACGGGTAGCAGAAGCCGGCGACGGGAGCGCCGGTCAACTCCGTGAGCAGCGCCCGGCTCTCGGCCGTCTCGGCGCTCAGCGCGGCGTCGTCCGCCCGGGTCAGGTCGACGTGGGTGAGCCCGTGCGAGCCGATCTCGACGCCCTCGGCGGCGGCGTGCCGGATGCCGTCGGCGGTCAGCAGCGGCTTGCGCGGGCCCAGCGGGTCCCAGGAGTTGACCCCGCCGAGCCGTCCCGGCAGGACGAACAGGGTGGCTCCGCAGCCCCAGCGGCGCAGGCACGGCAGGGCGTACTCGACGAAGTCGGCGTACCCGTCGTCGAAGGTCAGCCCCACCAGGTCCCGGCCCTCGCCGCGGGCCCGGGCGGCGAGCAGTTCGGCCATCGACACACCGCGCAGCCCGCGCCGCCGCAGCCAGCCGAGCTGCGCGTTCAGCCGGTTGGGCGTGACCGTGACACGGTACGGATCGTCCGTGGCGTCGCCGACGGAGTGGTACATCGCCACCCAGGGGACGGAGCCGGGGCGCGGACGGCCGCCGGTGCGGGTGTCAACGGGATCTACGGAAGCCGAAGCGGCCATGCGGAATCCTTCGTGTGACGGAGCGGACGGACAGGAGGGCGGGGCGCACGCCCTGGACGCCCAGCACCAGGCCGAGCAGGGCGAAGACACCGCAGACGGTCACGACGCCCGCGGTGAGCGCGAGGGCCGCGCGGACGCCGGTGGAGACGGTGGGGGCGGCGGCGAGGCCGGTCACGGCGCCCGCGGCCCACGCGCCCGCGCCGGTCGCCACGGCCGCCGCCAGCACCGGCCGGGCCAGGTCGCCCAGGACCCGCCGGACCCGGACCGGGACACTGCGCGGGCCCATCCCGGCGAGGAGCAGGGCCCCGGTGACGGTGATGCCGGCGGCGTTGGCGGCGGCGATGCCGGTCACACCCCACGGACCGACGGCCCAGCCGCCGGCGCCGGCGGTGGCCGCGATGCCGACGGCCATCGCGCCGAGCGGGTACCAGGAGGCGCGGCCCGCCGAGAAGTAGGACCGGGCCAGCGCGCCCACCACGGTCTGCCCGAGCAGTCCGAGGGCGTACACGCGCATGACGCCCGCGGTCGCCGCCGTGTCGGCCGCCGTGAAGGCGCCGCGCTGGAAGAGCAGTTCGATCATCTGCGGTGCGCAGGCCACCACCGTGGCCGCGCCAAGGAGCACCAGGCAGGCCGCCAGCGCCACGTCCCGCTCGACCCGCTCGCGGGCCCGTTCGGTGTCGCCGTCGGCCATGGCGCGGGCCACCACCGGGAAGGTGACCGTGCACAGCATCAGCGACAGCGTCATCGGGATCTGCGCCACCTTCTGCGCGTAGTTCAGGTGCGAGATGGCCCCGGCGGGCAGCCCGGAGGCGAGGAAGCGCTCAATGAGGATCTGCGACTGCCGGCACACCGCGAAGAGCAGCACGGTGGAGAACAGGGCGAGGGCGAGCGGGCGGGCCGGGTCCCCGGAGTCCGCGAGCCGTTCGCCCGTGTCCCGGTGCCGCAACTGCCGCAGCAGCGACGGCACCTGCGCCGCCACCATCAGCAGACCGCCCGCCGCGACCCCCACCGCCGCCGACCGCACTCCCCAGCGCCCGCCGAGCACGAACATCGCCGTGATGATGCCGGTGTTGTAGGCGACGTAGATCGCCGCCGGCGCCAGGAACCGGCGGTGCGCCCGAAGCGCCGCACTGCAGTACCCGGCGAGCCCGAAGCTGACGACGCAGGTGGCGGTGAGCCGGGTGCAGTCCACGGCCAGGGCGTGATCGTCCAGGCCCGGCGCGAGCGTCCGGACCAGGGCGGGAGCGCAGACGACGACCAGCGCGCCGACCGCGACGAAGGCCCACAGCAGCCGGGGCAGGGTGGCGGCGACCAGGTCGCGGACCGGGTCGCCGGGGGCGCCCCGCGCGCGGCGGGCCAGGGCCAGGCTGAACATCGGGACCAGCGCGAAGGCCAGCCCGTCCTCGATCAGCAGCGTCGCCGCGAACTCCGGCACCGTCCACGCCACCAGGAAGGCGTCCGTCTCGCTGCCCGCCCCGAACAACCGGGCCAGCGCCTGGTCCCGGGCCAGCCCGAGCACCGACCCTGCCACCGACAGCACGGCGGTGACCAGCGCGGCCCGGGCCAGGAAACTCCGGGAGGACCGCGTCTCGGCCACCGCTGCGTCCGGATCCGGCGGAGCGGTCCGGGCCGGGGGGACCGCCGTCCCGTCCGCCGCGCGCGGCGGGGTCGTCCTCACCGCTGCGCCACCCGCTCACTCGTCGCGGACCCGAGCGCCCACCAGGCCGCCAGCCCGAGGCAGACCGCCGTCAGTACCGTCGAGGGCCCGCCGATGTCGGCGTACGCGAAGTCGGTCAACTGCCACACCAGCAGCCCGCAGGCGACCAGCCCGCAGTCCTGCCCCGCCGTCCCGGCCCGCCCCGCGGCACGCAGCCTGCGCAGCCCCAGGACCAGCAGCGCCAGCCAGCTCCCGGCGAGCACGAGCAGCCCGAGCAGGCCCTGTTCGGCCAGCACCAGCAGGTACATGTTGTGCGGGGACAGCAGCGGCTGCCGTTGGTAACCGGCACCGGCGCCGTCGGTCTCGCTGCCCGAGGACAGGGCCAGGGAGGCGTGCGAGTCGCGGTGTTCGGGGAACCCCTTCAGCCCCACTCCGGTCAGTGGCCGCTCGCGCCACATCCCGGCCGCCGCCGCCCACATCGTGTAGCGGTCGGTCACCGACTGGTCGGGGGCGTCCGTGACCTGCGTGATGCTGCCGACCCGCTCCTGGAGCATCGCCGTACCCACACCCAGCCCGCCCACCAGCACCACGCCCGCAGCGACCGCCGCCGCGCCCACCGCCAGCGCCCGGCGCGCCCCGGCCAGCAGCAGCTGCGCCGCGCAGGTCACCGCCGTCGCGATCCACGCGCCCCGGCTGAACGACAGGGCGAGCGGCACGAGCAGGGCGAGCGCGCACCCGGCGGCGAGCAGCCGGTGCCGCACCGGCGTACGCCCCAGCGCCAGACCGGCCGCGCAGACCAGGCCCAGGGAGACCACGGTCGCCATCCCCATCACGTCCTGCGCCCCGAAGGTGCCCACCGCCCGGATCCGCTCGCCCTGGTAGGAGGCGCCGGTGCCGGTCACGTACTGGTGCACGCCGACCGCCCCCTGCCACACCGCGAGGCCCACCATCGACCAGGCGAGCAGCCGTACGTCGTCCCGCGTGCGCAGGAGCAGCAGTACGGCGGCGGGGACGAGGACGAAGACCTGGAGGTACCGGCCCAGCCCCTCGAGCCCCGCCCCCGGCGAGGCGGCGCCCACGGCGGCGACGGCCAGACCCAGCACCGGCAGGCCCAGTACCACCGCCGTGCCGCGGGTCAGGGGGCGCCGCCGGTCCCGTACCAGCCGAACCGCGCAGTACAGCACCACCAGCGCGGAGACCGCGTCGGCCGGATGCGCGCCGCCGATGCCGCCCCCGCCGTCCGGCGCGAGAGGCAGGGCGAGCAGCGCGACCACCGCGACGACGGCCAGCACGGGCGGCAGCCGCCGAACGCGCGCCGCCGGCCACAGGGGAAGGGCGTGGGCCACCTGCGTCAGCTCCCCGTGGGACGCACGAGCGCGACGGCGGTGCGCAGCAGGATGCAGACGTCCTGCCACAGCGACCAGTCGTCGATGTAGGCGTTGTCGAAGCGGGCCCGGTCCTCGATGGAGGTGTCGCCGCGCAGCCCGCTGATCTGGGCCAGGCCCGTGATGCCGGCGGGTGCCCGGTGCCGGGCCGCGTAGCCGGGGTAGGTCTGGCTGAACTGGGTCACGAAGAAGGGCCGTTCGGGTCGTGGGCCGACCAGGCTCATGTCGCCCCGGAAGACGTTCCACAACTGGAGCAGCTCGTCCAGCGACGTGCGCCGCAGGAAGCGGCAGAACCACGGCATCCGGCGCTCGTCCGCCACGCTCCACCGGGTCGCCGACTCGTGCTCGTCGGCCGGACGGTGGGTGCGGAACTTCAGCAGCGTGAACGGCCTGCCGTCCTGGCCGATGCGCTCCTGCCGGAACAGCACGCCCGGCCCGCCGACCATCCGCAGCACCGTCGCGCAGGCCAGCAGCAGGGGACTGAGCAGGAGCAGGAGCAGCCCGGACACGGTCACGTCCAGCACCCGCTTGCCGGCGCCGGCCGGTCGCCGGGCGCCCGGTTCCAGGCGCCGGCGGGAGAATCCGGCGAGGCGTTCCCGGCCGTCCCGCGCGGGGAGGTCGGCGTCCAGCTCCCACACCACGCAGCCGGACTCCGCCAGCGCCCGCAGCAGCGGTTCCTGCCGGGTGGGTACGGAGGGGTGGACGGTCAGGATGTCGCGCACCCCGTTCTGCACGACCGCCCGCCGCACCTCCTCGCCGGTGGACAGCACGGGCAGGCCGGTGGTTCCGTCGGGTTCGTCGGTGACGACGCCGACGGGTCGGACCCCGCAGCGGGGGTGGCGCAGCAGCGCCGAGGCCACCCGCTGCGCGGTCGCGGCGGGACCGACGACCAGGGCCGCGTGCGGCCGGTTCGCCAGCGCCGTACGGCGCCGCCGGTGCACGGCGCCCCGCGCGGCGCAGCCCGTGGCCGCGTGCAGCAGGAAGCCGAGGAGCAGGGTGGGCGCGGACAGCGCCTGCGGCGGGTCGTACGCCGCGACGAGTGCCGCCAGCGTCAGCCAGACGACCGCGATCCGCCCGCACAGGGCGGGCAGGTCGTCCAGCACCCCCGTGGGCGGCCGGGCGGGGTCCGGGCGCGGGCGCAGCAGCAGCGAGGCACCGACCAGCAGTGCCGTCAGCAGCGGTTGGTACGGGGTGCCGGTCAGGGCCAGCGACCCCGGCAGCGCCGCCGTGCCGTCCGCGACGAGCAGCGGCAGGGGTGAGTCCGGCCGCGGCGAGGTGCGCCCGGCGGGCAGCCGGAAGCCGGCGGGGCGGGTACGCGGCGGCAGGACCGCGACGGGGGACGGGCCGAGGTCGTGCGCCTGGCCGGAGGGGCTGGGGACGGTGCTTTCCGCGGTCACGGGTGGGTGGACTCCCTGTACTCGATGGGCACGACGGCCGGCCGGCCCATGGCTGCGGGCCGGTCGCCGGGGAGGAGACGGAGGGCGTCGGACGGTCCGCCGCGGCGGGACGGCTCAGCGGTGGCCGGGGCGTGGTGCGGGTCCGGGGCTGCCGGGTCGTGGTGCCGGGACGGGTCCGGGGCTGCCGGGTCGACGTGCGGAAGGGGCACGCCCGCGCCCGTCGCCCCGCAGCCGTCGGCGACGCGCGTCCCGGTCGTCCGTGCGCCCCCCAGGAGGGCGTCGTACACCGCCGCGACCGCCGCGGCCGTGTGCCGTACGTCGTGCGCGGACCGCACGTGCGCGTGTCCCCGGCGGGCGAGCGACGTGCGCAGCGGCGCGTCGAGCAGCAGGGCGGCGACCGCGCCGGCCAGTGTCGCGGGTTCCTCGGGCGGCACCAGGCAGTGCGGCTCCAGAGCGGGCGGCAGGCCCTCGCGGGCCCCGTCCACGTCCGTCACCACCACGGGCCGCCCGCAGGCCATCGCCTCCAGCGGGGCCAGCGCCATTCCCTCCCAGCGCGACGGCAGGACGACCAGGTCGGCGGCCCGGTACCAGGCGGCGACGTCGTCCACACCGCCCGCGAAGACCACCGACGTCCGGGCGCCGTCCAGGAAGCCGTACGCCGAGGCCCGTGCGGTGAGCCGACCGCGGTCCGGGCCGTCGCCGACCAGGACCAGCCGGGCGTCCGGCACCCGCGCGAGGACCGAACGCCACGCGGCCAGCAGGACGTCCTGGCCCTTCTGCCGGCACAGGCGCCCCACGCAGACCACCAACGGGGCGTGCGGGCCGATGCCGTGCCGGAGCCGCACGCCGTCGGCATCGGTCGGGTCCTCGGGCGTTCCGCGCGCCGGGAAGCGGTCGGTGTCGATGCCGTTGGGGATCACCGACCAGCGTCCGCGGACCCCGGCCCGTACCCCGCGCCACCGCTCCGCCTCGCTCACGCACACCGTCCGCGCCGCCCATCGCGCGCCCCACCGCTCCCAGCACAGGGCGAGCGCCCCGGCGGGACCGCCGACCGCCTCGAACGACCAGGCGTGCGGCTGGAAGACGGTCGGGATCCGCCCCCGCACCGCGAGCCGCGCCGCGAGACCGGCCTTCGCGCTGTGCGCGTGCACCAGGTCCGGGCGCACGACCCCGGTCACCCGGGCGAGCCGGCGTACCTCCGGCACGAGCGCCGGGCTCGGCGAGCGGGTGGCCGGCCAAAGGTGTACGTCGGCGCCCAGGGTGTGGAGGCTGTCGGCGAGGTTCCCGTCGGGGCAGGCGACCGCGACGCTCAGTCCGGCGGCGAGCTGAGCCCGCGTCAGGTCGGTGACGACCCGGGCGACCCCGCCGTCCACCGGTTGGGTGACATGCAGAACCCGTGGCCGGGAGCCGGTCGGTGGCAGGTGCATGCGCGTTTCCTCGTTCACGGATTCTGCTCGGGACGTGCGGGAACGCGTCTGACGGCGGGGCGCCGGCCGCGCCGCGGCGTACGCCGGCGCACGCCGCGTCCCGCTGCCAAACGAGCCGGAAACCGGCAGGTCACCGCCGCGTCGGGAGTTCTCGGAGAGTGCCTTCGGCCGATGCCCCTGAGTGGTGCGACGGGGAGGCGTCGGTGGAGTGGGGAACGAAGTGGGACTCTAGCCGCTATCCGTACTAATACGGTGAAAGCGGGTAAGTGTGTTGGATTTGTGAATACCGGTCCTTCGCCAGATCACCCCTTTGGCGGCACAACTCGCGTGGATGCCACGCGTTGACACTGCGCCGGGCAGCCGCCCGGATGTGTGTGACAACCCCAAGGAGCACTTCTCCATGTCGCGTATTGCGAAGGGCCTGGCCCTGACCTCCGTCGCCGCCGCCGCGGTGGCGGGCACCGCCGGTGTCGCCGCTGCCGACAGCGGCGCGAAGGCCGCCGCCGCCCACTCCCCGGGCGTCCTGTCCGGCAACGTGGTGCAGGTCCCGGTCCACGTCCCGGTCAACGTCTGCGGCAACACCGTCGACGTCATCGGCCTGCTGAACCCGGCGTTCGGCAACGAGTGCGAGAACGACTGACCTCGGCTCGCGCCTTCCGTACCGGCCGTCCGTACCGCGGTTCCTCCGCGACCGGGCGGCCGGTCCGCGTTTGCGTGCGGACGGCGGGGCGCTGCCCCGAATGGGGGGTCCGTGTGCCGACACGGCGTACGAACCTTGACAGGGCGTCTCACCAGGTAAGACGCCGACGACGGGAAATCCGGGCGAGCACGTGCGGTCACCGCTCGGTTGCAGAGCGCCAGGGGCGCTTTCACGGTGGGCACAAGATCCGAAGCACCACCGAAAGGAACGACCCATGCGTCTGCCCGCACGACGAATCGCCACCACCGCTCTCTGCGCCGGCCTGCTGATCGGTCTCTCGGGGCCGGCGGTGATGGCGGCCGATGGCGAATCGGCCCGGGAACGTACCCACGCGGTGTCCCAGGCACCCCTGCCCGACCTGGCGGAACTGCAGAGCCAGGTCGGCGGCCTGGTCGACCTGGGCGGAGTGCTCACGCCCGTCACCGACCTGCTCAACGCCGTTCTCAAGGCCGACAACGGCCAGCTGGCCGCCGCCGACGCCGACCAGTTCGCCGCCGCGGTCAAGGACGCGCTCGCCAAGGCCGAGGCGGCCGACGCGGACGCCGACGACACGGACGCGGACGACACGGTGAACCTGCCCGGCACGACCACCCCGGCCCAGCCGCCGGCCGTGACCGCGCCGCAGGCCGGCAACCCGGTCACGCTGCCCGCGCCGGTCGTGGCGGAGGACCAGACCGCGACGGCGTCCGACCTGACGGCCACCGCCTACGCCGATCTCCAGAAGCGGATCGACGCGCTGGTCAAGGCCACCACCGCCGGCAACGCCGAGCAGGTGAGCCCGGCCATCGACGGGGTGATGACCGGCATCAGCAACGTCGTCGCCGCCACGCTCGTCGCCAACGGCATGCCCGCCGCGGACCTGGCCGGTCTGCCCGCCCTCCCGGCGGCTCCGGAGGCCGCCACGCCGGAAGCCGCGGTCCCGGCGAACCCGCTGCCGGCCAACCCCTCCTGACGCCCCGCGCGTCCCCGGGCCGTCGCGTCACCCCCTTTGCGGGGTCGCGCGACGGCCCTTCTGCATTTCCGCCTTTCCGTCTTTCCGCCTTTCCGTCCTTCCGTCTTTCGCGGGTCCGGAGATCTCATATGTCTTCCGGACGGTGGAGTTTCCGTGCCCGGTACAGGTCGTTGGAGAGGGCGTCAGCATTTCCTCCGGTGACACGGGTCGCCGAAGAAAGGAACACGATGAAGTCCCTCAAGGCCGCCGCGGTCGTCGCCGGTTCCCTGGTCGTCGCCGGCTCCGCCGTGCCCGCGTTCGCCCACGACGCCGACACCGCCCGGCTGACGCCCACCAGCCTCAACGGTGCCGTGAACGCGCTGACCGCGGAGCCCGTCGACGTCATGCCGCTCAAGCACCAGTCGAAGGCGCTCGACACCGAGAACAAGGACTCCGTGCTGCACACCGTGAAGGAGGCGACCACCGACCTGAACTCGAAGAACGGCCGGCTCGGGGGCCTCCCGCTCGGCGGCTGAGCCCCGGTCCGTTTTCCGCGTGCGCTCTTCCCGCCCGTTCCTCCCGCCTTCCCGCATTCTCGAAAGGGACCGTGCCTGACATGAAGCCGACCACCAGACGAACCCTGGCCGCCGTCGTCACCGGAGTGGCGGCAGCCGTGGGCGTGTCCGCGTCCCCCGCCGCCGCGGCCGACGCGATCCCCGTACCCGTGCCCCTGTCCGGCGCGGAGACGGCCCTCGGCATGGAACTGCCGCAGGTGACCGGCGAGCTGCCCGTGCCGACGGTGGGCGCACCCGAGGGGCCGCGCTACGTCGAGGGCCGGCTGCTGCCGGAGCGGGCGCTGCCCCAGTTGCCGGTGCACGGCGGGCTGCCGGGCGCCGATGTGCGCCAGCCCGTGCCGCACGTCCTCGGCGACAACTTCGACCATGCCGCCTTCGACGCCCCCGCCGCCGGGCTGCGCACCCTGGCACCCGGTCTGTCCCCGGACGCGCCGCTCACCGCGCCGCGCGCCGACGCCTTCGGCCTGCCGGCGGTCAAGCTCCCGGAGGCCGGTGTGGCGGCCCCCGTCGTCCAGACGGCTCCCGTGGCCGACCTGGGCGTCGGACCGGGGCTCTAGCCCGCTCGGCCCGTCACGCGCCCGGGCCGTCCCGTGCTCCGACTGGCCCTGCGGGCGGTGACCGAGTGGCCCGTCGGCCGGTTAGTGGTGCGGACCACCGGAACCGGACGAGGAGCGAGCCATGGCCGTTGACGCGGGCGCGGCAACGAGCGACACCGAGCAGCAGGAGCAGGAGCAGGAGCAGGAGCAGGATCGCGGGGCGGAGAGCCGGGCGAGAGGCGGCCCGGCGCACGGCACCCGGCGGCAGCTGATGCGAGGGCTGCTCGCACCGGCTTTCGCGGTCACCCTGACGCCGCTGGTCGCCGCCTCCCGCCCCGAGCCGCACATCGCCGAGCCGGCAGGGAGCGGCGCCTTCGACGAGACCTACCGGGGGCGCCGGATCCGCGGCGTCCGGTCCGCCGCGGGACGCGCCGTCGGCGCCGGCACCTGGCACGTCACCGTGGACGGCCGCCCGCTGCACCTGATGCGCCGGGCCGACGGCAGCTGGCTGACCATGATCGACCACTACCGGTCCTACCCCACCCCCCTTTCCGCGGCCCGCCGCGCCGTCGACGCACTCGGCCCCGGCGAGCACCTGCGTGACAATCCGGCCGCCGAGGGGCACGACTCTCACGGGCACGACCACCGCTCCGGGGGACGGCATGGCGTACACGCGTAAGGACGTCAGCACGCTGACCCGCGCCGAGCGGCGACGGTTCGTCAACGCGCTGCTGGAGATCAAACGGCGCGGCGAGTACGACGAATTCGTCCGCATCCACATCGACTACTACGTCTCGGACGGCGAGGCCGGGCTGCGTACGGCGCACATGGCGCCCTCCTTCCTGCCCTGGCACCGCAGGTTCCTGCTGGACCTGGAGGAGGCGCTGCGCCGGGTCGACCCGGCGGTCACCGTGCCGTACTGGGACTGGACGAGGAACCGCGGCACCACGTCCGCGCCCTGGACCCCCGACTTCCTGGGCGGCACCGGGCGACGCTCCGACCACCGGGTCACCACCGGGCCGTTCGCGTACGCCGAGGGCAACTGGACGCTGAAGGTGAACGTCACCGACACCGAGTACCTCACCCGGGACCTGGGACGGGCCGGTGCTCCCCTCGGGCTGCCCACCAGGAGTGACCTGGAGTGGGCCCTCGACGACCCGGTGTACGACACCGCGCCCTACGACTCCACGGTCCGCAAGGGGTTCCGCAACAAGCTGGAGGGGTGGGGGACCGGCCGGGGCAGCGTCTCCTGGCGCAACCACAACCGGGTGCACCGGTGGGTCGGCGGGGCCATGGTCGGCGGCGCCTCCGTCAACGACCCGGTGTTCTGGCTGCACCACGCCTTCGTCGACCTTCAGTGGTCCCGCTGGCAGGCCCGTCACCGGGGCGCCCGCTACCTGCCCGCGAAGCCGCCCGGCCGGGGCAGCGCGCAGCGCGGACGGATCGTCGCCCGGCACGAGCGGATGCCGCCGTGGAACGTGACTCCGGACGAGCTGGAGGACGTCGGCCGGATCTACCGTTACGCCTGACGGGTCGACCAGCGCACCCGGGGGATCCACCGGGTGCGCCCGGGGGACCCACGGGAAGAGCCCCGGCCGGGAAGGCCGGGGCTCTTCGGGTGCTACGGGATTCAGCTGCCGTAGCCGGCGTTCTTCTTGCCGTTCTTGCCGTTCTTGTCGCTCGTGTGCTTCTTCTTGTCGCTCGTGTCCTTCTTGGCGTCGTCGCCGTTCTCGCAGGCGTTGCCGAACGCCGGGTTGAGCAGAGCGAGGATGTTGACGGTGTTGCCGCACAGGTTGACCGGTACGTGGACCGGGACCTGGATGACGTTGCCGGACAGGACGCCGGGCGAGCCGATGGCCGCGCCCTCGGCACCCGCGTCCGCCATGGCCAGGCCGGTGCCGCTGAGCACCACGGCGCCGGCGCCGAGAGCGACGCCGGCAGCCTTCGCGATGCGAGACATCACGTTTCTCCTTCTGACTCGGGGAACACGGCGGCAGGACGCGCCGCCGCGCGGCCGGTTCAACGCACCTGGTCGAAGCGGGTCACGGGGGGAATGTGAGGATCACCCTTTTTGCAGAGAGGTGAGGGGTGTCGAGGGGGTGGGCGGCGCTGGAAAACCGGTGCCGCTCCCGCGCGGACGTCCACTAGCCTCCCCGCCATGCCGAACGACCTGCCCGACGCGTCCATCGATCCCTCCGAGCCCTCCGATCCCTCCGAGCCCCTTGGGCCCTCCGAGCCCTCCGAGCCGTCCGCGCTCGCCGCGCTGCCCGGGCTCTTCTCCGAGCAGAGCAGGGTCCGCGCCTTCGCCGCGGTCGCTCTGGGGGCCGGCGGCAGCGCGGAGGTGGCCCGGATGGCGGGACTGTCCGCCAAGGAGACGGCGGGCGCGCTGCGCCGACTGGGGGAGCAGGGCGTGGTGGTGCCTGGGGACGACGGTGAACTCGTCGTCGCCCACGACCGGTTCAGGGAGCTGGCCCGCGCGGCCCGCCCCGCGGCGAACCCGGCCGGTGACTCCGCACCGGCGGCCGACGGCGACCGCACCGGCATGATCCTGCGGACCTTCGTGAAGGACGGGCGCCTGGTCCGCCTCCCCGCCCGCTGGACGCGCAAGAAGGTGGTGCTGCGGCACATCGCCGAGCGGACCTTCGCCCCCGGCGTGGAGTACCCCGAGCGCACCGTCGACCAGAAGCTGCGGACCTGGTGCGAGGACGGCGAGGTCGACCATGTGACGCTCCGGCGCCATCTGGTGGACTTCGGACACCTGCGCCGGAGCGGTGGGATCTACGCGCGCCCGGTGGAATCCGACCGGGTGGGCACCGCCTGAGCGTCCGAAGCGGGGGCCACGGGCAGGCGGCGTACGGGGGAGCCGTCGAGGTGGGCCCGGATCGCCTCCACGGCCTGGCCGTAGTACGTGGCGTAGTTGGCCTGTGAGACGTAGCCGAGGTGGGGCGTCGCGAGGAGGCGCGGGGCGGTGCGCATCGGGTGGCCGGCGGGCAGCGGCTCGGTGTCGAAGACGTCGACGCCCGCGCCGGCGATCCGGCCCTCGTGCAGCGCGGCGAGCAGGGCGTCCTGGTCGACGATCGCCGCGCGCGAGGTGTTGATCAGATAGGCCGTCGGCTTGAGCAGGGCCAGTTCGGCGGGCCCGAGCAGGCCGCGCGTGCGGTCGCCGAGCGCCAGGTGGACGGAGACGAAGTCGGCGTCGCGCAGCAGCGCCTCCTTGGAGGGGGCGAGTTCGACGCCCACCTCGTCGGCGCGCTCGCGGGTGAGGTTCTGGCTCCACGCGCTCACCCGCATGCCGAAGGCGAGGCCGACCCCGGCCACCCGGCTGCCGATCTTGCCCAGGCCGAGCAGGCCCAGGCGGCGGCCGTGCAGGTCGGCGCCCACCGTCTGCTGCCAGGGGCCGCCCTCGCGCAGCCCGTTGCCCTCCCGCACGATGCCGCGGGCCAGGCCGAGGATCAGCGCCCAGGTCAGTTCGACGGGCGGGGCCGAGGAGGAGGCCGTGCCGCACACGGTGACGCCGTGCGCCTCGGCGGCGGCGTAGTCGATCACGCTGTTGCGCATGCCGGAGGCGACGAGGAGTCTCAGCCGGGGCAGCCGGGCGATCAGTGATCCGGGGAAGGCCACGCGTTCGCGCAGCGTGACGACGATGTCGAAGTCGGCGAGGGCGGCCGCGAGAGCGTCCTCGTCGCCGAAATGGGTGTCGAAGGACACGACGTCCACGTCGTCGGCGACCGGGGACCAGTCGGCGATCTCGGTCGCCACCCGCTGGAAGTCGTCGAGTACGGCGCAACGCAGTCGCACGTGGTCCGGTCCCCCTCGCCAAACGGGCAGTGGCGCCCCCGGCAGGACTCGAACCTGCGGCCAAGCGCTTAGAAGGCGCCTGCTCTATCCACTGAGCTACGGGGGCCTGGTGTGGTGGCCTCGTTCGTGGTGCCCGGGTGTGGGCGGGTCCGTGACGTTGCCGGGGACAAGGATAGGGCTCCCGGCTCCATGTCCCTGATGCTTCCCCTCCGTGGCTCGATGTGGAGGTTCGGTGAAGCGGTTCTGATAATCGCAGGCAGGTACGAATCGTGCATCGCTTTTGGCCGCTCGCGCATCGGGTGTTGTCCACTCGTTATGCCTGGACTGTGCTCACGTCCCACTAGTGGCTTCCGTCCGGAGTGTCCGGTCGGCGCGCAGACATGCTCATCATGCTCATATGCTTCAGAATTCCCTCAAACTTGGGCATTCTTCACATGTGGTGACCTTGGACGTACGGCCTCAGCTGCTCGACGCACTCTCCGCGCTGCGCGACCGTGTCGCGGCCGCACGCTTTCCGCTGCCCCTGGCGGGTGCGCCACGCGCGCGTGCCAACCGCGACGAGCTGCTCGCCCAGCTCGACGACTACCTGATGCCCCGGCTGAAGGATCCCGAAGCGCCCCTGCTGGCCGTGGTGGGCGGATCCACCGGCGCCGGTAAGTCCACCCTGGTGAACTCCCTCGTGGGGCAGCGGGTCAGCGAGGCCGGCGTGCTGCGGCCCACCACCCGCACGCCGGTGCTGGTGTGCCATCCGGAGGACCACCACTGGTTCAGCGGGATGCGGGTGCTGCCCGACCTCACGCGCGTGTGGGTGCCGCACCGGGAACCGGACGACGACCTGCTGCTGCCCGGCGAGAACCCCGCGCGCGTGCTGCGGGTCGAGACCGCCGACACCCTGCCGCCGGGCATCGCCCTCCTGGACGTGCCCGACATCGACTCCCTCGTGGCCGACAACCGCGTCCTGGCGGCCGAGCTGATCTGCGCCGCCGACATCTGGGTGATGGTCACCACGGCCGCCCGGTACGCCGACGCGGTGCCCTGGCACCTGCTGCGCACCGCCAAGGAGTACGACGCCACCCTGGTCACCGTCCTCGACCGGGTGCCGCACCAGGTGGTGGCCGAGGTGTCCCGGCAGTACGGAGCCCTGCTCACCAAGGCCGGTCTCGGCGACGTACCCCGCTTCACCGTGCCCGAGCTGCCCGAATCGGCGTGGGGCGGCGGGCTGTTGCCGGCCAGCGCCGTGGCGCCGCTGCGGTCCTGGCTCGTGCACCGGGCCCAGGACCTGGATGCCCGGCACCACACCATGGCCCGTACGGCGCACGGCATCCTGGACTCGCTCAAGTCCCGGATGCCCGAACTGGCCGGGGCCACCGCGGCGCAGTACGCCGCCGCGCTGCGGCTCACCGCCGCCGTCGAGGGGGCGTACGACGGCGAGCACGCGCGCGTGCGGGGGCGGTTGCAGGCGGGTGCCGTCCTCGCCGGCGACGCCCTGAAGCGCTGGCGGGCCTTCCCCCTCGACTGCTCACCGGAGGAGCTCCTCGACTCCCTGGTGGAGAGCCTGAGCGCGCTGCTGCTGTGCGCCGTCACCGCCGCCGACGAGCGGGTCGACGAGGCGTGGCGGGGCGAACCGGCCGCGGCCGCCCCGGAACTCACGCGCCACGACCCCACCCCGGAGAGCGCCGAGCACCGGATCGGGCTGGCGGTGCGGCGGTGGCGGCGGGAGCTGGAGGAGTACGCCGAGGACGAGGTCCGCGAGCTGGACCGGAACCTCGCCCCGGATCCCGGGGTGGTGGCCGGGCTGGTGGCCACCGTGCTGCTCGGCGGACGACGCGCGCGGGTCGCCGGGGAGCGGCTCGCCGAGCGGCTCGGCGCCCACGGCGCGCTGCGGCTGCGCGACCGGGGCGGACGGCTGCTCGACGAACACGTCGACCGCGTCCTGCACGTCGAGCGCGAGCGCCGGCTGGCGCCGCTCGACGGGATGGAGGTGCATCCCGAGCCACAGGCCGAACTCATCGCCGCGCTGTCCGTACTGCAGAAGGAGAGGTGACCGGTGACCGCCGTCACTGACCAGGACCCCACCGAGCACACCGACCACACCACCCAGGAGGCGGACCGGACGGGGCAGTCCGGCGACACGGAGCCCGGGGACGGCCGGGCCCCGGGGGGCGCCACCGAGCCGGAGACCACGCGTGCGGACGGCGCCGAGGGCGCGTCCGAGGAACCGGCGCGGGGGACGTGGCTGCGGCGGCGCGGGGGCCGTACGGGGGGCGCGGCCGACGGGGGAGGGGCGGGTGGGGCCGAGGGTGCGGCTGCGGGTGCGGGTGCGGGTGCGGGTGCGGGACGGGCTGAGCGTGCCGCAGGGAAGGAACTTGGGGGAGGGAAGGAGCGTGCCAGAGGGGCGGAAGGGGCAGGAGGGACTGAGCGGGCGGCTAGGGCCGAACGGGCGGCTAGGACCGAGCGGGCGGCCAGGGCTGAGCGGGCGGGAGGAGCCGAGCGGGCGGCCAGGGCCGAGCAGGTGGGCAGGGCCGAGCGTGTCGCCGGTGGTTCGGCCGGGTCCGGTGGTTCGGTCGGCTCGGGTGGTTCGTCCGGGGCCGGTAGTCCGTCCGGCTCCGGTGGTTCGTCGGGCCCCGGTGGTTCCTCCGGTCCCGGTGGTCCCTCCGGCTCCGGCTCCGGCTCGGGTGCCGGTTCCGGGGACGGGGAGGGTGCGTGGGGTGACGGGCTGATCGCGCGGCGGGTGGACGAGAACGGTGGCACGGAGCAGTACGCGGTCCTGCCCAGCCGGCCCGCCGCCACCTCGGCCGCCCTGATGCCGCTCGCCTACGACGGACACCTCAGGTCCCGGCTGGACGCCCTGCGCGAGCTGGTCGGCCTCTCCCGGACCCGCCTCGACGGCGGGACCCTCGCCGAGGCGGGGCGGGTCCTCGACGAGGCCGCCGCGCGGCGCAGGCTCTCCGGGCAGCACACCGTCGTCGCCATCGCGGGCGCCACCGGCAGCGGCAAGTCGCAGCTGTTCAACACCCTCGCCGGGGTGACGATCTCCGAGACGGGCGTCCGCCGGCCGACCACCGCCGCGCCCATCGCGTGCAGTTGGAGCGACGGCGCCGCGAGCCTCCTGGACCGCCTCGGCATCCCCGGCCGCCTGCGCCGCCGCCCGATCCAGCACCCCGACTCCGAGTCGCCGCTGCGCGGGCTGGTCCTGATCGACCTGCCCGACCACGACTCGGCGGCCGTCCAGCACCGCGAGCAGGTGGACCGGATCCTGGAGCTGGTCGACGCCGTCATCTGGGTCGTCGACCCGGAGAAGTACGCCGACGCGGTGCTCCACGAGCGCTATCTGCGGCCGATGGCGGGCCACGCGGAGGTCACCCTCGTCGTCCTCAACCAGATCGACCGGCTGCCCGGCGAGGCCGCCGAACAGGTCCTCGACGACCTGCGCCGCCTGCTCGACGAGGACGGCATCGCGCTGGGGGAGCACGGCGAACCCGGCGCGACCGTGCTCGCCCTGTCCGCCCTCACCGGGGAGGGCATCGGCGAGCTGCGTGAGGTGCTGGGCCAGTTCGTGGCCGAGCGGCAGGCCCCGGCGCGTCGCATCGCGGCCGACGTGGACGCCGCCGCCCGGCGCCTGCGCTCCGTGTACGTCACCGGGCGGCGGACCGGCCTCAGCGAGGAGGCACGCGAGGAGTTCTCGGACCGGCTCGCGGACGCGGTGGGCGCCACCGCGGCGGGCGACGCGGCCGAGCGGGCCTGGCTGCGCAACGCCAACCGCGCGTGCGGTACGCCCTGGCTGCGGCTATGGCGCTGGTACCACGAGCGGCGCGAACCGGCCACGGGGCGGCTCCAGCTGCGCGCCCAGCCGGACGAGGAGGCCACCGCGCGGCAGCGCGTCGAGCAGGCGGTGCGTACGGTCTCCGAGCGGGCGTCGGCCGGACTGCCGGCGCCTTGGGCGCAGGCGATGCGCGAGGCGGCCGTGCGCGGCGCCCAGGGGCTGCCCGAGGCCCTGGACGAGCTGGCGGAGCGCACGGGGCTGCCGCCGGGGCGCCCACCGCGGCCGGGCTGGTGGCCGGTGGCCGTGCTGGCGCAGGCGTCCATGACCCTGATCCAGGTGGTGGGCGGCCTGTGGCTGCTGGGCCAGATCGTCGGCTTCATGCCGCCGAACCTGGGCGTGCCGGTGCTGCTGATGCTGGCGGGCATCATCGGCGGCCCCCTCATCGAGTGGGCCTGCCGTATGGCGGCGCGTGGACCGGCCCGTCGCTACGGCCACGAGGCGGAACGCCTGCTGCGGGAGGCGGCCGCCGGGTGCGGCCGGGCCAGGGTGCTGGATCCGCTGGCGGCGGAACTGCTGCGGTACCGGGAAGTGCGGGAGCAGTACGGGCGGGTCATGGGGGTGGGGACGGCGGCGAGGTAGGCGAGCCTCGGCGACTCCGGCTCCGGCTCCGGCTCGGGTTCCGACTCCGACTCCGGCTCCGATTCGGCCTCGGATCCGACTCCGGCTCCGGCTCCGGCTCCGGCTCCAACTTCGACTTCGGCTTCGGAGCGGATCGGCGGCTCTCACCCGCACGGGTGACGGAGTTCTCCACAGGCGGGCGACGGTCCACAGCCCTAGGCGGGCCGGGCGCCGGCCGGGGCAGTCTGGCCTCGCGGCGGTCGTGACGAACGCGGTCGCCGGACGCAGCCGTACGGGACGGGCCCGTACGGGAGGGAGGACTCGCGATGAACGAGACGATGATCTGCGCCGTGGGCAACGTGGCCACGCAGCCGGTCTTCCGGGAGCTGGCGAACGGACCGTCGGCGCGCTTCCGGCTGGCGGTCACCGCGCGCTACTGGGACCGCGACAAGAGCGCCTGGACGGACGGCCACACCAACTTCTTCACCGTGTGGGCCAATCGGCAGCTCGCCGCAAACGCGTCGGCGTCGCTGGCGGTGGGCGACCCCGTCGTCGTCCAGGGCAGGCTGAAGGTCCGTACGGACGTGCGCGAGGGGCAGAACTGGACCTCGGCGGACATCGACGCGGTGGCGATCGGCCACGATCTCGCGCGCGGCACGGCCGCGTTCAGGCGTACCGGGAAGGCGGAGGCGCCGGAGGTCTCGGCCTCCCCGCCGCGGCCGGAGCCCAACTGGGAGACACCGGCGGGGGAGTCGGCCGACACGGACCTCGAACCACGCCAGGAGCCCGCCGCCGTGGCCTGATTCGGGTGGCCCGCCGGAACTGACCGAAGTGCGGGCTTATCGAGCCCTGCGCCCGGACGAACCCGGGTGGATTTGTCGATAAGCCCTGCTCACAGGGTCGGTCGGCGATAACGATTCCGATTCGGATCACCGTGCGGGCGAACATCACCCGGGGGCACGGTCCGTCAGGTCCTTAGGATGCCGAACGAGCCCTGTGGGGCTGCTGCTTCTGCTGGTGGGACCGTTCCCCCCACGCCAACGGGTCCTGCTCGAAGGGGAATTTGGTGTTTTCTTCGCTCGCTGCGCTGTCTCTGCCCGGCCGGAGGACGGCGCGTACCGCCGCCGCGGCCCTGGTGTCCGCTGTCGCCGTCGCCGGCCTGGTGACCGGTGCGGGACCGGCCGCCGCCCAGGACGGAGCGGGGGGTCAGGGCGGCGCGACGGCCACGATAGGCGGGCTCAAGACGCACGGCACCGCGGTCATCCACGGGGAGGACGGCGACCAGGAGGTGCCGGCCGGCCTGTTCGAGATGTCCGTCGAGGGCGGCGGGATGCTGCAGACGTACTGCGTCGACATCCAGAACCCGACGCAGAAGGACGCCAAGTACTACGAGACGCCGTGGAGCGGCACCTCGCTGGGCACCAACAAGGACGCCGGCCGCATCCGTTGGATCCTGGACAACTCCTACCCCCAGGTCAACGATCTCGCCGAGCTCGCGAAGAAGGCGGGTGTCCGCGGCGGGCTCACCGAACAGGACGCGGCGGCCGGCACCCAGGTGGCCATCTGGCGCTACTCCGACCACACGGACGTCGAGGCGACCGACCCCCAGGCCGAGCGGCTCGCCGACTACCTGGAGAAGAACGCCCGCGGCCTCACCGAGCCCGCCGCCTCGCTCACCCTGGACCCGCCCGCGGTCTCGGGCCGCCCGGGTGAGCGGATCGGTCCGGTGACCGTCCGCACCAACGCGGGCGGCGCGACGGTGACGCCCCCGGTGGACGCCACCACCAGCGGCGTACGGATCGTCGACAAGAAGGGTGAGCCGGTCACCGAGGTCACCGACGGCACCCAGATCTTCTTCGACGTGCCCGAGGATGCGGAGGCCGGCACGTCCGAGCTGACCGTCCAGGCGTCGACCACCGTGCCGGTCGGCCGGGCCTTCGCCTCCGAGAGCCGCAGCCAGACCCAGATCCTGGCGGGCTCCAGCGAGTCCACGGTCGCGGCGACGGCCACGGCCACCTGGGCCGGCCAGGGGGCGATACCCGCCCTGTCCGCCGAGAAGAACTGCGCCGAAGGCGGCCTGGACGTCACCGCCGTCAACAAGGGCGACGAGCCGTTCACCTTCGCGCTGCTCGATGCCGAGTACACCATCGCGGCCGGTGAGACCCGCACGGTGACCGTCCCGCTGCCGGAGGACCGGCCCTACGACTTCACCGTCCGCGGCCCGGCCGGTTTCGAGCAGCGCTTCTCCGGCGTACTCGACTGCCGTACCCAGGGCGCCACGACGGGCGACGATGCCACCCAGACCCTCGGTGAACCGGCCCCCGCCACGGCCGTCACCCCCACCCAGAACCCCAACCTCGCCGAGACCGGCAGCTCCGGGGCGACCCCGCTGATCGGCGGGGCGGCGATCGGTCTGGTGGTCATCGGCGGTGCGGTGCTGGTGTTCCTCCGGAAGAAGAGCGAGCGGTGACCGTCTAGCGCCCGGGTTCCAGATCCCCGTCCGAGTCCCCGGCCGCCGCGTACGCGTGGCGCCGGGGACTTTGTTCGGCACCCTTGACGAGACGAACCGTATCGTCTAACTTTACGGGCGTGCCAGTCGGTGAAAGGCGCTTCCGGCTCCCGCCGGACTGCCACCGCCACCGCAACTTGCTCACCCCTGCTCCCCAGCCAAAGGACCGCCCTTGCGCCCTGCTCCCTCAGCCACCACCGTGAACGCCGCCCCCGCCCCCCGCCCCGCCTCTCAGATCGCCCTCGCCGACGTCACCAAGCGCTACGGCGACCGAGTCGTCCTGGATCGCGTGTCCCTCACCGTCCGACCGGGCGAGAAGGTCGGCATCGTCGGGGACAACGGCTCGGGCAAATCCACGCTGCTGCGGCTCCTCGCCGGACAGGAGCCGGTCGACAACGGCACCCTGACCGTCACGGCGCCGGGCGGCATCGGCCATCTCGCCCAGACCCTCGACCTGCCCGGCGCGGCGAGCGTGGGCGACGCCGTGGACCACGTACTGCGCGAACTGCGCGCCCTGGAGCGCCGAATCCGGACCGCGGAGTCCGCACTGGGTACGGCCGGTCCCGACGCGTTCGAGGAGTACGCGGCGCTGCTGGCCGAGTACGAGGCACGGGGCGGGCAGGGAGCGGACCGGCGTGTGGAGGTGGCCCTGCGCCGCCTCGGTGAGCGCGCGCCGTTCGACGGAGCGCGTCCGCTCGGCACCCTCTCCGGAGGGCAGCGCTCCCGCCTCGCGCTCGCCGCGACGCTGGCCTCCGACCCCGAACTGCTCCTGCTCGACGAACCGACCAACGACCTGGACGACGAGGCCGTGGCCTGGCTCGAAGCCCGCCTGCGCCGTCACCGGGGCACGGTGATCGTGGCCACGCACGACCGGGCGTTCCTGGAACGCGTCACCGGCACCGTGCTGGAGGTGGACCAGGACCGGCGCACGGTTCGGCGCTACGGCAACGGATACGCCGGTTACCTCACCGCCAAAGCGGCCGCCCGGGCGCGCTGGGCGTGGGAGCACGAGCAGTGGCGCGACGAGGTCGCCCGGCAGCGCGCCCTGGCGGACTCCGGCATCGGCATGCTGTCCGAGATCCCCCGCAAGGGCCCGTGGGCCTTCAGTGGCGCCGGCGCCTTCCGGGCGCGCTCGCGGTCCCACGGCGCCCAGAGCCGCATCCGCAACGCGCGCGAGCGCTTGCAGCGGCTCACGGAGCACCCCGTACCACCGCCGCCGCAACCCCTCCGCTTCACGGCCCGAGTCGAAGGCGCGCCGACCGAGGACGAGTCGGCGACCGCAACCCACCTCGAAGGGGTGCGAGTCGAGGGCCGCCTCTCCCTGCCGCACCTGACACTCGCCCCGGGCGACCGGCTGCTCGTCACCGGACCCAACGGCGCGGGCAAGAGCACCTTGCTCCAGGTACTGGCAGGGGAGCTGACACCCGACGCGGGCTCCGTCCGCCGCCCGCGCCGGATCGGCCACCTGCGCCAACAGTGCGCCCCCGAAGCCGCCTTCGACGCCCGCACCCTCCTCGCGGCCTACGCGGCCGGCCGCGTAGGCCACCCCGACGAACACGCCGACACGCTGCTCGCACTGGGCCTGTTCCACCCCGCGGACCTGTCCGTCCCCGTACGCGACCTGTCCGTCGGGCAGCGCCGCAAGCTCGAACTGGCCCGCCTGGTCACGTCCGGCCCCCTCGACCTGCTCCTCCTGGACGAACCGACCAACCACCTCTCCCCGTCCCTGATGGAGGAGATCGAGGCGGCCCTGGCCCACTACACCGGCACCCTCGTGGTGGTGACCCACGACCGACTCCTGCGCGAGCGCTTCCGGGGCCGGCGGCTGGAGCTGTCCACGGCCGGTCACTGACCAGGCGTCAGCGCAGGTCGAGGATCCAGTTCTGCCCGACGAGATCATGACCGAAGCTGTGATGGGGCTCCTCGTCCGCCAGACGGAAGCCGAAGCGCTGGTAGATCTTGCGGGCGGCCACCAGGACGTCGTTGGTCCACAGCGTCACCTGCCGGTAGCCGGCCCGGCGGGCGAAGTCCAGGCACTCCTCGACCAGGCGGGCGCCGAGACCGAGCCCCCGAGCCGTCGGCGCGACGAGCAGGATGCGCAGCTTCGCGACGCCCGGCTGGTCACCGGCGACGAGGAGGACGCAGCCCGCGCGCTCGCCGTCGACCTCAACGATCCAGGCGGCTTCCGTGGCCGGGTCGTGCTTGGCCGCGTACTCGGCGACGATCTTGGCCACGAGGGCTTCGAAGTCGGTGTTCCAGCCGAACTGCCGCTCGTAGATCTCGCCGTGGGCCATCACGACCCAGCCCAGGTCGCCGGGGCGGTCGGCGCAGCGTATGACGAGGTGCCGCCGGTGGTCTCGCTCGGACATGGATCGCACTCCGTGCCATAGGTAACGCTTCGACTACTCCCCGATACTGAAACGACCGTGTCAGTAGAATTAGGCTAGGCCCATGTCCCCGACAACGGCAACCCCGTCCGCGCGCCAGGTCGAGCTGCTGGAGGCGGCCTACCGGTACGTACTCACCCACGGCCTGGCCGACCTGTCGCTGCGCCCGCTGGCCGACGCCATCGGGTCCAGCACGCGAGTGCTGATGTTCCTGTTCGGCAACAAGGACGGCCTGGTGCGGGCGTTGCTGGAACGGGCCCGCGCGGACGAACTGGCGCTCCTGGACCGCCTCCGGGGCACCGACCGGCCCGTCGGCCTGGTCCCGGCGGTCGAACACGTCTGGACCTGGCTCTCCGCCCGCGAACACCGGGCCCTGCTCCGCCTCTGGTCCGAGGCGTACGCGCGCTCTCTCGTCGAGCCCGAGGGCGCCTGGTCGGGCTTCGCCCGCGCCACGGTGCACGACTGGCTGGACGTCCTCGCCGCGTGCCAGCCCCAGCCGGAGCGGGACAGCGAGGACGGCGCCACCCGCCGCACCCTCGCCCTCGCGGTCCTCCGCGGCGCCCTCCTCGACCTCCTCGCCACCGACGACGAGCCCCGGGTCGCCGCGGCGGTCCAACGACAGGCCGCTCTGCTGGCCGACGGAGCCCCCGGCTAGCTCTGCTTCGAGGCGTTCGTCGGCGTCAGGCCCGTCCCGACGAGTCGAGCCACCGGGCCAGTGCCGAGAAGTCGGCGTCCGTGAGGCCTCTCGCCGGGGCGACGTGATGGAGGAGCGAGGGACCGGGGTGCTGGGCCGCCACCCACAGTCGATCCATGTCGCCGATCTCGTCGTCGACCCAGATGAACGGTCGCCCGCTGGCAAACTCGACTAGGCAGGGTGTCTTCCAGTGAACGCCGCGTGGGACGGCCACGGCCCCGTCGGCCGGCCACGGCACCACCGGCAGACGCGGCAGCCCGATGAGCGGGGCGACGGTCGAGTTCGCGTCCTCTCCCCACGTCGTCGCCCACACCAGGTCGCACCCCAATGCCCTGAGGCGCTGCCCGGTCCCGGGGACGAGGCGATCAAGCAGCGGATGCCCCTCGGCCGGAGCGGTGACGGACCCCGGCGCGCGGTCGGGCGACGACCCGAACGGGATGAGCGGGCCGTCCACGTCGAGGAAAAGGAGAGGGCGGGGGCGCTCCGGTGCGCTCGTCACATCGCCACCCTAGTTCGGCAAGGCGCGAAACCCCAGGTCAGCATTGCGCCAGGGAACGCGTTTCCTCACAGCGGTGGCGGTGCGGCAAGATGGGGTGTTACTTGCCGCGAGAGGGCATGAAAAGGCCCCTCACCAGCGGTTTCCTCGCCGACGAGGGGCCGCCTCAGGCAACTTGGGCCGTCCCTGGGCCATCGACCGTTGCTGGAGCGCTTCGGTGACCCGATGAGGGCGGCTCCCCAGCGATGCTTCCCAGGCCGAGGTCGGCGCGCATCACGGTGCGCATCCCCTCCCAGCGCTCCCAAAGGCGAACGAAGTCTGTTCGTATGTCGTTGAAGGACCCATCCGGCTCCGGATTGCCCTCCTCCAGACACATGGTTCGCCGGTAGACGTCAGACAGCGCCGTCGTCATCCCGTCTAGCTCGACGAGCACCGCAGGCGAGGCGACCATCTGCGCCTCAGCGAAGACGGAGTGGTGGTCGCGTCGAGCCTCCTCGACCAGCTCACGAGCATCTGGCGTGACAGACCCCTTGTGCACATCCCACAGGAAGTTCATGAGATGGGTTCGGTAACGCCGGAAAGATGCGTTGACTTGCATGTAGCCATCGCGACGACGGTTCAGCTCTGCTACTTGCTGCTCACGATGCCACTGAGCTTCGGTCGCCTGCTGTTGACGCGCGAACTCTTGCGACTGGACGCGAGCCATGTGACGTTGCGAAAGGACGGAGGCAATCAGCGTGCCCGTGACACCAACCACCGCAGCGGCTAAGCCGATGAGTGCGCTTCCCATGTGACCCCCTGGCTTGAACAGATACGCCAACGGCATCCTGCCCGCAGGTTGGTGACTGCGAAGCCTTGGCGGCCTACTGGCATTGACTCTCACTTCGGTGTCCGCGATAGAGGGCATGAGAGGGCCCCTCACCAGCAGCTTTCCCGCCGATGAGGGGCCGGCTCAGGCGACCTGGATCGTCTCTGGGCCGTCGTGAGCGTGACCGGCGGCCCGGTACATCGCGGAGATGGCTTTCCGGGTCCGTGTCTCGCTGGACGGCATCAGATGCGTGTAGACCCGAAGGGTGAACCCAGGGTCGCTGTGACCGAGGTACAGACTCAGGGCCTTGATGCTCTCCCCGGCGTCCAGGAGGACCGAGGCGTAGAAGTGCCGGAGCGCGTGCATGCCGTGCTCGCGGGCGGCGGCGTAGCGCTTGCCCTTCTCGGGGGCCGGGATGATGCCGGCGGAGGCGAGCGGCGTCTACAAGAACACCACCCGCGGCATCGTGGCCCTGGTCTTCCGCTGCAAGCCCTCCGGCGGCACCGAACGCACCTCAAGCGAGTCAACAGCCGTCTCATGGCTCACATCCGACGAGGTCAGCTGCCGCATGGCCGAGGTCTACGCGATCAGACTCCTGGATGCCCTAGACGGGGCCCCCACGTACGAAGCCACGACGGCAAGCACCTCATCCCAGCGGGATAAGACTTTCCCTACTTCAAGGCGGCTCGCTCCGCTCACCGCGCGCGGCCCGGCCCCCGGCCGGGCCTGCGCTCCTGTCTCCGCCCCGCTCCAGCCCGGCCGGCGCCCGTGCCGCGTACACAGAAGCCAGCGGCCTGATGCGAGAAGAGGTACGTCGGGGCCGGGGCGGTCGGCTCCGCGGCTTTAGCCACCTCCCGGGTCCAGGTCCCGCGTCGAGCGAGACCAGGTGCCACTCGTGCACATTGCGGGCAGGTCCAAAGACTGCCCGCGTTGCCAACCAACATACGGCCCCCAGATCATGCTCGACCCCAGACCAGGCAGGCCACCAGCCAAAGCCGCTCCGCCGACCTTGGCAGACCTAGGTTTGCGACGAATCTGCGAGAAGTCTCCCCAACCAACTGATCGCTGCCTAAAATCAGTCGAATGATGCGCGGGAGGGGAGATCGCACTCCTGACTGAGTGCTTCCTTGCATTGAACGATCAGGGGGTCGCAACCCCTGCCACTGATCATGGGGGGCAAGATGGATTACAAGGTCTTTCTCGGCTACTCAAAAAACCCTGTCGATGTCTCACAGGAGATTCAGCAGGCGGCGACCCTAATAAACAAGAGCCGTTTTGCCGAAGCGAAAACATGGGAGGCGAATCCTGCTACTGGCAGAATTATCATTGAGACGGTGCTTCAGGATATCGACGATAGCACGATCTGCCTCTTTGATGTCACCACTCTAAGTGAGAACGTTCTGTTCGAAGTGGGCTACGCCTTTAGTCAACGCAAGCACATCGTCCTATCCGTTTGCAAAACTCCGGAGACGATGCGCGACTGGCGAGCGTTCGATATTTTCTCGACAATCGGATGCATCTTCTACGAAACCGGCAGCGAACTCGCCGCAAAATTTATGACCGGCATTGAAGAGGCAAGCGAAAAGACGCTATGGGATGACGTGTCCCAGGCCCTGGATCGGACCGCGAGGAACTCACTGTTCTACGTTCCCACTTATCACACCTCGGAATCGGAGCGAAATCTCCGAAGGATGGTCAGCAAAGAAAGAGACCTCGGAACAAAAGTAACGATCGCCGATCCAGCGGAACAGGGATCAGCCCCACTGGCTTGGTACGTTAACGCCGTTTATTCCTCAGCCGCTACACTTCTTCAGATGTCAGGCGAGAGGCATGAGAGGAATCGGCTGCATAACGCTCGGAGTGCTTTTATCGCTGGGCTCGCAAGAGGGCTAGAGCGGCCTTTGCTGGTGGTTGTCGAGGAGGACTACCATGGACCGGTCGACTACAAAGACATTCTCTATACCTATCACAACAAGAAAAGACTTGCCGAGAAGCTAGGGCAATGGCGCGAGCAAGCTTTCCGGGCATGGAACCAGGAGGGGATGGCAGATTCACATCCGACGCCGAAGGTCGAACTTGCAGCAGAACTTAAGGACCTAAAATTCGGCGACTATGTTGCCGAAAACGAGTCCGATACCCTCGATGAGTATTTCGTTGAGACAGCGGAATATGAGGCGATCCTGAGCGAAAGCAGCGTCGTGTTCGTCGGGCGCAAAGGCATGGGAAAATCGGCGAACATGATCCGCGCCTCGCAAGTCCTGCGGGACGATAAGCGGAATTTGGTCTGTGTCGTCCGGCCAACTAATTACGATCTGGACGGCCTTGTAAGCGTATTACATTCTCTTGGAGGTGACGGAAATCAGTCATATCTCGTTGAGAGCTTCTGGCGGTTCCTGCTCTACTCCGAAATCTCACTAGAGGCTGTCGCCGCGGCTGACAGGCTGCCGGCCGGTATCGGGAGCGGAACACCGATGGCGCGGCTACGCGACTATCTGGCGCAGAACGACATCGCCGAGGAGTTTTCCGTCCGGCTTGAGCGCGTCATCGAGTCCGTTCGCCGTGAGATGCATGGATCCGCCCGAACTATCGAGAAGCAGCGCGAGCGTATCGCCCAGGCACTTCACGGCAACATTGTCGGGAATCTCCGTAAGTTGCTCGGAGAAGCGCTGCGTGACCGCCACCGCGTAGCGCTGCTGGTAGACAATCTCGACAGTGCATGGATGAAATCCGCGCAACTCAAAACACAAGCGGTCTTGCTCGTGGGCCTCCTAAGCACAGTGAGCCGGATCGCGGAGGAATTCCAGAGGGAAAACAATAAGCTGCGCTCCGTGAACGTAACGGTCAGTGTCTTCTTGAGGTCTGACATCTACGATGAAGTAATCAAGGAGGCTCGCGAGCCGGACAAGATCAATACCAAGAGAATCGACTGGAACCAGCCAGAACTACTGAAGCGCGTGATAGACGAGCGGTATCTATCAGCCCGCCCAAAGGGGACCTCTCCCAACGAGCTGTGGGAAAGGCATTTCTGTCCCAGCGTCGACGGCGAGCCAACGCTGGACTACATCCTGTCGACCGTCCTCCACCGTCCACGAGACTTGGTGTTCTTCTGTAAGGCGGCCGTTTTCAGTGCGGCGAATGCGCGGCACCTGACAGTCGAAGAATCCGACATCATGGAGGCGAAGAAAAACTACAGCAAGTTTGCCCTCGATGCACTGCTTGTCGAGTACGGGTCGACCATGGATCACCTAGAGGAGGTAGTTTATGAATTTGCTGGCTGCCTGCCAATCATGCCGAAAGCTGAGATTCTAGAGATAATTCAATCAATCTCTGGATTGACTGAAGAAGACCAGGCTGCCCAGTTCCTTGAAGGGCTTGTCAAGATCTCCTTCCTAGGCATTGAAGTGCGAGAGGGGATTTTCACTTACCCAGATCGCGCAGATGATCTGAGGAAGGCGAAGATTCTGGCGCGAAACGCCTCACGGCGCGGTAAAAGAGAAGAGCGCTATGAGTTCCATCCTGCCTACCGCGACTTCCTCGAAATCGAGGACTATTCCCTGTAAAAGTTCGATGGGCGGGCCTTGAGCCCGCCCTTAGGGGTGCCCGTGTCTGAAGCGTCACGCGAGCTGCATATAGCAGTATGGAACACCAACGTGGTACGGGAAGGTAATTCCGATACCGCAGACCTACAGAATCAGCTCATTCTTGAACAATACAAGCTCTGCGTCGAGATGGCTGACCGACTGAGCGCCCGTAGGGGCCTCGTCAACTCCTTCTTCTTGACCTTGAACCTGGCCGTGGTCAGCGTCATCACCTCAGTATCCTCGAAGCTCACCAGCGAGACTGGGATCTTCGTGCCAGTAGTTGCATTGCTCGTGATGTGTGGGGCATGCTTCGTCTGGTTTTGCACACTGCGGTCATACCGTCTGCTCAACAGGGCAAAATATGCGGTTATTGAAGTCCTTGAGGAAAGGCTACCCGCCCGAGCTTATTCTAGGGGCGAGTGGCACGCTTCTGTGCGCTCTGGTCAGCACGGAAGGTATTTCCGTCTCACTAGCACCGAGCAAGCCCTGCCGGTGTTATTCGGTCTGGTCTACGTGGCACTTTTTGGGTATTTCGTCGCCATATAGCGGCACACTGGGAAGACTGCGGCAGCCGCTCACGAGCATAGTCGAATTAGTGCGTGACGGAAGCCCTCAGCGCTCTCTCCGTGCCATGCTGCAGGTGCTCCCCCCACCTAGGTTCTGTCTCTTTGGTCAGCGTCGGGTCCAGTTGAGGATGCCCGCGAGGTGGAGTGCGGCCTGGTAGGCGATCGCGAGCTTGCCGGTTCGTGTGGCCAGGCCGCGTGCTTGCTTGAGGCGGTTGATGCACCGCTCGACGGTGTTTCGCTGCTTGTATGTCTCGTGATCAATGATCACTGATCGGACAGACACATCCGATCAACTGACCAACAAACGTCAGACAGACACGCGCTAGGCCTGTCGCGCTGTGCGTGGTCGCTGTGCAGCAGACTCACTCACAAGAATCCACTGTCCGCGTGGACGGCGGTGCCCGCTGTCGACCGAGGGTTGGGTGTCGCAGTGATCAATTTCGTGCTGGGCACCGTTGCGTCGGCCTCCTATGCCGGCTCCTGAGTAAAGCGGAACGCGCGGTACATCTTGTGAGGCACCAACTGCCGGCCGTCTTGAATCTTGCGGAGATACTCAAGAATCTTGGCGGTCTCCGCGTCCGTAAGGTCGACCGCTCGACACTTCTTCCGGAGCGCCTCTTCGGAAACCCGGGACACCCAACGGTGCCGTACGTTCATCATGTCGGCCTTGAGCTTGGCCTCCTCATTCCACTTGAGGTAGCCCGACAATTTGGCGGCCTCGCCGATGTAGTGCATGATCTCGTCGACGTCGGCGGGCAACTGCAAGTTGACCATATGGCAAATTGTCCTCCCGATGTTGCCCGGCGGCAGTACGTGCCACGCGGCCGCATCTCTCGTGTCAGACCCGTGCCAGATTGTGCGGGGATACACGGGGAACACCTGGGAACCAGCCGCTTCACACCAAGAGCCGACAGCAGTCGCAGATCAGCTACAAAGCAGGACTCAGATGGCCTTAGCTTCCCAAACTGAGGGCTCAGACATCGTCAGCTCGTGCCCGCTATCGCGGCTTGCTTTGGTCGACGGCACTGGCAACGTGGTGAAGGCCAGTGGGGGTACAGCGAGGCATACGCGCACCTGGTTGGTCGGCGCACCCGCCGGCGTGGCTGACTGTCGTCGGCTGGAGTTCGTGCCACGACCGTGCCAGATGCAGGGGTCAGCCACGGTCAACACCGGTGCCTCTTGGGCGAGTACCCGTCCGCTTCTTCGCCTTATGAAACCGAAGCTCAGGAGGGAGATCACTCAGCCTCTCTCCTAAAGTGGTTGTCCAGCCCGCTTACCGAGTCCACACGCGAAGGAACTCTTCGGCCGGGATGGCTTCCAGCGGATCCTCTTCAGGATCGATCGCTTGGTCTGTTAGGAAGCCGTACTCGTCCTCCAGGTGCTCCCAGCTGTACCGGCGGAGTTGGCCGGCCGGAGTCAGCTCGGCTTGCTTGATGACGACCACCTCACCGCGGTCAGGTACGGCCTCGATGCACCACAGGCCGCCTTCCTCATCTGCGTGGCGGAAGTGGTGCCGCTGGGTGACGGATTCATCGAGTACTCGGAAGTACGCCACGGTCTCTGCTTTGATGCGCTCCAGGTCAACCACGGGACCATCGTGTCAGCGAGCGCATGCGGTTGCCCCGCTCTGACAACCGCGAGTGACATCAAGGGCGCCAGGCGTCAGAACTCCCAGGCAGTCTGGCATGGCCAACGTGACCAGGAGGCGCCCCGCTGGTGCCGAGTTGCGATCGAACTCCCTAAGGCGCGTGTCGCACGGCAGCGCCTCAAACTATGCGAAGGGCCAGACCGAGAGTAGAGCCCTCCTCATCTGGCCCTTCTAGCTGTGTCCTGACTGGGCTCAGTCAGCGAGACTTCATCGCCTCGTGCTCCCGTGTGTCGCCTTCTGGTTGTATTGCCCGGACCGCATGTCCCTAGATGGAGTAGGTGCAGCATTGGACGCAGCGCTAGCAGGGCTTTTCGGCGCCTCGGTGGGCGCCGTTTCGGGCTTCTCCGGAGCGTGGTTGGCCCAACGAGGGCAGCTGCGTCTCCAACGAGAACAACGCCGACACGAAGAACGTGTGCGCTGGTTGGATGACAAGCGCCACCTCTACCGAGATCTGCTGTTGGCTGTGTACGGATGGCACGATGCACTCGTCGCAATCGTGAGAGATGAAGCCGACGGCACCTTGCACGACGCTCGGTCAGCGGCGTACAAGCTCGGGGTCGAGATCGATCTCATAGCCTCGGAACCTGTCCGCCTGGCAGCCGTGCGCATGCGGAGGAAGCTGCTTACGGCCCAGGGGCCGATCCTGCACGCTGAGCCAGCCGATGCTGATGCTGCTTTGAAGGATGTCATGGCAGCCGCCGAAGCCTTCGAGGAAGCCGTGCGAGTTGATCTCGCGCCGCCCAACTAGAGTTCACGTGATCCGTCGGTGAAGGCCGCAACAGCTGCGGCATGAGGGTCAACGTGGGTGGGCACCGCGCCCCTGCTGCACCACAAGCGCACCAGATGGAGCGGGGAACAGCGGGGAACCACGGTGAAAGAAGCCGAGCAGAATGAGGCCGCACATCGACCGTTCGCGCAGGTCAGCTCCCGAACCAGCAGCTAATGATCGCAGCTTCCCAAGCTGAGGTCTCACCGGTGTCTGCGCCTGTCAGTCCAGCCAGACGAGCATCGCGTCGTCCGCCCTGGCAGCAGCCTCGAAGAACTGTGTAAGCCCGTCGTACCAGGGACGCCCCCAGTCCAGCGAGCCAGACTCACTCCATCCGAGCGGATACACCTCGGCACCAGTCAGTTCAGCAGGATCCACGCCACTGACGAGCTGGTCATAGCTGGTGTCCCGCAGAGCTTTCGCCGCAAGCCGGACCCGCTCAGGCCGCAGGTACTTCGGAGGCCCGTACCCCCAGTCCTCGTCCTCGGCGAACGGCTCCTCACCGTGGATCACGTTCACGGGAAACCCAGCACGCGACAGAAGGAAGCGAAGCATGTCCCAGGCCTTGTACGTGCTGAAGTGACGCGCCTCGGCCAGCGCGGGCTCCGTCTCCTCCTCGGCGTCCTGGACCTCTTCGACGAAGTCCAAAGCCCAGTCGGGGTCCTGGATCGCTCGGTCAAGCTCAGCAGCCGTGACACGCAGGTACTCACCGATCATGCTCATGGCCGGAGACTAGGCGAGGCCACTGACAACGACCGCCGGACGGGCCGTCCCAGTTTTCGTCTCATTCAGCCCGATTCACCGACGTTCAGCCAAGACCGGAGCCAGCCTCAGCCTGGTGACGAGCCCTCAATGAACGCAGGTAGACGACCCTGCACCCCATCCAGCACCTCATCAATACAGTTGGAAAGCGTGCGTCCCCGAGCGACCTCCTTGGCCCGCCGTGCACCGCTGCGCGGAGCAGTGCGCCTTCCACAAAGGACATGTGCCCGGCAATCCTGCATTGGTCCGCACAACGGTCGAGACCGGGGGTGGGAGACGTGGCTCGTACGCAGTCCAGGTGCGGAGCGCTCACGGACAAGGGCACTCGGTGCCGGCGGCTGGCGATGGTCGGTGCGTCGCGATGCAACCTGCACCGTGGCGAGTGGTCGTCGTACACCATCGAGAAGCGTAAGGAAGCCGAGCGCAAGGCGAAGACACGCAAGCGTCGCAAGTGACCCCAGCCTGTGTGAGGTGACATCCATGGCTGACATCAACGACAGCGGACGGCAGCGGCGCGGGGCGGTGGTCTGACACGGCCACGGCCGCCCCGCGCAGCACGGGTGGACAGGGCGGTCAAACCGAACTCACAATGCGGCGCTCACGTACGAGCGCCCTCCCGGGCCGTCCTCGGGCCGTGGAAGGGCGCTCAATGGTGACCAACGTCGACAGGTGCCGACAGCTCGGCAGCAGGTCAGGGCGTTGATCGATAAGTCGGCCGCAGGTCACGGCCCCCGTGATCACTTGTGGCTGCGCAGCAGCTGCACACGTGCATCATGGAGCATGGGGATTGATCTGGAGCTGCACTCATCACGGCCGGCGCGCAGGAACTGGCGTGCGACGTTCTTGCAGACTTCCTACGGGCATGGCGACGCCCTGGCCGATGCGCTCGGCTCGCTTCAGCTTCTCGGTGTACCCGGGCGGCTTACTGCCGTCGATCCGTACGGGGATACGTTGATGAACGAGCAGGAGGCCGCAGCCGCCGTTCAGGAGATTGGCGATCTGAAGCAACAGTGCGGTGACGAGCGTCAGCTCGCCGCGTTGGACGACCTCGCGAGGATGCTGGGTGAGTGTGCAGCCACCCCCGGCAGCTATCTGTGGTTCGGGGGCGACTGAGGCTCACGCCACGACTGCCGGCTGAGTGTCTACCCTGGCGAGAGGACTGGGTCGACTCCGGGCCGTGCGAGGTCAGCCGATGCCCACCACCAACGACGGAAGCCCACGACATTCTGAACTGGTCAGAGCCGTGGGCTTCTTCAGTCCCGCTGGTCAGCGGAGCCGGTGATCAGTAGACGGGCTTCTCTCTGTGCGCTCGAGGGATGTCGCCGCAGGCAGCCGCTCTTGGCGGTCTCTCAGGGACGCGGTCCGCCGACTGCCAGGAGGTGACCGCGGCTGGTGGCAACGCGGAGGACGTCCCGGAGGGCCCCGCTCAGTTCCTTCGCCAAGCGCTGCATCTCGTCGAGGGCCACATCCCGGTCGCTGAGGGTTTCGGAGGCTTCCTCCAGGAGCTCGGCCGCCATGCCGAGTTGGACCGCCTCGACATTGTCCGCCAGGCGAGACATGTAGCCACCGCGTTCATCGGTGCTCAGGTAGCAGGGCTTGCCTTCCGGGCCCGACCACGGGAGGAGTCGCAGTTCGTTCGGTGCTGTCATCCCTTGCTCTGCCTTTCGTCGATTTCGTGGTGGGTGGTGAACACGGCGTCGACTCGATCCCCCGGGAAGGCCAGAAGCGCGGCTTCGACGACGCGGCCCGTGGAGTCGGTGGCGATGCGAGTGATGGAGAGGACGACTGACGCGATGCCGATCCGGAGGGCCGAGTCTTCGTCCGGTGTCGGGAAGCGAGCGCTCACCGTCTATCGGGCAGCAGTCGGGGGTGGAGCGAGGTAGGCGAACCTTCTGGCTGCCTCTCTGGATGTGGAGGCGTCGTCGAGTGCTTCGGGCGGGACCAGGCCGTGCGGCATGTAGACGCGCGCCAGGCCGTGTGGTGACACACCTTGGCGGCTGAGGCAGGTGAACTCCACGACGGAGCTGCCCGTGGGCACCTTCAACAAGGTCGCCAAGTGCGCTTGTGCCTGAACTGCGGTGCTGCGGATGGTGACGCGCAAGTCCGGTTCGGCGGCGGTCCACGGGTCCAGGGTGCCCCAGCCGCCGACGTACATGATCTTGCGGTGAGGGCGGCGGACGAAGTTGCCTTTGCCGTGGATCTTCTCGACGAGGCCTTCCCTCTGGAGCACGGCGAGTGCTCTTCGCAGCGTCACCGTGCTGATCTCGTAGCGGTCCGCGAGAGCAGCCTCGGATGGAAGGCGTTCGCTCGGCAGGATGCGGCCGGCTGTGATCTGCTGCCGGAGGCCGTCGGCGATGTCGAGGTGGCGTGAGCGCATGGAGCCGGTCACCGCCTTCTCAGCATTCGCACGGCGACGAGCCGGGTACGCGCATGTATGGTCAGCAACTCGCCCGACTCAAAAACCAGTTGCTTCACTCCCTGAGGGAGCTGGAAAAGGTCTCTCACCCGGACGACACGGCCGCCGAGTTGGATGATGTCGCCGCGCTGCACGGTGGTCGCGGTGACCTCGATGTTGGAGACCAGCGGGCCGCCGGGGGTATACGCCGTCACCGCGTCACCCCCAAGGACGCGGACGGGTCAACGCCCGAGTGGCACGGGCAGTCGCACGCCTCGCAGATCACCGGGATGTCGGACGGGGCCGGCGTCGGGGAGGCGTCGGCGCAGACGTGGTGCGTGCCGATCCGGCATGCAGTCGAGCGGTAGGGGGCGGACGCGGCGTCTGGGATGTGCGGCTGTCGACGATGTGGCATCAGTAAGCCCCTGTCAGCGATGACCAGGCGTCCGCCGAGAGGTGAGGGGCGATGACCATCGCACGTGTCCGGAGGCGTGCTTCCATCGCCAGGACGTACGGGCGGACCAGGACCACGTCCTCTCCTCTGAGCAGGTTTCGATGAGATGCCGCGTCGTCGGCTGTACGGCCCAAGCCGGGGGCCGACGTGCCCACGGGCCCACGAGGGACGGGGAGAGGAGGAGGAAAGGCAGGTGCTAACGGACGGCGGTGCCTGCCCCTTGGAGAGTTGCGCGCCCTAGTGAGCGAGAAGGCGCGGCGGATACGGTTGAACACGCTGTTCAGCTCCTATCGCTGATGGCTCGGTCCCCCGACATCGCCCGTCGTGGGGGCCGCTTTGCGTACGACCGCCCATAAGGTGCGGTCGTTCAAGCTGGTGGCGAGGAGCCCGAATCGGTCGGCCTCAGCCACCACGTCCAGGACGTCCCGCCATGACTCGGCGGAGAGCGTGTCCGGCACCTCCACTTCCACCGCTGTGTGCTCGTGCTGTTCCTCCACTCGTGTGGAAAGCCCGAGGGCGGTCAACCGGGCGGCGATGGCCGCCGCGCTAACTCCCGAAGCGGGCACAGGGCAGCCTCCGTCATCCAGCGATCACTTTAAGTGAAGCTAGTTAACTAGATTAGAGCTAGTGGACTAGATTTTCCATATGCATGAGCAGCCGCCCTATCTCCGCGTCGCCGACGAACTCCGGCGGCGGATCGCGGAGCACCTGTGGGAGCCGGGAGACCGTCTGCCCTCTCGCGCGCAGATCGGCCAGGAGTGCGGCGTCGGCGAGAACGTGGTCCGTCGGGCGCAGGAGCTGCTGATCTCCCAAGGTGTGCTTGAGGGTCGCGCCGGGTCGGGTACCTACGTCACCGAGCCCCGGCAGCGGGTGCGAGTGGTGAGGTCCTCGGCGCGTGAGCAGCCGAGCGGGTCGCCCTTCCGGGCCGATATGAAGGCTGTGGGCAGGCAAGGGGACTGGGAGAGCCGGACGGACGCCAAGGTGCCGGCCCCCGCAGACATCGCGGCGCGACTCGGCATCGACGAGGGCGAGCTGTGCGTGCGGACGGCGTATGAGTTCCTGGCGGACGGCAGGCCTGTGCAGTTGTCAACGAGTTGGGAGCCGTACGACCTCACCGCGGGCACTCTCGTTGTTCTCCCGGAGGGTGGGCCGCACGCGGGAGCGGGCGTCGTGAACCGGATGGCCGCGATCGGCATCACGGTGAGCCATGCCGTCGAGCAGCCGGAGCCCAGACAGGCGACCGCCGAAGAGGCGTCGCTACTCGGCGTCCAGAAAGCCGCCCTCGTCACGCACATCCAGCGGACGTACTACAGCGACGATGGTCGGCCCGTGGAGACAGCCGACATCGTGGTGCCCGCGGCTCATTGCGAGATCGTCTACGAGATCCCGATCACCCGGTGAAGGAGCTCCGCGGAGACTCAGCAGAAAGAACTTGATCGGGTCAAGGGCCTGACCGCTCGATCAGTGCGCCGTCAGGTCCCAGGGTGTAGAAGCGTGGCGGGTCCATGGCTGCCGCGGCCCTGCGTAGTTCTGCCTCCTGTACGGCGGAGTCGGGCCCATGCGGCTCCCTCACATGGAAGCCATGCAGTCTGGTGGCATCCGCGTCGACGTCGTCAGATTCGGGTCGGCCCTCTTGGACGAAGCCGCAGAGCGCGCGCAACGCGTCCTCGCCCAGCTCCATGGGGTGGAAGGGCAGGGCATATGGCTCTTCCTCCTCGCCGGGCCAGGGGACGATGTCCGCCGGACGGTCTCCGGCCCAGTAGGGCAGTTCGAAGGGGAGCGGTTCGCCGATGTTCTCGGTGATTCCGCTGTCCGGCGAGAGGCTCAGCGAGCGGACGAGGCGTCCGTCCTCCCACACGGCGAACGCCAGCCAGTCGACGACGCTGTGCATGGCATGCAGGACGAGCCGTCGGCCGGCGCTCGCCGCCACCAGGTGTTCCGGAAGCTCGGAGGGGCTGTCGATCATCAGACTCTGGTCGCCCACGACCTCCACGCCGGGCCAACTGGCCGCGTACACCGTCCCTTGCGGCGGGTACACGCCGTCCGAGAGGTTCGAACCCTCGCACTCATCGATCTCGCAGCCCGGATAGAGCCGCCGCAGCATGGCCTTCGTCCGTACAAGGTCAGCCACCCCCACTTGACGCAGCATTCCCGCGGCGTCCCCGTCGGCGCACACCAGCAGTCCCGTCTTGGCTCCCACAGGCCCTCCCCAGAGCGTCGCCCTTCATGGCGGACGCACCATAGCCGCAGGGACTGACACTGGAGAGGCCTCGACCACGCGTCCGGCTGGGCCGTCCCTGGGCCGTGCGAGGGTGCCCGAGGCCGATCGGCGGCGACCGGCAGTGACAGGTGAGGCTCCGGGGGGCATCCGGGAAAGGCCAGGTCAGGAGCCCCGCAGGGAACGCGTTTCCTCACAGCGGTGGCGGTGCGGCAAGATGGGGTGTATCTGCCCACTGCCTGATTCAAGCTGCCGGACGGTTTCTCTTGGCTGAGTACATTTACACCATGCGCAAGGCGCGCAAGGCGCACGGCGACAAGGTGATCCTCGATGACGTCACCCTGAGCTTCCTGCCCGGCGCGAAGATCGGCGTGGTCGGGCCGAACGGTGCCGGTAAATCGACCGTGCTGAAGATCATGGCCGGGCTGGAGCAGCCGTCCAACGGTGACGCCTTCCTGTCGCCGGGCTACACGGTCGGCATCCTGCTGCAGGAGCCCCCGCTGAGCGAGGACAAGAACGTCCTGGAGAACGTCCAGGAGGGTGTCGCCGAGGTCAAGGGCAAGCTCGACCGGTTCAACGAGATCGCCGAGCAGATGGCCACCGACTACTCGGACGCGCTGCTCGAGGAGATGGGCAAGCTCCAGGAGGAGCTCGACCACGCCAACGCCTGGGACCTCGACGCCCAGCTGGAGCAGGCCATGGACGCGCTGGGCTGCCCGCCCGGCGACTGGCCCGTCGCCAACCTGTCCGGTGGTGAGAAGCGCCGCGTCGCGCTGTGCAAGCTGCTGCTCGAGGCGCCCGACCTGCTGCTGCTCGACGAGCCCACCAACCACCTCGACGCCGAGTCGGTGAACTGGCTGGAGCAGCACCTCGCCAAGTACGAGGGCACCGTCGTGGCCGTGACCCACGACCGGTACTTCCTGGACAACGTCGCCGGCTGGATCTGCGAGGTCGACCGCGGGCGGCTGCACGGCTACGAGGGCAACTACTCCAAGTACCTGGAGACCAAGCAGACCCGTCTCAAGGTCGAGGGCCAGAAGGACGCCAAGCGCGCCAAGCGGCTCAAGGACGAGCTGGAGTGGGTGCGGTCGAACGCCAAGGGGCGGCAGGCCAAGTCCAAGGCGCGTCTCGCGCGGTACGAGGAGATGGCCGCCGAGGCCGACAAGATGCGGAAGCTGGACTTCGAGGAGATCCAGATCCCGCCGGGCCCGCGCCTGGGCAACGTCGTCGTCGAGGTCAACAACCTCAGCAAGGCCTTCGGCGAGAAGGTGCTCATCGACGACCTCAGCTTCACGCTGCCGCGCAACGGGATCGTCGGGGTCATCGGACCCAACGGTGCCGGCAAGACCACTCTGTTCAAGATGATCCAGGGCTTCGAGGAGCCGGACTCCGGGCAGATCAAGGTCGGCGACACCGTCAAGATCTCCTACGTCGACCAGAGCCGCGAGAACATCGACCCCAAGAAGTCGCTGTGGGCCGTTGTGAGCGACGAGCTGGACTACATCAACGTCGGCCAGGTCGAGATGCCCAGCCGCGCGTACGTCTCCGCCTTCGGGTTCAAGGGGCCGGACCAGCAGAAGGCGGCCGGTGTGCTCTCCGGCGGTGAGCGCAACCGGCTCAACCTCGCGCTCACCCTCAAGCAGGGCGGCAACCTGCTGCTCCTCGACGAGCCGACCAACGACCTCGACGTCGAGACCCTCAGCAGCCTGGAGAACGCCCTCCTCGAGTTCCCCGGGTGCGCCGTGGTCGTCTCCCACGACCGGTGGTTCCTCGACCGGGTCGCCACGCACATCCTCGCCTACGAGGGCGAGTCCAAGTGGTTCTGGTTCGAGGGCAACTTCGAGTCGTACGAGAAGAACAAGGTCGAGCGGCTCGGTGCGGATGCCGCGCGTCCGCACCGCGCCACCTACAAGAAGCTGACCCGGGGCTGATCGATCTTGCGGCACATCTACCGCTGCCCGCTGCGCTGGGCGGACATGGACGCGTACGGCCACGTCAACAACGTGGTCTTCCTCCGCTACCTGGAGGAGGCACGCATCGACTTCCTGTTCCGCCCGGAGAAGGACTTCAAGCAGGGGTCTGTGGTGGCGCGCCACGAGATCGACTACAAGCGGCAGCTCGTGCACCGGCACCACCCGGTCGACATCGAGCTCTGGGTCACGGAGGTGAGGGCGGCCTCCTTCACGCTCACCTACGAGGTCAAGGACGGAGACGTGGTCTACGTCCGCGCCTCGACCGTGATCGTGCCGTTCGACTTCCAGACGCAGATGCCCCGCCGCATCACCGCTGAGGAACGGGAGTTCCTGCGGGAGTACACGGACGACAAGGAGGAGGCCGTCGCCGCATGACGGTGCTCCATCTGGCCGACGAGGGGGAGGCCGCGGATCTCGCGGCCTTCCTCTCCCGGCTGCTCCACTACGACCGTTCGGCCGCCGTCCGTCTCCAGGCGGCCGGTACCGCTCTCGCGGTCTTCGGCCGGCCTCCCTCCTTCGAGGTGCTGGCCGTGCGCGCCGTACGGCTGGCCAAGCCGTACGAGAACGGACTCGACGTCACCCTGGACGTGACCGTCTCCGCCGGTGAGCTGCTGGAGTCGGTGGACGAGCAGTCCGCCACCGCCGGGGTTCCGGGTGCCGTGACCGGGCCGCCCTGGGCCGGGGTGCTGCCCCCGCGTGGCGGATGGCGGTCCGAGCCGGGGCTTCCCGCGCCGGACGCCCTGCGCGCGCTGGTCGCCGCCGCGGTGGCGGAGTTCCGCTCCCGTACGGGGGAGTTGGCGGCCGAGGCGCGTACCCGGGCCGAGCTGGACCGGATCGGCCGCGACATCTGGTCCCGGACGGTCGGCGACACCGGGCTGCCGGTACGGGCCGTGCACGCGGCCCAGTCACTCGGGTTCCTGCGGCCGGGGGCGGAGTCCGCCGAGGACGCGCCGGGTCTGTTCTCCTCGGGCGCCTGGCTCCGGCTCCGTACGCCCTACGGGTCCGTCGCGCTGCGCCGGGCGGGCACCGGCGCCCTCGGTATCAGCGTGCGCTGACCTCCGTCGGAGCGTCCGTCTCACTGAGCACTGAGCACTGAGCACTGATCACTGATCACTGTCGTCCGGGCGTACGGCGATGTGGTCGGCCTCCAGTTCCAGGGCGACGCGGTCGCGCATGCCGAGGGCCGCCGTGTAGTCGGCGGGCAGCTGGAGCCGTCCGGCGCGGTCGAGCATGGCGTACTCGCGGGCCACCACCGTCTCGTGGCCGGTCGTGGCGTCCACCTCGCTGCGGCGCAGGACCTCCGTGGAGGTGCGGCCGTCGCGGATGGCGACCGTGCGGCGGACCTCGCCCGCCACCGCCTGGTCGTGGGTGACGATGACGATGGTGGTGCCCAGGCGCTCGTTCGCGGTGCGGAACGCGGCGAAGATCTGCTCCGCCGTGTGGGAGTCCAGCTCGCCCGTGGGCTCGTCGGCGAGCAGCACCGAGGGCGCGCCCGCGAGGGCCACCGCGATGGCGACGCGTTGCTGCTGGCCTCCGGACATCTCCCGCGGGCGGCGCTCGCGGCAGTCGGCGACGTCCAGCAGCTCCAGGAGCTCCAGGGACCGTTCGGCACGGGCCCGTCGGGCGGTCCGGCCGCGTGCGCCCGCCAACTGCATCGGCAGGGCCACGTTCTGGGCCGCCGTCAGGTACGGCAGCAGGTTGCGCGAGGTCTGCTGCCAGACGAAGCCGACCACCTCGCGGCGGTAGGCGAGGCGGTCCTTCGCGGTCATCGTGAGCAGGTCGCGGTCCGCCACCCGGGCCGCCCCGGCGGTGGGGGTGTCCAGGCCGGCCAGGATGTTCATCAGCGTGGACTTGCCGCTGCCCGACGCACCGACCAGGGCCATCAACTCGCCCTCGCGGACCAGCAGATCGAGGCCCTGGAGGGCCTGCACCTCCACGCCGTCCGCGCTGAAGATCCGGACCAGGCGGTCGCAGGTGATCAGCGCGTCGTGGCCGTAGGCGGGCCGGTCGCGGGACGCGGTGGCGCGGTCGGCCAGGTCGGCGAGGGTCGGGTTCGTCGTCATCGTGCCTCCTGCGCGGATACGGCTCGTCGTCCAGGGGTGCCGGTGGGGGAGCGGTCCGTCGGACCCGCCGGGGACGGTCGGCCCGCCGGGGACGCCCGGTTCCCCGGGGACGCCCGGCCCGCCGGGAACGCCCTCACCGCGCGTCCCCCGCCCTCAGTTCGGTGACCGACCCGCGCCGGCCCGACCACCATGCCTGCACCCCGGCGACGCCCACCGCCACCACCAGCACCGCGACCGCCGGCAGGGCCAGCGACCACGGGTCGGTGCGCAGTTCGGCGCGGCCCACCGGGGACGCGGCGCCCGCCAGGGCGATCGTGGTCAGGTCGAGGCCGGGCGCGAGCAGACGGATCGCCGCCCAGCCGGTCAGGGCCCCTCCCGCGGCTGCCAGCACGGCCTGGGGCAGGGACTCCAGGACGAGCAGACGGCGGCCCTGCGCCCGGGTGAGGCCCATGGTGCGCAGCCGGGCCAGCAGGGCGGCGCGTTCGGGGGCGGCGCGCAGCAGGGACAGCAGCAGGGCGAGGACGGCGTAGCCGGTGCCCGCGACGACGGCACCCGCGTAGACGCGCTCGGCGCCGGTCTGGAGGGGCGAGTCGACGTACCGGTCCCGCTCCTCGGACCGCAGCGTCACCGCACTGGTCTCGGCACCGGCGTCGTCGCCCGCAGTACGGCGCAGCGCCCCCGCGTCCATCCGGTCGCCGGTCAGCAGCAGGACGGTCGGGCGGGCCGCCTCGGCGGAGAGTCCGGCCCGGTCCACGACCAGGAAGTCCTCACCCGAGACGGCGGGGGTGCGGTCGCGGACGAGGCCGATCCGGACCGTGACGGAGGTGCCGTCCTCCACGCGGATCCGGAACTGCCCGGTGCCGAACCGTTCGGCGACGGACGGCGAGGCCAGCGCCCGCAGCGGCTCCTCGGAACCGCCGCGCCGCTTCAGCTCCTCCGCCTCGAAGGACCCCAGCCCGGTCCGGGCCGCGAGCCGCGCGTAGGCGGCCGGGTCCACGCCGGCCACCGGCAGGGTCTGGCGGCCGTCCGGGCCCTTGGCCTGGTAGGTCAGTCCGACCTCGACCACGTCCCGGACGCCGGAGGTGCCGCGCACACGGTCGGACAGGCCGTCCCGGAGCGGCCCGGTCTCCTCGATCCGGGCGTCGGCGCCGACGGTGAGCAGCGCCGCGCGGTCGCGGGCGTCCGTCACCCCGGCGAGGACCGAGCCGCCGAACGCGGCCGTGGTGAGCGCCGTCAGCAGGGCGAGGAGCGGCAGCACCGCCGAGACCGACGTACGGCCGGCGCGGGCCAGCGCAAGGTGGCCCACCGCGCCGCGCAGGCGTCCCGCCGGGCGGGCGAGGCGGCGCAGGGGCAGCGGATACAGGCGTACGAGCACCAGCGCGGCGATCACCCCGATCAGCACCGGTGCCGCCGACACCAGGTCCCCGCCGGTGCCGGACGCGCCGCGCCGACGGAGGGTCTCGACCGCGCCGAGCGCCAGGGCGACGGCGGTGAGTTCGGCGACCGTGCGCCGCCGGGACGGACGGGCGGAGGCCACGTCCCGCCGGCCGTCGTGGACCCGTACGGCACGGTGCGCGACGCACGCCCGCACGGGCAGCGCGGCGCAGGCGACGGCGGTGACGGCGACGGCCGCCCAGACGGCGGGGGCGAGCCGGCCACCGGGCAGCGCGAACAGGGCGGCGGCGAGGCCGAGGGCGCCCGCGGGCAGCGCGACCACGGCGGTCTCGGCGAACAGCCGCCCCGCGACGCCCCGCAGGGAGGCGCCGCGGGCCCGCAACAGGGCGAGTTCGGCGCGGCGGCGGTCGGCGGCCAGGCCGCCCGCCATCAGCAGCACGACCCCCGCGACCGTGCCCGCCCCGGCGGCGGCGACCGCGACCAGTGGGCCGATGCCCGACCGCAGCCCGTCGAAGGCGAGGACCGTCTCGTCCAGGTCGGTGCTGACGTCCGCCAGCGGGTCGACGCCCGAACGCACCTCGCGCAGACCGGGACCGGACTCCAGAGCGGCGACGGCCGACGTCAGCCCGTCCACGTCGTGGGCGTGCAGCGCGTCCGTCTCGGGGGCCAACTGCCAGTAGCGGACCGGGGTCCCGGCCGTCCCCAGCAGGGCGGGCCCGGCGTCCGGGGCGAGCAGCAGCGCGCCCAGCCAGTAGCGTTCGCGGTCCGCGCCCGCCGCCCCCGGCACCGTCATCAGCGACGGCTCGCGCAGCACGGACTGGGTGGACCAGTAGGCGCCGTCGGGGTCGCGCGGGGCGAGCACGCCGGTGATCCGGACGGTGAGCGGAGCGCGTTCGACGCCGGGCACGTGCAGGACGGAGCCCACCTTGATGCGCAGCGTGCGGGCCGTCTCGGTGGTGACGGCCGCCTCCAGCGCGCCGGTCGCGGCGGTCACCGGGCCGCCCGTCACGCGCGGCAGGCGGCCGGAGCCGATCCGGGCGTGGTCGCCGAGGCCGTGCTGGGCGGCGAAGTAGAACTGGGCCGGCAGCCCGCTCGGCTGCGGCAGCCAGGGTTCCGGCACCGGGAGACCCTGGGTGGTGCGCACGCCGTACGTCGACTGCGCCCGGTCGACGGCGAGCGGCGCGCGGCGGTCCACGGCGGCGACCGCCTTGGCGTACCGCCGGCCCAGCGGGTCCGGGCGCAGCGACTCCTCCCGCTCTCGCGGGGAGAGACCGAAGTCGGGCTGCGGGGCGAGCACCAGCACGCTGGTCCGGTCGGGGCGGGCCTGCGCCAGAGCCCGGTCGAGGCCGGCGTCCGCGTACCGCTCCAGTGCCCGCGGGAAGGCGGCGGCCAGACACGCGGTCAGCGCCACCAGCACCGCGAGGGCCCAGGCGGCACCGGGCGCGGCGCGAAGCCGGGTGCGGACCCAGGGAGCGCTCACCGGTTTCACCGCGCCTCACCTCCCTGCTCGCGCAACGCCGAAGCCGGGTCGGTGCGGCGCAGGGCCAGGGCCGCCGTGACCAGCAGGGGCGTGACGGCGACACCCGCCAGGAGGAGGGCGACCCGGCCGGCAGGCAGGGCGACCAGCACGTCCGGGACCGGGTGGGTGGCCTGCGGGGTGAGCACGATCAGCGGGATCACCGCCCGGGTCAGCGCCGCGCCCAGGGCCGTGCCCACCAGCAGGGCCAGGAAAAGCAGCACCGCCTGCTCGACGGCGACCGTGCGGGCCAGCCGGCGGCGCGGGGCGCCCAGGGCGCGCAGGATCGCGAACTCGGCGCCGCGTTCCCGCAGCGACCCCGTCGCGCTCACCGCGAACCCGACCGCCGCGAGCGCCGCCGCCACCCCGGCCGCCGCGGTGAAGGCCGCCTCCGGACCGGCGCCGAACGGGTCGTCGCGCAGGCCCACGGCCAGTTCGTCGCGCACCACGACCTGCGAGGGCTCCAGGTCCGGGAGGGCGCGCAGCGCCGTGACGACCGCGCTCGTGCCGCCGGGTTCCGGACGCAGCCACCACTCGGTCGGGGCGAGGGCCTCGCCGTACTTCGCCTGGAGCACCCGGTTCACGGACGGCAGGTCGAGCAGTAGGGCGCCGCCGTCCTTCGCCGCAGTCGTCGGGGCCGTCGGGGCCGTCGCGTCGGGCGCGGCCGTCGTCGGCAGGGCGCGGACCGAGCGCACGATCCGCACCGGCACGCTGTGGCCGTCGAGCTGGACGTCCACGCTCTGTCCGACGCGGGCGCCCGCCGAGTCGAGGTACCGGTCGGTCGCGACGGCCGTGAGCCGCGGCGGCGCGGGCTGTACGACGTCCAGGCGCAGCGTCACCGCCGATGTCAGGGTGCTGTAGGGGTCGGCGGGCTGGTACCCGGTGCCGTACTCCACCGACGGCGGTCCGGACGGGGCGAGCCGGGGCTTGGTCGGACTGGTGTCCGCGTCCGGCGACGAGGCCGACCCGTCGCCGCGCACCGAGGCGGTCCAGGAACCGGGCAGGGCCGGGCGCCGCACGGTCCCGTCGGCCGCCGTGGCGGTCAGCTCCGTCAGGGTCAGGCGGTGCCGCTCCGCGCGGTCGGCCGGCTGGGCCGTGACCAGTTCCACGCCGGTCACGGTGAGCGGGCCGCCCGGGGAGACGTCCAGCGCCAGCGTGTGGCGGCGGCCGTCCGCGGGCAACTGGCCGGCCGGCAGCCGGAAGGGGATGCCGTAGCGGTCCCGCACCGTGACCGTCACGTCCGCCGGTCCTGTGGCGCTCTCCCCGCCGCCGCCCGGGCCGCCGCTCAGGGTGGCGGTCACCCCCAGCCGTACCGTCCCGGCGGGCACCCGGGCGCCTGCCGCCGGCTCCCCGGCGCCCAGCGGGGGCAGCAGCGTCCCGGCCGGTTCGTCGGACAGGTCCGGGCGCAGCAGCATCGTGTCCGCCGCGCGCCCGGTGTCCAGGGCCAGGACCGTCGCCGCGCGGTCGGCGGACAACTGCAGCGTGGAGCGCGCCGCGGGGGCCACCTCCCGTACGCCCTCGACGTCCGCGTAGGTCTCGGTACGGCCCGGGCCCACCGAACCGGCGGCCAGGACCCGCACCGGGGCCCCGGCCCGGAAGTCCGCCTGATCGTCCTGTGAACGCTCCCAGGAGGTGCCCTGGCCGATCGCGAGCATGCCCAGGGCCACCGCGAGCACCAGCAGCAGCACCGGGCCGGCGCCGCGCATCGGCCGGCGGCTCAGCTGCCAGCCCGCCAGCGCCGAGGTCAGCCCGCGTCCGCCGGCCGCCCGCCGCTCGGCCAGCCGCGCCACCGGCGGCAGCAGCCGCAGCGTCAGCACCGTCCCCGCCAGCAGGGCCAGCGCGGGCGCCGCCACGAGCAGCGGGTCGATGCCGAGGGCCCCGGAACCGTCGCCGCTCACCGCACCCGAGGTCTGCCGGGACAGCTGCCAGTAGGCGACGCCCGCGACCACCAGCAGCCCGACGTCGGCTCCGGCGCGCAGCGGGGCGGGCAGCGCGCGGACCCGGCCCCCGGCGTTCAGCGAGGAGGCCAGGGCGGGCAGCGTCACCGCCAGTGCGCACCCGAGGGCCGCCGCACCCGCCGTCAGCCACACCCCGCCGCCGCCCCAGGCCGGCACCTCGAGCCGCAGCCCGATCCGGTCCAGCGACCCCTGGCCGGCCAGCAGCCGGGTCAGCGGCCCGGCGAGCAGCGGCGCGAGGACCAGCGCCGGGACGGCCAGCAGCAGCGCCTCCAGCGCGGCCAGCGACCCGAGCCGTGCCCGGGAGGCGCCGCGCGCCCGCAGCAGCCGCCGCTCGGCCGCGCGCTCGGCGCTCAGCAGCCGGGCCACCAGCAGCAGCGCGCACCCGGCGAGCAGGGCCAGCTGGAGGGCGACGACCAGCAGCGTGGAGCGGGAGACCAGCAGGGAGCGGTCGAGCCGGTCGAGCACCTCGGGCAGGGAGGTGGTCGCCGCGGTGGAGCCGCTGAGGACGGGGCGTGCGCGCAGCCACGCCATGCCGCCCCGGGCCGCCTCCCGCAGCTCGTCCGTCCGCCCGGCCATCACCGAGGAGAAGTCGGCCGTCGCCAGCCACCCCGAGGGCCCCGCGCTCACCGCGCCCCCGGCCGGCACCCCGGGGGCGGCGAGCAGCGGGCCGTACGTCGTGAAGCCGCCCTTCTTGACGCCGCGCCCGGCGAGGTCGTCCAGCCGCCAGTAGGGGGCCGCGGCCTCGGCGGGCCGGTACAGGCCGGTCACCTCGACGACCACGTCCGGGCCGCCGAACCGGTCGGCGAGGGTGAGCCGGGCGCCGGTCCCGACGTCCAGCCGCTCGGCGGCGGTCGTCGGCAGCGCGACCTCGACCGCTCCGCCGCTCCCTCCGGCGCCGTCCCGCGGCAGCCGGCCCTCGGTGACACGCACCTGCGCCGGGTCCAGCGCCGCGAAGTAGGTCAGGTCCGGGTCGCCCGAGCGCTCGCCGGGCGGCCGCAGCGTGCCCGGCAGGCTGTACGCGCCCGACCGCGCCATCTCCCGGACGGTGACCGGCAGTCCGCCGAAGGTGTCCCGGGCGCCCTCGCGCACCGTGCGGTCGGCCTGCTCGCGCCCCTCCTCGGGCACGTCCGCCTTGACGACCAGCGCGGTGTCCGCCGCGTTGCGGGGATCGGCCAGGGCGTGGCGCAGGGCCGCGTCGCCGACGGCGCCCGAATAGGCGGTCAGGGCCGTCAGGACCGCGGTGGTGAGCAGCACGGTGAGCAGGGCGGCGGCGAGCAGCAGGCGGTGCGCCCGCGCGCGCAGCAGCACGAACCCCGCGAATCCCCCGTACCCCGCCACCCGGCCCCCCGCCGATGTTGTCCAGACCTCTCGGCGATGCTGTCAGAGGACGAGGTGCGGAAGTAAGCGCCTGGGGCTCGGACTTGACCGGATCGTGACCGGAATCCGGCGTCGGGCGACCGGAATCCGCCCGTCACCCGTCCCCGGCACCCGCGGACGGACCGGTCAGCCTGCGGTGTTGACCATCGAGGCCGCCGCGTACGTCAGGTACTTCCACAGCGTCTGCTCGTGCTCCTCGGAGAGCCCCAGCTCGTCGACGGCGACCCGCATGTGCTTCAGCCAGGCGTCGTGCGCCGCCCGGTCCACGGCGAACGGCGCGTGGCGCATCCGCAGCCGCGGGTGACCCCGGTTCTCGCTGTACGTCGTCGGTCCGCCCCAGTACTGCATGAGGAAGAGCGTGAAGCGCTCCTCGGCCGGACCCAGGTCCTCCTCCGGGTACATCGGCCGCAGGATCGGATCCTCGGCGACGCCCTGGTAGAAACGGTGGACGAGTCGGCGGAAGGTCTCCTCCCCGCCGACCTGCTCGTAGAAGGTCTGCTCCTGAAGCGTGCCGCGCCGAATCTCATTCACGCCGTCCATGGTCTCAGACGCCCGGACATAGGACTTCGGACTTAGGTCCCCCGCCCGGGCCCGTACTGTGGAGGCATGGGCGGGCACGAGGACCTGGACCGCCTCGCGGCCTCGGCGCGGGCGGAGCTGGTGCGGGAGATCGAGCTGAGCGGCGCCTGGTCGGCCGACCCGGTCTGGCGGGAGGCGTTCCGGACGGTCCCGCGCCACCTCTTCGTGCCGTACTACTACGTCGGCGTCCGGGGCGGCTACGAACGCCGGTGGGGCGAGGACCCCGACCGGGGCGCCCGGGAGCGCTGGGTGCGCGGCGCGTACGCCGACGCCCCGCTGGCGACCCGGATGCGCGACGGCGAACTGGTCTCCTCCAGCAGCCAGCCCTCGCTGATGGCGATGATGCTGGCGGAGCTGCACGTGAGGGACGGCGACCGGGTCCTGGAGATCGGCGCCGGCACCGGCTACAACGCCGCCCTGCTCGCCCACCGGCTCGGCGACGACGACCTCGTCACCACCGTCGACCTGGAACCGGAGATCACCGAGTCGGCCCGCCGGCACCTGGCCGCCGCCGGGTACCGTCCGGCCGTCGTCACCGGCGACGGCGCCCGCGGGGTGCCCGAGCGCGCCCCCTACGACCGGATCCTCGCCACCTGCTCGCTGGCCTCGGTGCCGCTTGCCTGGCCGGCCCAGTGCCGTCCCGGCGGCAGGATCCTGACCCCGCTCGCCACCGGGCTGGTCGTCCTCACCGTCCACGACGCGGCGCACGCCGAGGGGCGCTTCCTGCACACGCCCGCGTACTTCGTGCCGCTGCGCGGCGCGGACGCCTCCGCGCCGCAGCCGCAGGGCCTGGGCGGGGTGCCGCGCCGGGCCCGGGAGAACGACCTGTTCCGCTTCCTGCTGGCGCTGAGCCGGGGCAGCCTCGACCCGCAGGAGGCGTACGCGCTCTGGGACCGCGAGGGCGCCCCGCAGCGCGAGCGCTTCGGCATCACCCTCAGCGGCGCACGGGCCTGGGCGTGGCTGGACGATCCCGAGGGCCCGTACGCCTGGCCGTTCACCTGACGGACGGGCCCGCCCGCGTCAGCCCCGGCGGATCGTGATCGTCGTCCAGGCGCCGACGTGCACCCGGTCGCCGTCCTGGAGCGGCACCGGCACGAAGGGCTGGATCGGCTCCTCGCCGCCGTTGACCGTCGTGCCGTTCGTCGAGTTCTGGTCGACGACCGCCCAGGTGCCGTCCGGCTGCTGCACCAGCACCGCGTGCTGGTGCGAGACGCCCGGGTCCTCCGGCGGTACCGCCAGATCGATGTCCGGGGTGTCACCGGTGGAGTGCCGGCGGCGCCCGATGGTGATCTGGTTGCCGGTGAGCGTGCGCTGCTGCTCGGGCGAGTACGCGGGCAGGTTCAGGCCCGCGGCCTCGGGGCCCGAGCGGTGCATCATCGCCATGAAGTAGTCGCGGTCCGGGCCGATGGTCGCCGACCAGGTCGTCGGCTGCGGGAAGCCCTGGCCGGGCGGCGTCTGGGTGGCACCCGTCTGCGGGTAGCCGTAGCCGCCCTGCGGCCCGCCCGGGCCGCCGGGGCCGGTGGGCGACGGCGGAGCCTGGGTGGCACCCGTCTGCGGGAAGCCGTAGCCGCCCTGCGGAGCACCCGGGCCGCCGGGACCGGTCGAGGACGGAGGGGAGAGCACCCAGTCGTCGTCACCGCCGCCGAAGCCCTGGCCGGGCGGGGCCTGTGTGGCGCCGCGCTGCGGGTAGCCGTAGCCGCCCTGCGGGGCGCCCGGACCGCCGGGACCGGGCCCGGGCGGCGGCGGAACCGGCCGCGACGGGTCCCCGCCGAACGGAGGCGGGGCCGGGGGGCCGGAGGGGGTGTTCTGGCCGCCGGGGCCGCCGGGCCCGCCCGGGCCACCGGGGCCGTGGGGGCCGCCAGGACCGCCGGGGCCGCCGGGGCCGTTGGGCCCACCCGGACCGTTGGGCCCACCGGGGCCGCCGAAACCACCGGGGCCGCCGGGACCATGAGGGCCGTTGGGGCCAGCCGGGCCGCCGAAACCGCCGGGGCCGTTGGGGGAGCCCTGGTTTCCGAAGCCACCGGGACCGTTCGGGTCGCCGGGACCATCGGGACGCCCCGGGCCGCCGGGGCCGCTGGGCCCACCGGGGCCACCGGGACCACCAGGTCCGAATGGACCAGAGGGGCCGTTCGGCCCGCCGGGACCGCCGGCCGGACCGCCGGGTCCGCCAGGCCTACCGGGCCCGCCGGGCCCGAACGGGCCAGAGGGACCCTTCTGACCGCCAGGACCGCCAGGACCGCCGGGACCGCCCGGGCCACCGGCAGGACCGCCGGGTCCACCGGGGCCGCCAGGAGCTCCGCCGGGACCGCCGGGTCCGCCCGGGCCCCCGCGCCCCGACGGGTCGCCGCCGAAGGGCGGGCCCGGCGGGATCGGCTCGGCGGGGCGGTTCATCTGGGACGGGCGTGAGCCCTGGTAGCCGTACGCGTCACCGCCGCCGTACGAGGGGCCACCCGGCGGCTGCTGGAAGGGCGCCGGGCCGCCGGAGGCCGGCGGGCGCGGGGCGGCCGGGGTGTACGAGGTGGCCGTGTTGGTGAGGAAGTTCCACCGGCACTCCTCGCAGAAGGGCGCGCCGCCCTCCCGGGGCGTACGGCACTGAGGGCACAGCTGCGGCTCGCCGCCGGGACCACCGGGACCACCGCCCGGACCGCCGGGCGGCGGGAAGCCGTAGCCGCCGCCGGGGGGCGGGGGCGGCGGAGGGGGCGGCACGGCACCGGCCATGCGGTGACCGCAGACCTCGCACCAGTCGTCGGAACCCGACTGGTGTCCGTTCGGGCAGGTCGGCATGTCGGGGCTTCCCTCTCTTGCGGGCGTGTCGCGCGGATGGTCCTGCGTCACTTCTTCACACGAACGGTCTTGGTCGACCGGGTCTCGAGAGTCATCTCGTCGGCCTCCTCCACCTTCGCTTTCAGTCGCACAGTACCCGCCGCCGCGTCCACCACGTCCACCACCTTCGCAAGCAGTTTCGCCGTATCACCGTTTCCGGATACCCCCGCGAGCTGAACCGCCCGGCCCAGTTTGGCCGTTGCTCCGTCGATGTCTCCCGCTTTGCGCAGATCCAGCCCCTGCTGGATGACCTGGGCCAGTTCGGCCTGCCCGGTGTAGTGGGCGACCTGCGGGTTGATGGACGTGGAAGCGGTCATGTCGTCCGTCCACACGGCCCGTACGAGACCCTGCGCGCCGAGGCTCTGAACCGTGCCGTCGGGCTCCGGGATGACCAGCGAGACGCGGGCGGCCAGCATCTCCCGGCCCAGCTCAGCGGCCGGTACCCGCACGCAGACGTGGTAGTCGCGGGACTCGTCGCCCCAGGAACCGGTGGGGTAGTCCCCGGCCCGCGGCCCCGCCTCGGAGCGGCGGCCGGTCAGCTCCTCGACCGTGGGCGCGACCTGCTTGACGAACGTCACGGTGGTGCCGACCGGGGTCCACAGGCGCAGCGCGACGTCCGCGACCTCCTTGCCCATGGCCGTCTCCATCATCTGCGTGAAGTCGGCGGCCAGGCCCGCCGGATCGGCGACGATGTCGGCCGTGCCGAGCAGGGCGGAGGCGATCCCTGTGACTTCTTTCACTTCCCAGTCGGTGCCCACGCCGCGTGCGTCACAGGTGAACCGCCCGGCGCAGGCGTCGAGCGCCGCCCTGAGGTCCTCCGGCGACTCGTGTTCGTTGCGGCCGTCGGTGAGCACGATGGCGTGCCGGATGGCGACGTCCGCGGTGGACAGCAGCCGGTCGGCCAGCCGCAGCCAGGTGCCGATGGCGGTGCCGCCGCCCGCGCTGAGGCTGCGCAGCGCCTGCTTCGCCTGCGCCCGCGTGGCGGCGTCGGCGACCGCGAGCCGCCCGCCGCCCGGGTAGACCTCCTTGGCCAGGTGGGTGCCGGCGACCACCGCGAAGTGCACGCCGTCGCGCAGGGTCTCGATCGCGGCGGCCGTCGCGTCGCGGGCGTTGCGCATCTTGGTCGGCGGGTAGTCCATCGAGCCCGAGCAGTCGACCAGCAGCGCCACGGCCGCCGACGGGCCCTGGCCCGGCGAGTACAGGTGGGGCGCGGCGACCGCGCTCCCGACCGTGCCGCCGCCGGTCGCGGTCACCGTCACGATGGCGTTGACCTCTTGGCCGCCCTCGGGCAGGTACTCGTTCTGGTACACGTCCACCGCGAACTGCGGCACGTTCGACTTCGAGAAATTGGCCATGCCGGATCGCATCCCCCTCTACGTCCCCACGGAGGTGGGGCCTTGGCTGCTCGCGCGGACCGCCCCCTGCGGCCCGCGAGGCCACCCCGCGCGTACCCCTACCCGTACGGGGGCCTCAGGCCGATCCTGCCCCCTGCGGCACGGCCGGGAACGGCACGAGGGCCACTGTTACGTTGTCGTGGCCCCCGCCGTCCAGGGCGTGGCCGACCAGGACGCGGGCGCCGTGCAGCGGTCGGGTGGCGGCGTCGAGGGGCATGGCGTCGGCCATTTCCTCGGCGGACTCCGCGTAGTTCCACAGGCCGTCCGTGCAGACCACGACCACGCCGGGGCGGTCCGGCTTGAAGGACGCGGTGTGCGGCTCCAGTTCGTAGGCGTCGGCGCCCAGCCAGCCGGTGATCGCGTGGGCGCGTTCGTCGGCGTACGCCTCGGCCTCGTTCATCAGACCGGCGGCGACCATCTGCGCGGCCCACGAGTCGTCCTCGGTGAGCCGGGCGGGCGGGGTGGCGCGGTCGGCCGGCACCCAGTAGACGCGGCTGTCGCCGACCCAGCCGACGACCAGCAGGCCGGCGGTGACCACGGCGCCGACCAGGGTGCAGGCGGGCGCGTTCTGGTGGGGGCCCTGCTCGCGGGCGGTGGCGGGTTCGTCGGCCAGCGCGTTGACGGCGTGCGAGGCGGCGAGGATGGCGTCGTGCATGGCCTGTTGGGGATGCGTGCCGCGCGGCAGGGCGGTCAGCAGCAGCTCGCCGGCCGCCCGGGACGCGGCGAGCGAGGCGTCGTCGGGGCGGGTCGCGGAGGACACGCCGTCGCAGACGATCGCGACGCTGGCGGGGGCGCCGTCGGGCAGCGCGGTGCAGCCCACCGAGAACGCGTCCTCGTTGCGGTGGTGGCGCAGGCCGCGGTCGCTGACCGCCGCGACGGGGCCCGACTCCTGCTCCATGTGGTCGCGTTCGCGGGGCTGGGCGTGCCCGCAGTTCTCGCAGTAGCCGTCGTCGTCGACGCGGCCCGCGCGGCAGGCCACGCACACCTTGTCCCCGGCGGCCGCGGCCGGTTCCGCTCCCTGCTCGGCGTGCGGCGCCGCTGAGGCGGTCAGCCGCGGGTCGGGCGCCTGCAACGGGTACTCCTCGGGTTCGCGGGGCCGGTCGAAGCGCACACCGGGCGCGGGCGGCGCCGACGGGACCGGTGGGGCCGCCGGGGGCGGCGGCAGCGGGGAGCCGCCCGAGTCGGTGCCCGGCAGTTCGGCGGCCGCGTGCACGGGGACGGGACGGCCGTTGCCGTCCGAGTCCCGGGCGGCGGGCCAGTCCACGCCGTCCGGTGGGGGCGCCGGAGCGGGCACCGCGCCGCCGACGGCGACGGTCGGGTGGTCATCGGGCCGCGGGGGCACGGCGGACAGGTCGTATCCGCACGCACCGCAGAAACGGTCACCCGACTCGAGGGGTTCCTCGCAGCTCGGGCACTTGGACACAGCGGCCTGCTGGGGCATCTGCGACATCAACTACACCCACGTCCGGGGGCGGTAACGGTTTGCACGTTCCACCAGGTCGATCCTCTCCTCGCCGTCCCGCGCCAGCCGGGCCAGCGTGCGGTACGAACGCTCCAGGCCGAAGCGCAGGCCGCGTTCGTCCAGGGCGCTGCCGAGCAGCGTCCGTCCTCCGGCGGCGGGAGGGACGGAACCCCGACCTCCGGAGAGTACCCAGTCCAGCGCGCAACCGAGGACCTCGGCCGACAGTTGCTCGCGCCGCGCCGGATCCAGACCGTACACGTCCAGCGCCTCGACCTGCCGGGCGGCGGCCGTCAGGTCGTCCAGGAAGGCCACGTCGCCGGCGCCCGCCGTACGCCGCCGCAGCCGGGCCCGTACGGCCGCGACCCGCGCGGCCGTGCAGTGCACCGACGACTCCGGCACCGACTCCAGCGTCCTTACGGCACCGGTCCGGTCGCCGCCGGCCAGCTGCACCCTGGCCAGGCCGAACGCGGCGCTGACATGGCTCGGGTCGGTCGACCACACCAGGCGGTAGTACTCGGCGGCGTTGTCGAGCTGTCCCAGTACCTCCGCGCACAGGCCGAGCGCCAACTTGGGCGCGGTCTCGCCGGGGAAGGCGTCGTAGATGGCGTCGAAGGCCAGCGCGGCGTCCTCGTGCCCGCCGGTCACCAGTGCGGCAAGGCCGCGGTACCAGACCACCCGCCAGTCGTCGGGCCGTTCGCGCTCCAGCGTCTCCAGGGCCGTCAGCGCGCCGGGCGCGTCGCCGTTCTCCAGCCGGGCCCTGACCTGCCGCAGCCGCGTCTCGGTGGACGGCGCCGGAGCGGCGGCCAGCGCGGTCAGCAGCTCGCCCGGCGCGGACGCCATGAGCCCCGCCAGGAAGCCCGCGTTGGGGTCGCCCGCGTCGACCCGGGGGACCGGCAGGGCGAGGGACGCGATGGGTGCGTCGGCGTCCTTGACCAGCCCGGAGGTGCCGCCGCCGAGCCCGCCGACCGCGCTTACCGCGCCCGGCAGCGACGCGCTCGCACCGCCGCCGGCGACCGAGCCCGTCGCGCCGCCCGTACCGGCGCCCGGCGTGGCCCCCGCGACCGTACCGCCCGGCGCTCCCACCGCCGGTCCCGTAGCGCGAGGCAGTGCAGGGGCGGGCCCCGGACCGCCCGGCAGGGACACTCCCGCGCCGGTGCCGCGTCCGCGCGCGCGGACCGTCGTCCGGGCGCCCAGCCGCGACACCTCCCCGTCCAGCCGGGGGAACAGCTCCGTGTCCGTCACCCGGACCTCGGGCCCGAAGAGCGTGGAGAGCGCGGGCCGGGCACGCCCGGTCTGGAGCGAGACCACCTCGCGCAGCACACCCGTCAGCTGCTCCGCCATCTCCTGCGCGGAGGCGAACCTGCGGGCCGGGTCCGGATCGGTGGCGCGCACCAGCAGCCGGTAGAAGGACTCGTACTGCCGGAACACCTCGATGGTGTCGGGGTCGGGCAGCGAGTCGGCGTAGACGGTGGTGTACCCCTGGAAGTCGAACGTCAGCACGGCCAGGGTGCGTCCCACGGTGTACAGGTCGGAGGCGACCGACGGGCCCACGTCGGCCACCTCCGGCGCCTGGTACCCCACCGTGCCGTAGATCGCCGACTCGTCGTCGTCCATGCGGCGGACCGCGCCCATGTCGATGAGCTTGAGCTGGTCCTCGCTCTGGATGGCGTTGTCGACCTTGAAGTCGCAGTACAGCAGCTTGCGGCTGTGCAGGTGGCCGAGCGCCTCCAGCGCCTCGATGCCGTACGCGCAGGCCTGCTCCACCGGCAGCGGGTCGCGTCTGCCCGCCGGGGTGCGGCGGGCGTTGGCGATCTCCTTGAGCGACTTGCCGCCCACGTACTCCATGACGATGTAGCCGTCGAGGGAGCCGGTGCGCTGGTCGAGGTGCTCGACGAAGTTGTAGATCCGCACGATGTTGGCGTGCTCGATCTCGGCGAGGAACCGCCGTTCGGAGATCGCCGCCTCCATCGCGTCCTGGTCGCCGGTGTCCAGCAGGCCCTTGAGGACCACCCAGCGGTCGGAGACGGCCTTGTCGACGGCGAGGTAGATCCAGCCGAGACCGCCGTGGGCGAGGCAGCCCACCACCTCGTACTGGCCGTGCACCACGTCGCCGGTCTTCAGCTTGGGCACGAACGAGTACGGGTGGCCGCACTTGGTGCAGAAGCCCTCCGTGCGGCCCGGCCGCTCGCCGCGGGACCGCCCGACCGGCCCCCCGCAGTCCGAGCGCGAGCAGAACCGCTTCCGCTCCGGCACCTCCGGACGCTCCATGACCATCTCGCGGGGGTCGGGCCGCGGGATCGCCGGGACCTCGACGAGTCCGGCGCCCAGGCGCCCCCGCGCGGTGGAGCCGGCGCCCGAACCGGAGCTGCGCACCGACACCGAACGCCCCGTGGACCGCCCCGACACCGCCCGGGAGAGCCGCCCCGACACCGAGCGCCGAGACCTCGACGAGCGGGACGAGCGCGACGACTGCGACGACGTACCCGAACCGCGGGCGCCGGCGCTCGAACCGGCGCTGCCCGCCGAACCGCGCGAGCCCCGGCCGCCGCCTGCGGTGACGCCCGTCGGGGTGGAGCCGACCATGCCGTTCGACGCGACGACCGGCGCGAGGCCGCAGGTGTCGCAGTACAGCTCGCCGCCGCCCATGTCCTCGTAGGTCCCGCCGCAGCCGGGACGCTGACACGTCCGCCCTGCCTCGCTCATGACGCTGCCTCCCCCTCGTCGCTCATACGCCGGGCCCCGTCCGGTCCACCGGCCCGCCCTGGCCGGGCACGCGCCGCGGGGAGCCCAGCGTCTCGGCCGCCGCGTGCTGGTAGCGCAGCACGGCCTGCTCGGCGACGCGCAGGTCGCAGGGCGCGCTCCACAGCATGCGGCGCGCCTTCTCGTACTTCTCCGCCAGCTCCGGGTCCTCGGCGAAGCCGAGGCGGGCCACCTTGGCCTTGTAGGCGTCGAGCCGTCCGCGCAGCTCGGCGCGGACCGCCAGCGGGGCGGTGACCGCCGTCAACGACTCGCGGGCGCGCAGCAGTTCGTCCTCCGCCTTCTCCTCCAGGGACTCCAGGAGCGGGGACAGCCGGTGCCACTGCGCGTGCCTGCGGTACTCGGCGGCCGCCGCCAGCTGCTCCTGGAGCACGATCGGCGGTCCCCCGACCACCGGCACCTCCGTCGCGGCGATCTTCGCCAGCACCTCGCCGCGCGCGGTGCGCGCCTCGGCGAGCGTGCGGTCCGCCCGGGAGAGCACGTCCCGCAGCCGCACGATGCGCTGCTCGGCGTCCTGGCGGACGGCCAGCACGGCGTCGATCTCGCGGCGCACCTCCTCCAGGGCGCGCGCCTCACGGTCGTACACCGTCGTGTCGGGCCGGCCGCCGCCGGGCGCCGAACTGCCCTCGGCGGGCAGCCAGAAGGCCAGCGGGTCGGACACCACCCGCTCGCGCAGCCGCGTCAGGGTGCGGGTGATCCGCTCCAGGTCGTCGCCGGACGGGTGTTCGCCGGGGCGCACGCCCACGGAGTGCGCGAGCTTGCGGGTGCGCTGGAGCTCGGCGGCGAGTAAATCGATCCGGGCGGGCAGCGCCGACCACACCGCGTCGGCGGCGACCACCATGTCCAGGGAGGTCGCGTACAGCTGGTTCATCCGCTCCACCAGCGCCGCCAGGGAATAGCGCTCGCTGAGCCGTCCGGGACCGCCGTCCGGGGTGGGCGCCTGGGCGAGGGCCGCCGCACCGCCGGCCACGGTGACGGCCTCGCCGCGCAGCAGCTCCGTCAGCTCCACCAGGTCCTCGCGGCTGGACCAGCGGCGCCGGGAGCGGATCTCCCGGGCGGTGCGCAGCGCGCCCGTGTAGGCGTCGAAGTAGGACCACAGCAGCGTGATTGACGCCTCCGCGGCACTCCAGCGCTCGACGGTGACGCCGGTCAGCTCGGCGCCTTCGAGGAGTCTGCGGCCCGCGTGGTCCTGGAGGGCGAGCAGTGAGGTCTCGACCGCCTCGTGCTCCGCGCCGAGCCGCGCCAGCGCACGGTCCACCTCGTCCCGGTCCATCACCGGCCCGGTGGGTCCCGTGTCGCCCATCGATCACCCCTCGCTGTCGCGGACTTGTGCTCTCTGCCTGTGTACGGCGGCCGTTCAGCTCTTGCGCAGGTACTCCGGGGCCGGCGGCTCCGACTGCGCCGGGTCGTCGCCCATGGTCGGGGACAGCCACTCGTCGTACGAGTTCTGCCAGCCGTCGGTCCGGTCGGCGCGCCACTCCTCCAGGATCCGGTTGACCCGGCGTACCAGATCGTCGGCGTCCTTCTTCATCGCCACGCCGTAGTACTCGGTGGTGAAGGGGTCGCCCTTCAGCTGCACCGTCGGGTCCTGCGCGGCCTGGCTCGCGGCGAGCGCGCCGTCGGTGACCACCGCGTCGACCTCGCCGAGCTGGAGCCGCACCAGGCAGTCGAGTTGGTTGGGCACGGTGGTGCCGAGGTCGGCGTCGGCGGCGAGCCGGCCGTCCTTCTGGTCCTGCTCCAGTGTGCTCAGCGCGGTGGAACCGGCCGCCGTGCAGATGCTCCGGCCGGCCAGCGTGTCGTCGTACCCGGTGATCGGGGACGACTTGGGGGCGAGCAGCTGCTGGCCGGTGCGGAAGTAGGGGGCGGAGAAGGCGACCTTCTCCAGGCGGGCGCAGTTGATCGTCATGGTGCGGACCACCATGTCGACCCGGCCGTCCTGGATCGCCGGCTCGCGCTGGTTGGTGGGTATGGCCTTGAACTGCACGGCGTCCGCGTCACCGAGGATGTCTTCCGCGATGCGGTGCGCCAGGTCGATGTCGAAGCCCTCCAGCTCGGCGTCGCCGCCGCTGTTCGGGTCGCGGTAGCCCCAGCGGTAGCTGTTCTGGTCGACGCCGACGATCAGCTTGCGCTTCTCGCCCTCGCGGCCGCGGATCTCGTCGATGGTGGGGCCGTCGGCCCCGGACGGGGCGAGGGTCTGCTTCTCCGGGTCCGGGCACTCCTGCGCGGCCCGGGCCTGGCCGCCGTGGGCGAGGCCGGGGCCGTCGTACGCGCCGCCGCCCTCGCCGTGCGAGCGGACCAACGGCAGGAGCAGGGCGAACAGCACGGCGAGGGCGCAGGCGAACGCCATCGCGCCCACTCCGCCCCAGCCCTTCAGCCCGGTCCGCAATCGCCGCGCACGCATCCTCACGCCCCCTTTCACGGGTGCCCCTTCCCGACGGCCGCCGGCCGCGCGCGCCGCCTCACCGGTACTCCGACAGCCTGCGTCCGATGCCCAGCAGCGCGCCGGCCGCGCCCAGTCCCGCCAGTATCCCCGCGCCCTGGGGCAGGAGGGTCATCGCGTCCAGGCCGTCGCCGGCCGACCGCTCGAACTCGTCCTTCTCGTGCGCGAGCGCGGCGGCCAGCGAGTCGTCCACGCCGTCGAAGCACTCGACGGTGGCGCCCTCACCGCCTATCACCAGATCCAGTGCCTGCTGGTAGTTGCCGTAGTCGTCCTGCTCGCGGGCCGAGGCGTGGCGCTTCTTCCACTCCGTCATGCTGCCGTTCGCCGCGTCCACGGGGGACTCGCCCGCCTTGTCGTCGGCGAGCCTTCCCGCCTCGGCGAGCGCCTTGCCGAGGGCGTCCATGTTCTTCCCGAAGGCCAGGTCGTAGGAGTCGTACGTCTTCTCGCCCACCTTGGTGGTCTCCGCGCCGCGCGACACCAGTGTGAGGTTCTCGTTGCCGCGGGCCTTGAGGGAGGCGATCCGGGCCTCGTTGAGCGCGTTCAGCGAGCGGACGCCGTGCTCGTAGGAGTCGGTCAGGCTGGACCGGGCGACGCTGTGGCCGACGACCAGCCAGAGCATGACGATCGTGGCGGTGGCCGTGGCGGCGACCAGGCCGTGGTTGAGGACCCGGTTGGTGCGCCGGTAGTTGCGCTGCTGCGCCCAGACCAGCGCGGCGAGGACGACGACGCCGAGGGCGATCGCGGCCCAGGGGTAGGGCTTGGCGTCGCCGTAGTCGGCGCTCAGCCGGCCGTTCTCCGTCTTGTAGAGGTCCTCCGCCGCGGGGAGCATCTCCTTCTGCATCTTCTCGTTGGCGTAGCGCAGGTAGGCGCCGCCGACCGGGAAGCCCTGCCGGTTGTAGGTGCGGGCGCGCTCGACCAGGCCCTTGTACTCGGGCAGCAGCCGGTTCAGCCTCGCGATGGTCTTCGCGGCCGGCGACTCGGGGTCGGAGTTGGCGGCGGCGGTGACGAGTCCTTCGGCGGCGGCGCTGATGCCGTTGTCGTACCGGTCGCGGGAGTCCTTCGTCTCCTGGCCGCCGGCGAGGAAGCCGCTGGAGGCCGCCGTGTTGGCCTCGGCCAGTGAGCGGTAGATGCCGGCGGCGGCGGAGCTGAGGGGCTGGCTGCGGGTCAGCACGTCGTCGGCCGCGGTGGACCGGTCGTTCATCTGCCAGGCGGTGACGGCGCCGAAGGCGACGACCAGCGCGGCGAGCAGCGCGCCGATGATGCGCAGCCGCCCGGGTTCGGTGACCGCCGCCGCGCGCAGCCGGTCCACGCCCTCGGCGAAGGCGGTGCGCCGGGGCGGGGCGGGCGGCTGCGGGGGAGCGGCCGGTGCGCCGCCGGAGGGGCCCTGTTCGGGTGCCGGAGGGCCGGACTGCGGTGGCACGGCGGGCGGCGCGGGCACGCCCGGGCCCTGCGGTGCCGCGCTGCCCTTCGGCGGTCGAGTCACTCCTGACCTCCCCCATGGTCATCCGTCGCCGCAAGTATCGCTGCCCGCACCGACATTCGCACCGGCCTTCACCCGATCCGGATTCGATCAGGGTGCGACGCACCAACCCCTGCCCATGAATACGCCGGCGGAACCGGTTCGGTTCCCCGAGCCGGTCCCGCCGTCCGTCCGGATCCCTGTCAGGCCGCGAACCGCTCCCGCACCCGCGCACGGGCCCCGGCCGACGCGCCCACCCGGTCCAGACCCAGCAGCGCCGCGCCCAGCACCGGCCGCGCGGTCACCACCGTGGGGACGGCCTTCGGGGCGCGGGCCGCCAACAGCTCCCGTATCCGGTCGTCGAGCTGCGGATGGCGCGCCGCCAGGACGCTGCCGCCGAGCAGGACCGGCGCCGGTTCGGACAGCAGGTCCAGACGGGTCAGCGCGACCGTCGCCATCGCCACCACCTCGTCGGCCTGCCGGTCCACGACCGACCGGGCGAGGGGGTCGCCGTCCGCCGCCGTGGCGAACAGCACCGGGGTCAGCTCGTGGCGTCGCGCGGGCTCGACGTGCCGCAGGTGCAGGGCCTCGATGAGGGCGTACATCGAGTCGAGCCCGAAGTGCGCCGGCAGGGTCCGGGCCAGTTCCGTGGGTCCGCCCCGGCCGTCCTCGGCGCGCGCCGCGTGCCACAGCGCCTCCTCGGCCAGCCCCCAGCCGCCGCCCCAGTCGCCGGACAGGCGCCCGATGGCCGGGAAGCGGGCGGTGCGCCCGTCGGGGCGCATGCCGACGCAGTTGACGCCGGCCCCGCACACGACGGCGACGCCGAGCGGCTCGTCGACACCGGCCCGCAGGATCGCGAAGGTGTCGTTGCGCACGTCCACCCGCGAGCCCCACGCGCGCGCGTGCAGCGCGGCGGCCAGTTGCTCCTCCTCCACGGGCAGGTCGGCGTTGGCCAGGCACGCCGACACGTGTTCGACGGAGCCGACACCGGCCGCCGCGAAGGCCCGCGTCACCGCTTCCGCCAGGGTGTCGACGGCCCGTTCGACGCCCACCGCGGGCGGCCGGAAGGGGCCGCCGCGGGCCGTGGCCAGCACCTCCCCGTCCGCCGTCACCACGGCCACGTCGGTCTTGCTGTTGCCCGCGTCGACGGCGAGGACGCTCGCGGTCAGGCCCACGCCAGGTGCTCCCGGTTGTGTGCGATCAGCCGGTCGGTGAGCCGCTCGGCGTACCCGTACTGGCCGACGAGGGGGTGGGCGAGCAGCGCCCGGAAGACCCGGTCCCGGCCGCCGCGCAGGGCGGCGTCCAGGGCGAGGTCCTCGTAGGCGGTCACGTTCGCCATCAGGCCCGCGTACAGCGGGTCCACGGCCGCCACCGGCAGCGGGGCGGCACCCTTGGCGCCCACCGCGGCCGGCACCTCGATCACGGCGTCGTCGGGCAGGAAGGGCAGCGTGCCCCCGTTGTACGTGTTGACCACCTGGTAGGGGGAGCCGGCACCGCCGAGCAGGGCGGCGGCCAGGTCGACGGCGGCCTCCGAGTAGTAGGCGCCGCCGCGCTTGGCGAGCAGGGCGGGCTTCTCGTCCAGGGCCGGATCGCCGTACATCTCCAGCAGTTGCCGCTCCATCTCCGCCACCTCGGCGGCCCGCGAGGGCTTGGTGCGCAGTTCGTCCACGACCTCGTCGTGCGCGTAGTAGTAGCGCAGGTAGTAGGAGGGGACGACGCCGAGGCGGTCGAGGAGGGGGAGGGGCAGGCGCAGGTCGGCGGCGACCGCGTCCCCGTGCTCGGCGAGCAGCCGGGGCAGGACGTCCTCGCCCTCGGGGCCGCCGAGCCGGACGCCGGTCTCCCAGGTGAGGTGGTTGAGGCCCACGTGGTCGAGGTGGACGTCGGCGGGCGTCACGCCGAGCAGTGCGGCGAACTTGCGCTGGAGCCCGATCGCCACGTTGCACAGGCCGACCGCCCGGTGCCCCGCCTGGAGCAGGGCCCGGGTCACGATGCCCACCGGGTTGGTGAAGTCGATGATCCAGGCGTCCGGGTTGGCCCGCCGGACCCGCTCGGCGATGTCCAGCACCACCGGCACCGTGCGCAGCGCCTTGGCCAGGCCGCCCGCGCCGGTCGTCTCCTGGCCGACGCAGCCGCACTCCAGCGGCCAGGTCTCGTCCTGTTCGCGGGCCGCCTGGCCGCCGACGCGCAACTGGAGCAGTACGGCGTCGGCGCCCTCCACGGCCGCGTCCAGGTCGGAGGTGGTGACGACCCGGCCGTCGTGTCCCTGCCGGGCGAAGATGCGGCGGGCGAGGCCGCCCACCAGCTCCAGCCGGTCCGCCGCCGGGTCGACGAGGACCAGCTCCCGGACCGGCAGGGTGTCCCGCAACCGGGCGAAGCCGTCGATCAGTTCGGGCGTGTAGGTCGAACCGCCGCCGACCACGGTGAGTTTCATGCAGTCATCAACCCTTTACTCCGGTCAGTGTGACGCCCTCGACGAACGCCTTCTGCGCGAAGAAGAACACGAGGATCACGGGGGCCATGACCAGCACGGTCGCGGCCATGGTGAGGTTCCAGTCGGTGTGGTGGGCGCCCTTGAAGGACTCCAGGCCGTAGGAGAGGGTCCAGGCGCCGGGGTTCTCGGAGGCGTAGATCTGCGGGCCGAAGTAGTCGTTCCAGGCGTAGAAGAACTGGAAGAGGGCCACCGCCGCGATGCCCGGTTTCGCCATCGGCAGGACGACCTTCAGCAGGGTGCGCAGTTCCCCGCAGCCGTCGACCCTGGCCGCGTCCAGGTACTCGTCCGGGATGGTCAGCAGGAACTGGCGCAGCAGGAAGATGGAGAACGCGTCGCCGAACGCCATCGGGATGATCAGCGGCCAGAGGGTGCCGGACAGGTCCAGCTGCTTCGCCCAGAACAGGTACATCGGGATGATGATCACCTGCGGGGGCAGCATCATCATCGAGATCACCAGCATCAGGGACAGATGCCGGCCCCGGAAGCGGAACTTGGCCAGCGCGTAGGCCACGGGCACCGAGGACACGACGGTCAGGAGGGTGCCCAGACCGGCGTAGAGCAGTGTGTTCCGCCACCAGGTGAGGAAGCCGGGCGTGTCCAGGACCGTGCGGTAGTTGCCCCACTCCCAGGTGTGCGGCCACAGGTCCCGGGTGAGGGCCTGCTGGTCGCTCATCAGCGAGGTGAGCACCACGAACACGAACGGCAGGGTGAAGAACAGGGCGGCGGCGACGCCCAGGGCGTGGACGCCGATCCACTCCAGCAGCACGCGCCGGCGGGCGGCACGCCGTTCGGTGGGGGGTGTCGTGCCGGCCACCACGGGCCGGTCCAGTACCTGGGTCATCGGTCACCTGCCTGGATCAGTCCGCCCCGGCGGCGCATCAGCAGCGCCGTGCACGCCATGGCCAGCGCGAACAGCACGAGGGCGACCACGCAGGCGGAGCCGTAGTCGAAGCGCTGGAAGCCGAGGTTGTAGACGAGCTGGGGGAGCGTGAGGGTCGACTTGTCCGGGTAGCCCGGCTCGAAGGACTGGCCGGAGCCGCCGATGATCCCGGAGGCGACCTTCCCCGCGACCAGCGGCTGCGTGTAGTACTGCATCGTCTGGATCACGCCGGTGACCACGGCGAACAGCACGATCGGCGAGATGTTCGGCAGCGTCACGAACCGGAACCGCTGCCACGCCGACGCCCCGTCCAGCTCCGCCGCCTCGTACTGCTCCTTCGGTACGTCGAGCAGCGCGGCCATGAAGATGACCATGAGGTCGCCCACGCCCCACAGGGCGAGCGCGGTCAGCGCCGGTTTGGACCAGGCCGCGTCGGTGAACCAGCCGGGCGCGGGGACGCCCAGGCCCTCCAGGACGGAGTTGACCGGTCCGGTGCCGGGGTTGAGGAGGAAGACGAAGGCCAGCGTCGCGGCGACCGGCGGGGCGAGGTAGGGGAGGTAGAAGAGGGTGCGGAAGACTCCGGCCCCCCTCCTGATCTTCGTGATGAGCAGCCCGATCCCGAGCCCGAACACCACCCGGCAGGTCACCATCACCACGACCAGCCACAGGGTGTTGCGCAGGGCGGGCCAGAACAGGGGGTAGTCCCGGAAGACGTACACCCAGTTGTCCAGGCCCCGGAACTCGGGGACCCCGAAGCCGTCGTATCTCATCAGCGAGAAGTACACGGTGGACACGAGGGGATAGGCGAAGAAGACGCCGAACCCGACGAGCCACGGCGACATGAAGGCCAGCGTGCGCAGCGCCGAGGAACGGCGCTTCGCACGGAGGGTGTTCGCGGTCATGGACGTGGTCATGCCCGCTACTTCGTCTGCTCGATGTCGCGGTCGATCTGCTCGGCGGTCTTCTCCAGCCCGGCCTTGAGATCCTTCACCTTGCCCGACTCGTACTGATACCCGAAGTCCTGGAGCGTCAGCTGGTACGTGGAGCCGTTGACGGAGGCCGGCGGGGAGTTCGACTCGGGGTGCTGGGCGATGTCCAGGAAGGTCTTGAACGCGGGGTCGGTCCTGAGGTCCGGCGACTTCAGGGCCGGGAAGGTGGAGGGCACGTTGCGGATGGCGTTGGCGAAGGCGACGACGGCCCCGGTGTCGGTCGTCATGTACTTCACCAGCTCCCACGCGGCGTTCTTCTTCTCGCTCTGCGGCGCGATGCCCATGACGGTGCCGGACAGGAACCCCTTGCCGTACTCGTCCACCTCGTCGTCGGCGACGGGCAGCGGCGCGGTGCCGATCTCGAAGTCCACCCCGGCGTCCTTGGCCATGCCGAGCCGCCACTCGCCGTCGAGCTGCATCGCCACCTGGCCGGTGTGGAACGGGTGTTTGGCGCCCCACTCGTCGCCGAAGGTGTTGCGGTACTTCTCCAGCCTGGCGAAGCCGCCGAGGTCGTCGACGAGCTTCTTCTGGTACGTGAACATCTCCGCGAAGGCCGGGTCCTCGGCGACGCTCGACTTGCCGTCCTGGTCGAAGTAGGCGTGGTCCCACTGGGACATGTAGTGGTCGACGACGGTCTCGTAGCCGTGGTAGTTCGGCATGAAGCCGAGCTGCTCGTAGCCGTCGCCCTTCGGCTTGGTCAGCTTCTTCGCCACCTCGGCGAACTCGGACCAGGTCTTGGGCGGGGCCTTGATGCCGGCCGCCGCGAAGGCGTCCTTGTCGTAGTAGAGGCCGTAGGCGTCGCCGAGCAGCGGCAGGGCGCAGCGCACGCCCTCGAACTGCGTGTAGTCCAGCATCGGCTTCGGGATGAGGGCGTCCAGGTCGAGCTTCGACTTCTCGATGAAGGGCTTCAGGTCGGCGAAGGCGCCCGACGAGCAGAACTTGCCGATGTTGGAGGTGGTGAACGAGGACACCACGTCGGGGCCGCTCGAACCGCCCGCGCGCAGGGCCTGGTTGAGCTTGTCGTCGTTGATGTTGCCGACGACCTTCACCTTGATGTTGGGGTGCGCCTTCTCGAAGCGGTCGACGTTGGCCTGTACGGCCTTCACCTCGGCGGGCGCGCTCCAGCCGTGCCAGAAGGTGAGGGTGGTCCTGGCGTTCGGATCGTCGGAGGCGCCGGAATCGGCCTGGCCGGTACAGGCGGTGGCGAGCAGGGCGAGGGAGGCGGAGGCGGCGACCGCGAGGGCGGCCTTTCTGGATATTCCGGGCATGGCGAGGCTCCCTGGGGCAGGGCGTGGCGGGACGGGGGTGGTGGTGCGGGGGTGGCGCGGGGTGGGTGGTGCCGTGCGAGTGGTGGTGCCGTGCGGAGGCGGTGCCGTGCGGGGGGTCGCTCAGCGCGAGGTGTCGAAGACCTCGTCGCGGGTGGTCGCGAGGGCGCTCTCCAGCGCGCCGCGCAGTACGGGGTGGTCGGTCACGTCACCGACGACGAGCCGGGGCCGGGAGGCGGCCAGCTCCTCCAGCTCGTCCTGGACCAGGTCGCGGAGCGCCTCGCCGCCGGCGGCGAGCGAGGTGCCGCTCAGGACCACCAGCTCGGGGTCGAGCACCGAGACGAGGGAGGCGAGGCCGGTGGCCAGGCGGGTGGCGTAGGTCTGGAGCAGCCGGCGGTGCGGTTCGTCGTCGGCCTCGGCGGCACGGGCGACGAGCGCGGCGGCGGACTCGTAGTACGGCCCCGGAGGAAGGTCGGTGAGCCCCAGCTCCCGGGCGAGCCCCGGCAGGGCCTGGGAACCGGCGAGTTCCTGGAAGCCGCCGCTGCCGGTCCGGCTGACCTTGCGGACCAGCGGCGCGCCCGGCACCGGAAGGAACCCGACCTCGCCCGCGCCGCCGGTCCAGCCGCGGTGCAGCCGGCCGCCGAGGACCAGGGCGGCGCCCAGGCCCTCCTGGTTCCACAGGAGCACGAAGTCCTCGTGTCCCCGGGCCGCGCCGAGGCGCTGCTCGGCCACGGCCGCGAGGTTCACGTCGTTCTCGTACTCGACCGGCATCGGCAGCGCGGCGGCGAGTTCGTCCAGGAGGGTGGGGGAGTGCCAGCCGGGCAGGTGGGAGGCGTAGCGCAGCCGCCCCGTGCCCGGGTCGAAGGCGCCCGGGGTGCCGATGACGAGGCGGTGGACGTCGGCCCGGGCGAGTCCGGCGGCCTTCACCGCGCCGTCGAGGGCGTCGGTGACCTGCTGGACGACCGGGGTGAGGGGCCGCCGGCCCGGGGTCGGCAGTTCGAAGCGGCCGACGGTGCGCCCGGTGACGTCGGCGACCGCCGCCAGGACGCGGTCCGGGGTGACGTCGAGTCCGGCGGCGTACGCGGCGGCCGGGTTGACCTCGTAGAGCTGTGCGCCGGGGCCCGGGCGGCCCTCGGTGGTGCCGCCGGCCAGCACCAGGCCCGCGGCCTCCAGGCGGGCCAGCAGTTGGGAGGCGGTCGGCTTGGACAGGCCGGTCAGTTTGCCGATCCGGGTCCGGGACAGCGGCCCGTGCTCCAGCAGGAGGTCCAGGGCGGCCCGGTCGTTCATGGCGCGCAGGACGCGCGGGGTGCCCGGCGTTCCGGCGGTTCCTGCCATACGTGTCCACACCTGCCTCTCGCCGCTCAGCCTTTCAGTGGGGGACGGGCAAGTCCACTGCCCGCCTGCCCGCCTCGTCCACTGTGACTGTTAGGAAAGTTTCCTGTTGGCTGAGAAACGTAGGCCCGCCCGGGAGGGGGCGTCAAGAGACCGCCCCCGAGGCAACGCAGTCGTTACCTCGGGGGCGGTGTCACTCCGGGGAGGAGCCGGTCGCGCTACTTGGTGGTGCTCGGCGGAGGGATGGGGGACGCCGCGACGGACTGCGGCGACACCGTGCTCGCGTATGCCGACGGCGGCGCGACACCGGCCGCCGGGTCGGCGACGGCCGGGGCGCCGTCCACCGGGAACGTGGCCCCGCCGACGATCGCGATGCCGGCCTCGTCGAAGGCCCGCTTGATCCGCCAGCGCAGCTCACGCTCGACGGTGAGGGACTTGCCGGGCATGGTCTTCGCGGAGACCCGCACGACCATGGAGTCGAGCAGTACGGAGTCCAGGCCGAGGACCTCGATCGGGCCCCAGAGCATCTCGTTCCAGGGCTCCTCCTTGCTCATCCGCTCGCCGACCGCGTCGAGGGTCTCCTTCACCTTGTCCAGGTTCTCGTCGGAGCGGACGGTCACGTCCACGCCGGCCGTGGACCAGCCCTGGGAGAGGTTGCCGATCCGCTTGACCTCGCCGTTGCGGACGTACCAGATCTCGCCGTCGACGCCGCGCAGCTTGGTCACCCGCAGCCCGACCTCGATGACCTCGCCGGAGGCCACACCCGCGTCGATGCTGTCGCCGACGCCGTACTGGTCCTCCAGGATCATGAAGACGCCGGACAGGAAGTCGGTGACCAGGTTGCGGGCGCCGAAGCCGATCGCCACGCCCGCGACACCGGCCGAGGCCAGCAGCGGGGCGAGGTTGATCTGGAAGGTCCCGAGGATCATCAGCGCGGCGGTGCCGAGGACGAGGAAGCTGGCCACCGAGCGCATCACGGACCCGATGGCCTCGGAACGCTGCCGGCGCCGCTCGGCGTTGACCAGCAGGCTGCTCAGCGCGGTGCTGCCGCCCGTTCCGGTCCTGCGGTTCATCCGCTCTATCAGCTTGGTGATCGCCCGCCGCACCACCGCCCGCAGCACCGCCGCGATCACCAGGATCAGCAGCACCCGCAGCCCGATCGCCAGCCACGTCGACCAGTTCTCCTCGACCCAGCCCGCGGCGTTCGTCGCGTGTTCCTGGGCGTCCCGGAGCGAGGGCACGGGCGGCGTCGTCGACCCCGAGGGCGTCGGGGACGGCGACGGACCGGCGGCCGTGCGGACGGCGGCGGACAGGGACACGACGGCTTACCTCCAAGTGCGGCGGCCCGTCCTTCGAGGTCCGGTCCAAGGTCACGGAAAGGTCACCGGACGGGCAGATGCACCACACTAACGGGGCACCGGGCGCGGAACGGCCCGAAATGGGCGGGAGAGACGGTCCTCACCCGCGCTCGGACTGGTCACGCCCCCGGCGCGGCGCCCCGTGTGGTCGAAAACACTCCCAGCCCGTTACCGGGACATGGTGGCGCTTCGACCAGCCATGAGGGGAGACTGAACCAGATCGTCCCGGCGCGAGCCACGCGCCGCCGACGCCCAAGGAGGCACCCGTGCCGCATGTCCTGGTCCTCAACGCGTCGTACGAGCCGCTCGGCGTCGTACCGCTCCGCCGCGCGCTCGTCCTCGTCCTCGAGAACAAGGCCGTATGCCTCGAGGAGTCCGGCGCCTACCTGCACAGCGCGACCGTCACCGTGCCCGCACCCAGCGTGGTCCGGCTCAAGCGGTTCGTGCGGGTGCCCTACCGGGGACCCGTCCCGCTCACCCGCCGTGCCCTCTTCGCCCGCGACGGAGGCCGCTGCATGTACTGCGGCGCCGTCGCCACCAGCGTCGACCACGTCATCCCGCGCAGCCGCGGAGGGCTGCACGCCTGGGACAACGTGGTGGCCTCCTGCCGCCGCTGCAACCACGTCAAGGCCGACCGGCACCTGGGCGAGATCGGCTGGCGCCTGCACCACAAACCCGCCCCGCCCACCGGCCTGGCCTGGCGCATCATCGGCACGGGTCACAGGGACCCGCGCTGGTTGCCCTACTTGCAGCCGTACGGCGCGGAGGACGCCATGGCCCGGATCGACGGCATTTCCGCCTGACGGTCCGGGCCTTCGCGTAGGCCGGTGCGGGGTCGCTCAGCGCACCCGGTTCTTCAGCGGCTCGGTGTCCAGAGTGATCCCGACCGGCTCGGGAGCGCGACCTCCTTGCCGAAGGGCAGGGTCTGCACGGTCTCGTAACGTCCGCCGTCCGGCCGGCTGTGCACCTTGACCTCGCAGGTGTCCTGGTCCATCAGGAGGTACACCGGGATACCGGTCTCGGCGTACACCCGGGGCGGCCGTCACACGTACCGCAGCTCCCCCGGCCGCACCGAGCGTCGCAGCAGGGGCAGGGCTGTCGCCGCCGCGAGGAGGCAGGCGGCGTACACCGCCGGTGCGACCAGCAGGGCCGTCCACGGGAACGAGCCGTCGCCGTGCAGGGACGAGTACGAGACGCCGACCGACAGGCCCCCGGCGCAGGCCAGGAGCAGGGCGGGGGCGAGCGGAAGGGCGGTTTCCATCAGCAGGGCCCTGTTCAGGACCGTCCGCGGCACCCCCGCCGCGACCTGCGCGGCCAGCGTCCGGCGCCGATCGGCCAGTGACTCGGCGGTGCCCACGGCGAGGCCGGTGAGCGTGATCGCGAGGGCGACGAGGAGCGCGGCGCCCGTCAGGTCGAGGCCGGTGGTGTAGTACGCCAGGTCGGCGCCGAGGCGCCCCTCCCTGGCACGCAGGTCGGTGAGCATCGCGTGCCGGATGCCCAGGAAGGCCGTGCCGGCGACCGTCACCACCAGGACGGCGGCGTGCGTGCGAGCCGGGGCCCAGGGATCGTCCCGCAGTCGCTCCGCGGCGAGCAGTGGCGCCGCGGTCCGGGCCCGGGGGGACAGAAGCCGGCCGGTGAGCCGGGCGGTGGCCCCGGCCAGCCACACCGCGCCCGCGCCGAGCGCGACGACGAGGAGGAAGACGGTCAGCGGAGTGCGCCAGCCGACCCGGTTGCCGGCGCCGCCGGAGCCGTCCGTGGCCAGCGCCGTCACCGCGATCAGCAGGATCAGCCCGCCCAGGAAGACCAGGCCCGGCTTCCGGCCCGACTCCGGCCCCACCCTCCGCAGCCGCCCCATCGGTGACGCCACCACCCCGCGCAGCGCCACCGCGCCCGCCACCGCACCCGACACCGGTACGCCGACGGCGACCAGCGCGATGCCCGCCCAGGCCGGCGCGGTCGGCCCCGTCCACAGACGCAGCAGGAGCAGGACCGAGAAGACGGTGGCCACCGCCGAGCCCGCCAGACAGGCCAGCCCCGTCTCCACCGCCGCGATCCGGCGGACCTGCCAGGGTGTCGCGCCGGCCAGTCGCAGTGCGGCCAGTCGCCGGTCCCGGTGCACGGCGCCGATCCGGGTGCACTGGCCGAGAAAGGCCAGCACCGGTACCAGCAGCAGCAACAGTCCGGCGATCACCCCGGAGCGGGTGCCGCCCTCGTTGACCAGGCCGTGGAAGACGGAGACGGTGTATCCGTCCGGGATCGAGGCGAGCGTGACCGCCGCCAGCGCGCACCCCGTGGCAAGCGCCGCGCCCGCCGCCGTGAGCGCGATCCGCCACCACTCCCGCCGTTCCGACCCGCTCACGAACTGCCGGGCCAGCCGGACGTCCGCACCCCATGCGCTCATGCGGTCACCTCCAGCGCCACGGCGCCGTCCCGCAGCCGGACCTCGCGGTCCGCGTACGCCGCCACCTGGGCGTCGTGCGTGACCAGCAGCACCGCCGTGCCCGACTCCCGGGCCGTGCGCGCCAGCGCCGTCATCACCTGCTCACCCGCAAGCGAGTCCAGCGCCCCGGTCGGTTCGTCCGCGAACACCGCCTTCGGCCCGCCGACCAGCGCGCGGGCCAGCGCCGCCCGCTGTGCCTGCCCGCCGCTCATCTCTCCCGGCCGCAGCTCCTCCTGCCCGCGCACCCCGAACCGCTCCAGCCACTCACCGGCGCGCGCCCGCGCCTCGGCCCGTGCGGTGCCGGCCAGCATCAGCGGCAGCGCCACGTTGTCCAGCGCCGTCAGCTCCGGGATCAGCTGCCCGAACTGGAAGACCACCCCGAAGTCGGTGCGGCGCAGCTCGCTCAGCCGGTGCTCGGGCAGCCCCGCCAGCGTCCGGCCGGCGTACGTCACCGAACCCGCGTCCGGCCGGACGATCCCGGCCAGACAGTGCAGGAGCGTGGACTTGCCGCTGCCGCTGGCCCCGGTGACGGCGAGTATCTCGCCGGCCCGCAGGTCGACCGAGACGCCCCGCAGGGCCTCCGTCCTGCCGTACGTCTTCACCAGGTCGCGGGCCGCGAGCAGCGGTCCCGTCGTGGCCTCGTGCGTGTCCCCGTTCGTCATGTCGTGCGGACCTCCGTGGTCAGGGTGGTGAGCCGGGCCGCGGTGGTGGTCATCCAGCGCAGGTCGGCATCGAGGTGGTTGAGGGCGTAGTCGGCCGAGAGCACGGTCGCGAGGTCGGTGCCCGGCGCCGTCTTGAGCGCCGTGAGCTCCCGCATCCGGCCCATGTGGGCGGCGCGCTGGGCCAGCAGGTAGGCGCCCGCGTCGCCGCCGGTGAGGATCGAGACGACGACCTTGGCGAAGATCTCGTTCGTCACGAAGGGCGCGGGCGGTGCGATCTCGCCCGCCCAGCGCGCCAGTTCCCGCGCGCCCTCGTCGGTCGCGCGGTACGCGGTGCGCTCCGGGCCGCCGTCGGACGCGGTGCCGTCGACCTCCGCGAGGCCGTCCCGGACCAGCCGCTGCAGGGTTGTGTAGACCTGCCCGTAGGCCAGCGGACGGGCTTGCGGGAAGCGTTCGTCGTGGCGCCGTTTGAGGTCGTAGCCGTGGCCCGGCCCCGAGGCGATCAGGCCCAGGAGGAGATGGCGGGTGCTCATGAAGATCAGTATTCACCACGTACATGTACTGAGTGAATAGTTGGAGGCAGTCGGTCGGGGATTTCTTTTGCCCGGATCATGGGTATTTGGAAGGAGTGAGATGTGACCAGGGCCACGTTGCGGGTGTCAGAGTGCCTGTCCGCGCACCTTCTGGGTAGGGGGCTGCCGTAACCCGCTAGAAGCGTGCTCGCAACAGCCCGACCCAAAGGAGATCTCCGTGGCTGCAATCCTCCTGCTCCCGGCCCCTTCCAAACCCGTGGCGGAGCCGTCCACACCCTGGGCCGAGCCCTCCGCCGCCTCCGAGACCCCGCACTACTGCGTCTTCGGCGCCGCCCAGAGCTTCGCCGAGACCCCGCTCACCAGCGAACCTCCACTGCCCGACGCCGAGCCCCTGACCAGCGAGTCGCCGTTCGCCGACGCCGTACCGCTGACCAGCGAGTCCTCGCCCGAGCTCACGGCTGACGTGCCGGAGCAGGGCGGCCCCTCCTTCGCCGTTCCCGAACCGACGAGGTCGTAGAGGTCACAGATGCCAGCAGCCGGGCCGGCCGAGCCCTCCGCCGAGGACCTTCCCGAGGATCTGACCAGGCTCGCCGCCCTGCACGGCGTCGCCACCGCCTACCGCCCGTCCCCGGACCGCACCGTCCCGGCCTCGGTCACCGCGGTGACCCTCGCGCTGGCCGCCCTCGGCGTGGACACGAGCACCCCCGAGGCCGTACGGGCCGCGCTCGCCGCGCGTGAGACCGGGCTGCGCGACCGCCTGCTGCCGCCCACCGTCGTCGACTGGGACGGCGGCGGCACGCCGGCCGCCCTCGCCGCACTGCCCGAGGGCACCCGGCTCCGCGTCGACACCGAGCAGGGCGAGACCCGCGACGACGCCGGGCGGCTCCCACCCGGCGTCCACCGCCTGACCGCCACCGCGCCCGACGGCCGCACCGCACGGGCCCACCTGATCGTGGCGCCCGCCCGGCTGCCCGCGCCCGCCCGGCGCTCCCACGGACTCCTCGTCCAGCTCTACTCCCTGCTCTCCCGCCGCTCCTGGGGCATGGGCGACCTCGGTGACCTGCGTGAACTGGCCGACTGGGCGGGACGCGCCCTCGGTGCCGGGTTCGTCCAGGTCAACCCGCTGCACGCGGCCGTGCCCGGCACCCCCTCCGACCCCTCCCCGTACCGGCCCTCCTCGCGCCGCTTCCCGGACCCCGTCCACCTGCGGATCGAGGACGTACCCGAGTACGCCTACGTCACCGACCCCGAGCGGGCCCGGAAGCTCGGGGACCGGGCGGCACGGCTGCGCGGTGCCGTACTGGACGACGACGCCCTGATCGACCGGGACGCCGTGTGGGAGCTGAAACGCGACGCCCTCGACCTGCTCCACGAGGTCCCCCTCGGACCCGGCCGCCGCGCCGCCTACTGCGACTACCTCGCCGCCCAGGGCACCGCGCTGGAGGACCACGCCACCTGGTGCGCGCTCGCCGAGATCCACGGCCCCGACTGGCACCTCTGGCCCGAGGGCCTGCGCGACCCCCGCTCCGCCGCCACCGAACGCGCCCGCACCGAGCTGATGGACCGCGTCGACTTCCACTCCCGGCTCACCTGGCTCACCGACACCCAGCTCACCGCCGCCCAGCACACCGCCCGCGAGGCCGGGATGCCGGTCGGGATCGTCCACGACCTCGCCGTCGGCGTGCACCCGCGCGGCGCCGACTCCTGGGCGCAGCAGGAGTACTTCGCCCGCGGCATGTCGGTGGGCGCCCCGCCCGACGCCTTCAACGCCCTCGGCCAGGACTGGGGCCTGCCGCCCTGGCGCCCCGACCGCCTCGCCGACTCCGGCTACGCGCCCTTCCGGGACCTCTTGCGCGGCCTGTTCCGCTACGCGGGCGCGCTGCGCGTCGACCACGTCATGGGCCTGTTCCGGCTCTGGTGGGTCCCCGAGGGCCATCCGCCCACCCAGGGCACCTACGTCCACTACGACGCAGAGGCCATGCTCGCCGTCCTCGTTCTGGAGGCCACCCGGGCCGGCGCCGTCGTCATCGGCGAGGACCTGGGCACCGTCGAACCCGGCGTGCGCGAGGCGCTGCGCGAACGCGGCGTGCTCGGCACCTCGGTGCTGTGGTTCGAGCGCGACTGGACCGGCGACGGCCGTCCGCTGCCGCCCGAGCGGTGGCGCGCCGACTGCCTGGCCACCGCCACCACCCACGACCTGCCGTCCACCGCCGCCCGCCTCACCGGCGAGCACGTCGAACTCCGGGACCGCCTCGGCCTGCTCACCCGCCCGCTGGAGCGGGAGCGCGCCGAGTCCGCGGCGGACATCGCGGAGTGGCTGGAGGTCCTCGCCCGGCTCGGGCTGCTGGACGGCACCGGCGGCGACACCGGGATTCCCGCGGAGGAGGCGGAGATCCAGGCCGTGCACCGCTTCCTGCTGCGCACCCCGGCCCGCATGGTCGGCATCTGGCTCCCGGACGCCGTCGGCGACCGCCGCCCGCAGAACCTCCCCGGCACCTGGGACCAGTACCCGAACTGGCGGCTGCCCGTCGCCGACGCCGAAGGCCGGCCGGTGACCCTGGAGGACCTGGCCGCCTCACCCCGCCTGCACGCCCTGATCGACGTCGTACGGGAACGCGGCGACGGCCGGGACGGCTGAACCGGGCGCCCCGCGGGCCCCGTACGGGTACCCCGGGCGCGCGGTCTCCCAAGCCGTTCGCTAACTTGGCACCGTGGACAAGAAGAACGCCCTGCGCGCCGGCGCCCTGGCAGCCGGTACGACGCTGATGATGCTGCTCATGTCGTCCCCCGCGCTCGCGCTGACCCGCGACGACGGCGACGACCCCGGCACCGGCCTGAGCGTCATCGAGACGCTGGGCTACTACGTCCTGGCCCCGCTCGCGCTGTTCGCGGTCATCGCCGGTCTGGTCATGGCCCTGGACAGGTCCAAGCCGGAGCACCGGGTGATCACCCCCGGCAGCAAGGGCAAGGCCAAGACCAAGGCCAAGGTCGCCGCGAAGGCCTGACCTCTCCGCAACGGCTTCACCGAGGGCGCCGCCCCGCACACATGTGACGGGCGGCGCCCTTCGGCGTTCTCACGGGCGGGCCGCGTGTCCCAGGGCTCGGCTCTCAGGGATTCGGCGCGGTCAGATAGCGCTGGAGCGTGGGCGCCAGCCACGCCAGGACCTCCTCGCGGTGCAGCGCCACGGCCGGCGGGAACCGCAGGACGTAGCGCGTGAGCGCCAGACCGAGCACCTGCGTCGCGACGAGCGCGGCCCGTGCGGGCGCCTGCTCGGGGTCCGGGCACACCCGTAGGGCGACCGGCAGCACCTGGTCCCGGAAGATGCCCTGCATGCGTTCGGCCCCGGCCTGATTGGTGGTCCCGGCCCGGAGCAGCGCCGTGAGCACCTCGTTCTCCTCCCATCGGGAGAGGAAGTGCGCCATCAGGGCGCGTCCGACCTCCTCGCGCGGCAGCTCGGACAGGTCGGGCAGTTCGAGATCGATGGCGACGGCGGCCGCGAACAGGCCCTCCTTGTTGCCGTAGTACCGCATCACCATCGACGGATCGATGCGCGCGTCCCGGGCGATGGCGCGGATGGTGGCCCGCTCGTAGCCGTCGGCCGCGAAGCGCTCGCGGGCCGCGTCCAGGATCGCGGCGCGGGTGGAGTCGGACCGCCGGGCGGGTGATCCGTGGTCGTCGTACTCGTCGGACATGTCCACAAGCGTAGGCCAACATGTGTAGGCCAACAAGTGTTGACGTCGATCCGCAGGCCGCTCTACGGTGACAACGAGCGTTGGCAAACAGCCGTTGGCAAACGAACGTTGGCATCGCCTAGGAGGCCCACATGACCGGCACCCCGCACGCCACCCCCCGCACCCCCGTGATCGTCGTCGGAGCGGGCCCGACCGGCCTGCTCCTCGCCGGCGACCTCGCCACCGCCGGCATCCCCGTCACCCTCGTCGAGAAGCGCCCGCACCGGATCAGCAACCTCTCCCGCGCCTTCGTCCTGCACGCCCGCACCCTGGAGCAGTTCGACGCCCGCGCCCTGGCGGACGAACTGGAGGCGATGGGCCGGCCCCTGGACAGCCTCCGCGTCTTCGGCCGCCTCTCCATCGACCTCGCCACCCTCCCCTCCCGCTTCCAGCACCTCCTCGTCCTCCCTCAGTACGAGGTCGAGAAGGTGCTGGAGCGGCGGGCGGTGGAGGCGGGCGTGGAGTTCCGGTACGAGACCGGGGTGACCGGTCTGCGCCAGGACCCGGCCAACGGCACCGTGACCGTCGAGGTCCGCGGGCCCGACGGCGAGCCCGGGACGCTACGGGCGGCGTACGTCGTCGGCACCGACGGGATGCGCAGCACCGTGCGGGAGGCGATCGGCCTGCCGTTCCCCGGGCGTTCGGCCATCCGTTCCGCCGTTCTCGCCGACGTACGGCTCGCCGAGCAGCCGGAGACGCTGCTGACCGTCAACGCCAACGGAGACGCCCTGGCCTTCCTGGCGCCGCTGGGTGACGGGTACCACCGCGTGATCGGCTGGCAGCGGGGCCGCGACGTCCCCGACACCGAGCCGGTCGGGTTCGACGAGGTCAAGGAGATCACCCGCCTGGCCCTCGGCCGGGACTTCGGGATGCACGACGCCCGCTGGGTGTCCCGCTTCCACAGCGACGAACGCCAGGCGCCCGCCTACCGGGTGGGCCGCGTGTTCCTCGCGGGCGACGCGGCGCACGTGCACACACCGGCCGGCGGGCAGGGCCTGAACACCGGTCTGCAGGACGCGGCGAACCTGAGCTGGAAGCTGGCGGCCGTGCTGCACGGGCACGCCCGGCCCGAGCTGCTGGACACCTACCAAAGCGAGCGGCACCCCGTCGGCAGGTCGGTACTGCGCAGCAGTGGCGGCATCGTGCGCCTCGCCATGGCCAGGCGCCCCTGGACGCTGGCGTTCCGGGCCGCGGTGACCACCGTCCTCGGCCATGTGGGCCCGGCCCGTCGCCGGGTCACCGGCCGGATCACCGGCATCGGCTACCGCTACCCCGCCCCCCGCGGCGCCCACCGGCTGACCGGCACCCGCGTCCCGGACCTGCCCCTCGCGGGCGGGATCCGGCTCTACGAGGCGCTGCGCGGCGGACGGTTCGTGCTGATCACCCCGGCGCCGGCCCCGGGTGCGGAGGCGTACATGGACGAGGAGGGCCGCAAGGAGCGGCTGTCCGTGGAGTGCTGGGCGGGCGGGCGCCGTACGACGGTGCTGGTGCGCCCCGACGGGTACGTGGCCGCCGCCCCGGTCTCCGCCGGCGCGGCGGAGACCGGGGCGGCCGTCGCCGCGCACGTGGGCTGAGCGGTCCGCCTGCCGCCCGGCCTACTTCTCGGTGCCGGCGAGCAGGACCCGCAGCAGGCCGGCCACCTCGGCGGCCTGGCGCGCGTCCAGGGCGGACAGGGCATCCGCCTGGGCGGCGAGGCCCGTGCCGACCGCCTCGTCGATCAGCTCCAGGCCCCGGTCGGTGAGCGTGACCTGGAGTCCCCTGCGGTCGTGCGGGTCGGGGGAGCGGCGCAGCAGCCCCGCGCGTTCGAGTTTGTCCAGGCGTCCGGTCATACCGCCGGTGGTGAGCATCAGCGTGGCCGAGAGCTGCCGGGGCGAAAGGGTGTAGGGCTCGCCGGAGCGGCGCAGGGTGGCCAGGGCGTCGAACTCCCCGCGGGAGATCCCGAAGCGGGCGTACGCCTTCTCCATCCGGTCGCCCATCGCGCGGGCCAGCCGGAACACCCGGCCGAACACCTCCATGGCGGCCGTGTCCAGGTCGGGACGGACCGCCGCCCACTGGTCGACGATCGCGTCGACGGGGTCCTTGCGCGGCGCGGGAGAGGACTCGGGGAAGGACTCGGAGGGGGGCCCGGCGTGTTCGGTCATGGCACGAGTATCGGGAGGATTCCACTCGGCCGCAAGAAAGTAGCTTGACGGAAACTTGCTTACAAGTAAGCTATCGTCATGCCGTCCGCCGGTCGCACCACCCTCATCGCGCTCACCGCCCTCGCCCCCGTCTCGTGGGGCACCACCTACGCCGTGACCACCGAGTTCCTCCCACCGGACCGGCCCCTGTTCACCGGTCTGGCGCGCGCCCTGCCCGCCGGTCTGCTGCTGCTCGCGCTCGCCCGGGTGCTGCCGCGCGGTGCCTGGTGGTGGAAGGCGGCGGTACTGGGCGCGTTGAACATCGGCGCCTTCTTCCCGCTGCTGTTCCTCTCCGCCTACCGGCTGCCGGGCGGCATGGCGGCCGTCGTCGGCTCGGTCGGCCCGCTCTTCGTCATCGGTCTCTCGACCCTGCTGCTGGGGCAGCGGCCCACGACGCGCGCGGTGCTCACCGGCGTCGTCGCCGCGTTCGGCGTCAGCCTGGTCGTGCTGAAGGCGGCCGGGGGACTCGACGCGCTCGGCGCGCTGGCCGCCCTCGCCTCCGCCGCGTCCATGTCCACCGGCACCGTGCTCACCAAGCGCTGGGGCCGCCCCGAAGGAGTCGGCCCGCTCGCGCTCACCGGCTGGCAACTGACCGCGGGCGGGCTGCTCATCGCGCCGGTCGCCCTCCTGGTCGAGGGGGCTCCGCCCGCGCTGGACGGCGCGGCGGTCGGCGGCTACCTCTACCTGGCGCTGGCCAACACGGCGGTGGCGTACTGGCTCTGGTTCCGCGGCATCGGCCGGCTCTCCGCCACCCAGGTCACCTTCCTCGGCCCGCTCTCGCCGCTCACCGCCGCGGTCGTCGGCTGGGCGGCGCTGGGCGAGACGCTCACGCCGGTGCAACTGGCCGGCATGGCGCTGGCGTTCGGGGCGACGGTCGCGGGGCAGCGGGCGCCGCGAGCGAAGACGGACACGGGGGCCGTACCGTTCAGTTCTCCTTCAAGGAACGGTCGAAAAGATTCGATGGACCTGACGGGTCCGGGCCTGCGACGGTAGCTGCACCACGACCGCCGACAGTGAAAGGACCTCCGTGGCCGTAGCCGACCGCCGGACCGTCACCCCCACCCCCAGCCCCACCCCCACCCCGGCACCCGCCCCTGCCGCGCCCCCCACCCCGGCCGCCGCGCCCGCCGCCCCCGTCGCGCTCGGGATCGGGCTCGCCGTGCTCGCCACGGTCGTCTGGTCCGGCAGCTTCGTCGCCTCCCGTGCCCTCGGAGACAGCGTGCCGCCCGTCCAGCACGCGTTCTGGCGCTGGGTGGTGGCCCTCGCGGTCGTGGCCCCCTTCGGCGCCCGGCGGGCCTGGCGGCAGCGCGCGCTCATCCGGCGCCACCTCGGCTTCGTCCTCCTCGCCTCCCTGCTCGGCGTGGCCGTCTACAACACCCTCGTCAACCAGGCCGGCGTCACCACGCCCGCCGCCAACATGGGCATGATCATGGCGGCGTCCCCGGTGCTGATGGCGGTCTACGAACGGGCGGGCGGCGTCCGGCTCGGCGCCCGCCGGGTGGCGGGGCTGCTCGTCGCCTGCGCGGGCGTGCTGCTGCTGGTCGGAGGCGGGGCGGGCTTCTCGGCGGGCGACCTGTGGATGATCGCCGCGGCCTGCTGCTTCGGGTCGTACAGCGCGCTGCTGCGCCGCAGGCCCGCCGGTCTCGACGGGGTCGGATTCCTGTTCACCACGTTCCTCCTCGGCACCCTCATGCTGCTTCCCGCGCAGGGCGTCAGCCTCGCCGCGCAGGGCGGCTTCAGCCCGGAGCCGGGCACCGTCCTCGCCCTCCTCTACGTCGGTGTCGCCTCCTCGGCGGTGGCCTTCTTCGCCTGGAACAAGGCGATCTCCCTCATCGGTCCGTCCCGAGCAGGCGTCGTCTACTACCTCCAGCCGGTGTGCGTCGCCCTGCTGTCCTGGGCGCTGCTGTCGGAGCCGACCGGCTGGACGCAGGCGGGCTGCATGGCGCTGATCCTCGGCGGCGTCGTCCTCGGCGCGGGGGCGCGTCGCTGACGGGGGCCGGCCGCGGATAGGTTGCCGCCATGGCCGACTGGGACATCCGCAAGCTGCAGATCCTGCGCACGCTGCGGGAACGGGGCACGGTGACCGCGACGGCCGAGGCGCTGAGCATGACGCCGTCCGCCGTGTCCCAGCAGCTGACGAACCTCTCCCGGCAGCTCGGCGTGGAGCTGCTCCGGGCCCACGGGCGCCGGGTCCGGCTGACCGACGCGGCACGCCTCGTACTGCGGCACACGGAGGCGGTCTTCGAGCAACTGGAACGGGCGGAGGCCGAGTTGTCGGCGTACGTCCGGGGAGAGGCCGGCGAGGTACGGGTCGGCGCCTTCTCCACGGCCGTGCCGGCGCTCGTCGTACCGGCCGTCACCGCGCTGCGGGCGAGCCACCCCGCCGTGACGGTGCGGGTGCGGGAGGCCGAGGCCCAGGAGGCGTACGAGCTGCTGGCCGCCGGGGAGGTGGACCTCGCCCTGTCGCTGGCCGCGCAGGCGCCGAGCGCCGCGGACCCGCGCTTCACCCGGGTCCCGCTGCTCGCCGACCCGCTGGACGTGGCTCTGCCCGCCGGCCACCCGCTGGCCCGCGCGGAGGGGCTCCGCCTGGCCGACCTCGCCGCCGAGCCGTGGATCTTCGGCGGCAGCGGCCCCTGGTCCGCCATCACCCGTGCGGCCTGCGAGACGGCCGGCTTCCGCCCGCACCAGGCCCACACGGCGGCCGGCTGGACGGCGATCCTCGCGATGGTCGAGGCCGGGATGGGCGTGGCCCTCGTACCCCGCATGGCGGCCGTCCCGCGCGACGGCGTGTCCATGCGCGACCTGCACGCCGACCACCCCGTCCGCCACGTCGTCGCGGCCGTACGCAGGGGAGCGTCGGAGGCCCCCGCCGTCGCGACGGTACTCAGGGCTCTCCAAGGAGCGGCGGCCTCCCGCCCCTGAGCCGAGCCGCGCCGGGGGCCGCGGGGCGCGACACGCGGCCCCCGGGCGTGGTGGGCGAACGCGACAGCCCCGGTGCCGCCGGGGGCCCGGTGCTGCGCCGAGACCCACCCGGGCACGGGCCGGGGCCCCGGTGCGGCTGGTGCCACCGGGCGGCGTGGGTGAACGCGAAGGCCGTGGCGGGCCCGGTGACGGAGCGTCCGCGTGCCGCCCCCACCCGGGCACACGGCAGGGGCGCCCGGCGCGGGCACACGGCAGGGGCGCCCGGCCCGACGTGCGGACCGGACGCCCCTGCGGTGTGAGGACCTACTCCGTGGTCGCCGCCGCGTCCGCCGCCTGGGCCAGCAGGGCGCGTTCGATGCCCGAGCGGGACTCCGAGACCAGGCGGCGCAGGGCCGCGTTCGGCTGGGCGGAGGCCAGCCACGCGTCCGTGCGGTCCAGGGTCTCCTGCGACACCTGCACCGCCGGGTACAGGCCGACCGCGATCTGCTGGGCCATCTCGTGCGAACGGGACTCCCAGACGCCCTTCAGCGCCTCGAAGTACCGCTCCGTGTACGACGCCAGCAGCTCGCGCTGGTCGGTCTGGACGAAGCCGGCGATGACCGCCTCCTGGACGGCGTTCGGCAGCTTGTCGGACTCCACGACCGACTCCCAGGCCTCCGCCTTGGCCTGCTCGGTGGGCCGTGCGGCACGCGCGGTGGCGGCGTGCCGCTCACCGGCGGCCGTCTTGTCCCGCTCGTACTCCGAGGCGATCTCCGAGCCGCCGAACCGGCCCACGGCCGCCAGCCGCTGCACGAACGCCCAGCGCAGCTCCGTGTCGACGGCCAGGCCCTCGATCGTCTGCGTGCCGTCGAGCAGCGCGTCCAGCAGGTCGAGCTGCTCCGGCGTCCGCGCCGTCGCCGCGAACGCGCGCGCCCACGCCAGCTGGTGGTCGCTGCCCGCCTCGGCGGCCCGCAGGTGGGCCAGCGTCGCCTCGGTCCAGCGGGTGAGCAGCGCCTCGCGGGCGGTCGGGGCGGCGTACTGGTCGATGGCCAGCTTCACCTGGCGGTGCAGCGACTGCACGACACCGATGTCGGATTCCTTGCCGATGCCGGACAGGACCAGGGAGAGGTAGTCCCGGGTGGCCAGCTCCGCGTCCCGGGTCATGTCCCAGGCCGACGCCCAGCACAGCGCGCGCGGCAGCGACTCGGTGAAGTCGCCGAGGTGCTCGGTGACGACGGCCAGGGACTGCTCGTCCAGCCTGACCTTCGCGTACGACAGGTCGTCGTCGTTCAGGAGCAGCACCGCCGGGCGGGCCCGGCCGACCAGCTGCGGCACGTCCGTCAGCTCGCCGTCCACGTCCAGCTCCACGCGCTCGCCGCGCACCAGCTTGCCGTCCGCGTCGAGGTCGTAGGCGCCGACCGCGATGCGGTGCGGGCGCAGCGTCGGCTCGCCCTTCGCACCGGCGGGCAGCGCGGGGGCCTCCTGCCGGATGGCGAAGGAGGTGATGACACCGTCGCCGTCCGTCTCGATCTCCGGGCGCAGTACGTTGATGCCGGCCGTCTCCAGCCACGCCTTCGACCAGGTCTTCAGGTCCCGCCCGGAGGTCTCCTCCAGCGCGCCCAGCAGGTCGGACAGGCGCGTGTTGCCGAACGCGTGCCGCTTGAAGTACGCCTGCACGCCACTGAAGAACGCGTCCTCACCGACGTACGCGACGAGCTGCTTGAGCACGCTCGCGCCCTTGGCGTACGTGATGCCGTCGAAGTTGACGAGCACGTCGTCCAGGTCGCTGATGTCCGCCATGATCGGGTGCGTGGACGGCAGCTGGTCCTGCCGGTACGCCCAGGTCTTCATCTGGTTGGCGAACGTCGTCCACGAGTGCGGCCACTTGGAGCCGGGCGCGTCGGCCTGGCAGGCGGCCTCGGCGTAGGTGGCGAACGACTCGTTCAGCCACAGGTCGTTCCACCACTCCATGGTGACCAGGTCGCCGAACCACATGTGCGCCAGCTCGTGCAGGATCGTCGCCGCCCGCACCTCGTACGCGGCGTCCGTCACCTTCGAGCGGAACACGTACTGGTCCCGGATGGTCACCGCACCCGCGTTCTCCATCGCGCCCGCGTTGAACTCCGGCACGAAGAGCTGGTCGTACTTCTTGAAGGGGTACTGGTAGTCGAACTTCTCCTGGAACCACTCGAAGCCCTGCCGGGTCACCTCGAAGATGGCGTCCGAGTCGAGGTGTTCGGCGAGCGACGGGCGGCAGTAGATGCCGAGCGGGACGGACTGGCCGTCCTTCTCGTACACGCTGTGCACCGAGTGGTACGGGCCGACGATCAGGGCCGTGACGTAGGACGAGATGCGCGGGGTCGGCTCGAAGACCCAGACGCTGTCCTTCGGCTCGGGCGTCGGCGAGTTGGAGATGACCGTCCATCCCTCGGGCGCCTTCACGGTGAACTGGAACGTCGCCTTGAGGTCGGGCTGCTCGAAGCTCGCGAAGACCCGGCGCGCGTCCGGCACCTCGAACTGGGTGTACAGGTACGCCTGGTCGTCCACCGGGTCGACGAACCGGTGCAGGCCCTCGCCGGTGTTGGTGTACGCGCAGTCGGCGGCCACGCGCAGGATGTTGCGCCCCGGCAGCAGGCCCGGCAGGGCGATGCGGGAGTCCTGGAACACCTCGTCGGCGTCGAGGGCGTCGCCGTTCAGCGTCACCTCGTGGACCGTCGGCGCGACCAGGTCGATGAAGGACTCGCCGCCGCCCTCCGCGACGTCGAAGCGCACCGTGGTCACGGACCGGTAGGTGCCGCCCTCCTGCGCGCCGGTGAGGTCGAGATCGATCTCGTACGAGTCGACGCTCAGCAGCGTCGCCCGCTGCCGCGCCTCTTCGCGAGTCAGGTTTGTGCCAGGCACGCGGTCATCTCCTCGTTATGTGTCGGTTGCGCCATCCTTCCACGCGGCCCGCACGGAACGCGATGTCCATTTCCCGCCGGTCGGCGAGCCGGGCGGGCGCGAACCTGGGAGCCATGGAGCACTACACCGCACACCCGGTCCCCGCTGCCACCCTGAAGGAACTGCGCGCCACCGACGACGCCGGCCGCGCCCCCGAGCCGCTCACCGACACCGAGGGCGGCGCCCCCCCTGCGCTGCTGCCTGCGCCGCAGCGTGCCGGGGGAGAGGATCGCCCTCGTCTCCTACGCCCCGCTGCGCCGCTGGGCGGCTCGCACCGGCGCCGACCCGGGCGCCTACGACGAGCAGGGGCCGGTCTTCGTCCACGCCGAGGAGTGCGCGGGGCCCGACGGGGACGGCCTGGCCTTCACCAACGCCCACCGCACGGTGCGCCGCTACTCGGCCGAGGGACACATCCTGGGCGGGCGGCTGGTCGGCGGGGCCGACGAGTTCGCCCCCGCCCTCCAGGAAGCGTTCGACGACCCGGCCGTGGCGCTCGTCCACGTCCGGGCCGTCGAGTACGGCTGCTTCCTCTATGAGGTGAGGCGGGGCTGGCCCCGGCCCCCGGGGTGCTAGCCCTTCAGCTCCGCCGCCACCAGCTCCGCGATCTGCACCGCGTTCAGGGCGGCGCCCTTGCGGAGGTTGTCGTTGGAGACAAACAGGGCGAGGCCGTTCTCCACGGTCTCGTCCTGCCGGATGCGGCCCACGTACGACGGGTCCTGCCCGGCCGCCTCCAGCGGGGTCGGCACCTCGGTGAGGGCGACGCCGGGGGCGCCGGCCAGCAGCTCCTTGGCGCGGGCCACGGGGAGCGGGCGGGCGAAACGGGCGTTGATCTGCAGGGAGTGGCCGCTGAAGACGGGCACCCGCACGCAGGTGCCGGAGACCTTCAGCTCCGGGATCTCCAGGATCTTGCGGGACTCGTTGCGGAGCTTCTGCTCCTCGTCCGTCTCGTGCAGGCCGTCGTCGACGATGGAGCCGGCCAGCGGCAGCACGTTGTACGCGATCGGCGCGACGTACTTGTCGGGCTTCGGGAACTCCACCGCGGAGCCGTCGTGGGTGAGCTTGGGGGCGTCCGCGCCGACCTTCTGGACCTGCTCGAACAGCTCGTCCACGCCGGCCAGGCCGGAGCCGGAGACCGCCTGGTAGGTGGCGACGACGAGGGCTTCGAGGCCGGCCTCGGCGTGCAGCGGGCGCAGCACCGGCATCGCGGCCATCGTGGTGCAGTTCGGGTTGGCGATGATGCCCTTGGGGCGGTCCGCGATCGCGTGCGGGTTCACCTCGGAGACCACCAGCGGGACCTCGGGGTCGCGACGCCAGGCGGAGGAGTTGTCGATCACGACGGGGCCCTGCGAGGCGACCTTCTCGGCCAGCGCCTTGGAGGTGGCGCCGCCCGCGGAGAACAGCACGATGTCCAGGCCGGAGTAGTCGGCGGTGGTCGCGTCCTCGACCGTCACGCCGTCCAGCTCCTTGCCCGCGCTGCGCGCCGAGGCGAAGAGGCGCAGCTCGGTGACCGGGAAGTCGCGCTCCGTGAGGATCCTGCGCATGACCGTGCCCACCTGGCCGGTGGCTCCGACGATTCCGATCCTCACGGTGACTCCTTCTCCGTTTGTACGCGTGTCTTCACGCGCGCTTTGCTCGGCCGAGACTTTTCCATCATGGGGCGAAGCCCGGCCCGCCTGTCCAATCCTTTGCCCCGGGTGCCCGCACCCTGGGACGCGGCGGCTCGGTCCGCCCCTGCCCATCCCGTCCCACCCCACACGACGATGTGACGTACGCCTCGCGCCGACGGCCGGCCGGACGGGCGAACGTTTCGGGCGGCCGCGGCGTCATAGGGGAGACGCGGGGACAGGTCCCAGGGGGAGGGGTGGCAGTGCTGCGCAGAAAGGCCCGCCGCGGCCAGGGGGACGCCGGACGCGACGATCCCCTGGACGCGGCCCAGGAACGCCGGGTGCGGGCGGTGCTCGCGCTGGGCGGGGTGCCGCAGGCGGACCTGCCGGACGGGGTGCAGCAGGTCCGCCTGCGGTTGCTGGAGCGGACGGCGAGCGGCCGGGAGGCGCCGCGCGACGTGTCGGCGTGGGCGGCGGTGGTCGCCTCCAACCTGGCGATGGACTGGCACCGCGCCCGGCGCCGCCAGGACCGGCTCGGGGAGCGCCTGGCCGCGCTGCGCCAGGCGGACCATCCCTCGGGGGAGGACACCAGCGTGCTCTCCCTCGCCGTCGCCCAGGGCCTGGACGAGCTGCCCGACGCCCAGCGCCAGGTCCTCGTCCTGCGGTTCTTCGCGGACCTGCCGGTGCGCGGCATCGCCGAGGAGCTGGGCATCCCCGAGGGCACGGTCAAGAGCAGGCTGCACACAGCGGTACGGGCACTGCGGGCCCGCCTGCACGAGGACGAGGTGGTGTGAGATGGCCGCCGAGGAACACCCCGACGGGCACGCGGGGCACGACGGCGACGCCGACGCCGGGTACGACGCGCTCATGGCGGCCATCACCGGCGAGGCGCTGCCGCCGGACGCGGACCCCGGGGAGCGGCGCGCGTACGGGTCCGCGGCAGCCGACGTGGCCCTGCTGCGGGAACAGCTGGGGCTCCTCGGCACGGCGCTGAGCGGGCCGCCCCCCGTGCTCCGAGCCCCGGAGGCGCCCCCCGCCCGTCCGCGCCGGCGCTTCCTCGCCCCGGCCCTCGGCGCCCTCGCGGTGGCCTGCGCGGGCGCGCTGGTGGCGGGCCTCGGCTGGCTGGGGGCGCAGGGCGGGAGCGGGGCGTCCGAGGACGCGGCCGGCAAGGGCGTGGCGAGCGACGAGGGGGCGGGCTCCGCGGCGTCCGGCGCCTTCGGCAGCCCCCACTACCTCGCCTGCGCCCGGCTGGTGGCCGAGGGCACGGTGACGGCCGCCGAACCCGTGCCGGGCACCGGGCGGCACCGGATCACCCTGGACGTCACCCGCGCCTACAAGACGGACGGACCGGGGGAGCGGGACGCCGCACCGGTCACCTTCGTGCTGGACGACGCCACCGCCCGGCCGGCCCCGGGCGACCAGGCGCTCATCGGCATCCCCCGGTACGGGGACACCCCGGACGTCGTGATCACCGGCAGCCGCGCCGTCGCCGCCGAACGCGCCGTGATCACGGCGTCCCTCGCCGAGTCCCGCACCCTGACCTGCGACTGACCCGGCGGGACCCGGCAAGGGAAAGGGCGGGCACCCCCGAAGGAGCGCCCGCCCGTCACCCGCCGCACCGGACTACGGCACGACCTTCCCGATCCGCACGCTGCCCAGGCCCGCGGCCGTGCCGTGGGCGTTGACCAGCTGGACCCGGCCGAAGAACTCACGGCCCTCCGGGGCGGCGGCCAGCGCCGTCACCTGGGCGGTGACCGTCGCCGAGTCGCCCGTGCCGAGCTCGACCGGCGCCGCGCCGTCCACGGCGACCGAGCCGAGGGTCGCGGCGAAGAACACGTCCCGGTAGTTGTACTCCGTGCTGCCCGACGGCACCGAGTAGCCCGCGACCTCGACGGTGTACGTGCCGGCGGCCGGCTTCGCGACGGAGACGGACTCCTCGGAGTCGCCGTCGGCGGACTGGCCGACCACGGCACCGTCCGCGCCGTAGACCGTCAGGTCCAGGTCGGCGGCCGCGTCGGAGACGCCGCCGATGGCGACGTCCAGCGAGTCGGCGCCCTCGGGCACCTCGACCGTGGAGGTGGCCGTCTCGCCCTGCGCGATGGACGGGCGGGACGTCTCGGACGAGCCGAGCGGACCGCCGGTCAGCCTGCCCTCCAGCGGCGCGAAGCGGTTCGTCACCTTCCAGGAGACGGCGGCCGGCGTGCCGGCCTTCGCCTCGGGCACGGTCACGGTCTCCGGGTCGAAGACGGCGCCGAGGACGGTGACGTCCAGCTTGTACGGGTTGTCCAGCAGCGGCGAGGTGCGCCGCGACTCGACCTCGATCTCCCAGACGCCGGGCTGCGGGTCGGCGTACGCGCGCACGTCGGGCCGGCAGCCGTTGCCGTCGAGGTAGTTGTTGTAGCAGTACGGCGTGGAGGTGTTGTCGACCGGGACGCCGTACGGGTGGATGGCGATGAACCGGGTCTGGCTCCCGGTCTTCAGCCCGCTCATCGCCACCTCCAGCGTCTTCGCGCCCTCGGGGACGGTCACGAAGTAGGACTTGGTGGCGTTGCGCTGCACGGAACCCTTGGCGGAGACGTCGTACTTCAGCGGCGCGGAGACCACGACCGTGGTCAGGACCTGCTTGTCGACGCCCTCGGTGCGCGGGTCGTCGACCTCCAGGATGGCGCTCTTGAGCCCGGCGGACCCGGGCCGCGCCTCGACCTTGACGGTCACCGGCTCGTTCAGCGGCAGCCGTACCTCGTCCGGACCGACGATCCGGAAGGTGCGCCCGGCGTTGTTCTCGAACTCCAGCTCGTGCCGGACCGCCCGGTCGGAGCCGGTGGTGCGGGTGAGCGTGATCTCGTACGTCTTGCGCTCGCCGGCCTTCAGGCCGCCCTCGCGGTCGTAGAGGCCGGTGCCCTTGCCCGGGGTCTTCAGGAACTGGTCGATCGCGGTGTCGACCGGCGCCTGGACGGAGTACTCGTGCGCGGTGGCACCCTTGCGGATCGCGCGCCAGGCGTCGGGGACGTTGATCAGGCCCGCGCCCTCCTCGTACGCCTGCACGCCGCTGATGTGGTCGGCGGTCGAGGTCAGCGCCGTGCGCAGCTTCGCCGGGGTGAGGTCGACGCGGGCCTGCTTCGCGGCGGACAGCAGCAGCGCGGAGGCGCCGGCGGCCTGCGGGGAGGCCATCGAGGTGCCCTGGAGCATGCCGTAGCCGGCCGGCAGGGCGTAGCCCGCCTCCGGGACCGGCGCGCCGGGCATCCAGGTCTGGATGGTGTTGACCGCCGCGCCGGGCGCGGTCAGCGTCGGCGTGAACCCGCCGTCCTCACGCGGGCCGCGCGAGGAGAACGGCATCATCGCGTACTTGGTGCGCACCTGGGAGCCGTAGTTGGCGGCCCAGGTCTCGCGGGAGATGGACGCGCCCACGGAGATCACCTTGTCGGCGAGGCCGGGGTCGCCGATGGTGTTGGCGCCGGGGCCCGAGTTGCCCGCGGAGATGACGAGCTGGACGCCGTAGTCGTCGATGAGCCGCGTGTACAGCTCCGCGCGGGCGTTGTTGCCGTCGTTGAGCGCGGGCAGGCCGCCGATCGACATGTTGACGATGTCGACGCCGCGGTTGACGACGAGGTCGATCATGCCCTCGGTGAGCGCGACGTTGGTGCAGCCGCCGCTCCAGGTGCAGGCCCGGGAGGAGACGATCTTCGCGCCGGGCGCGGCACCGTCCATCCGGCCGCCGAACAGGCCGTTGGCGGCGGTGAGTCCGGCCACGTGGGTGCCGTGCTCGGACTCGATGACGCCGATGTTGACGAAGTCGGCCTTGGTGCCCGCGCCGTCGACGACGACGTCCTTGCGGATCTCGACGACGAACGGCTGCCGCTCGGCCACGTCCGTCTTCGGGTCGTCGGTGCCGAAGTACCCGACCTGGAAGCCGTCCTTGTAGGGCTTCATCGGGGTGTCGTCGGCGAAGTCGTGGTTGCCGTTCAGGTCGACGCGGACCGTGCCGGCCTTGGCGTCGTACAGAACGCCCCAGGAGTCGGTGGTGTCGCCGTCCCGGTTGGCGTCGCCGGCCGCGTCACCGCCGGTGGTGTAGGACTCCAGGAAGCTGCTGACCCGGTAGGAGCCCGCGGGAGCCGTCCAGGTCTTCCCGCCGTAGGTGAAGGTCGGCCCGGAGACCGAGGTGGTCATCGGGCGCCAGGTGCGGTCGCCGTCGACGACCGGGTCGGTGGCGGTGACCCAGTCGACGATCTTGCGCTCGCCGGTGGTGGTCTTCCGCAGCGCCGGGTGCCCGAGGTCGACGCCCGAGTCCAGGATGCCGATGGTGACGCCGCGGCCGTCCGCCTTCGGGTACTTCTCCACGAAGTCGACGGCGCCCGTCTCGAACGACGGGTTGTACGGGTTCTCGGCGGGGGTGCGGCGGTCCGGCGCCGGGTAGGCACGGCCCTTGTCGTGCTTGGCGCCCTTCGCGCGGTCCGCGCTCGGCGTCGGGTCGTCCAGCGGTATCTCCTCGCGCAGGTCGATGCCGTGCACGGAGGAGAGCTTCGCTGCGGCGGCGATGGCCGAGTCCGCCTTGGCGGTGGGGACGGTGGCGCGGACGTAGCCCAGCTCGTCGTAGGTCCGGCCGACGGCGCCGCCGGGGATCGCGTCCAGCTCCTCCGCCACCCGCTCGGTGCCGCCCGGAGCCGTGGCGACCATCATCGTGACGTTCTTCTCGCCGTCCGCCTTCGCCTCGGCGAGCCGGTCCGCGTCGTCGGAACCGAGCTTGTCGTGCGCGGACTTGACGGAGGCGTCGGCCGGCAGCGCGGCCGGCGGGCCGTCGGCGGCGAAGACCACGGGCAGGGGTCCGGCCGCGGCGAGCGCGGCCACGAGGCCCGCGGCCACGGCGATGCGGGCCGCGCGTCTCGCGCCCGGTATCGGTTCGCGCTGGGGGGTGTGGGTCATCGGCATCCCTTGTAGGTAAAGGAACGTGCGTGAACGACCGGGGCAGACCGGCCCTGGCCGCTGCAGTCCGGAATCCGATCCCGGACGACCGCTCAGCTTTACGCAAGGGATCACTGTTTGGGGAGAGTTGTCCGGGAGGGGAAGGAGTCATGGCGTACTTCCGCCATACGCCATCCGGGACACAAGGGGCGGGCCATGACAATCCCCGGAGCCGGACGCGGGGCGGCGTGAGGAGGGGCCGCCGGGACGTCGTGCAACGCGGCCCCTCCTCTCCCCTCCTGGTGACCGCCCCGTCGTTCACTACTGGGGCAGCACCACGACATACGCGGCGGGTTCCCGGTCCCCCGCCGCCATCAACGCCGTACGGACGACCGTCGCCTGATGTTCGAGCGAGTCCCGCAGTTTGCGCGGGGTGAGGTGCACGACCGTAATGCCCAGCCGCTCCAAGTGCTCCCGCTTGCGCACGTGTTCCGCCCAGACCGGGTCGTCGTCCTCCCGCTGCCGGTGCGCGCGGGTGTCCAGCTCCAGCGCCACCGCCTGCTCCGGCCAGAAGGCGTCCACGCCGCCGAGGTGGGGGCCGCCGGGCATGCGCAGGTCGACGTTCCAGACCGGCTCCGGCAGCCCGTGCTCGCGCACCATCCGGTACAGGCGCTGTTCGGCCAGCGCCCGCCCCTCGGCGACCAGCGAGTCCACGGCGTCCACCACGTGCGGCCGGCTCAGCAGCCGCGCGCGGTTCAGCTCCCTCACCACCGCGGCCGGTTCGCAGTGCCCGCCGCGCACCGCCTCCGTCAGCAGCCGCCGCACGGCCTCCGGGTCCGTCAGCTCCGCCACCGCGTCGGCCAGCGCCCGTGCCACCGGCGCCACCGGCACCCCGGCGATCTCCTCGGCGACGGGCAGCGCGGCCGTGCGGACGATGCGCGCGCACCCCGTGGTCCGCAGCCGGCGCAGCCGCGGGACCAGTACGTCGATGACCTCCAGGGACGGCAGCGGGGGAGCGGCCGGGAATCCGTGCAGCGCCAACGCGGCCAGCCCCGTGATCATCGCCTCCGCGTACGCGGGGACGGGCGGGTGCTCGCCGCCCGGCTGGAGCGGCACCGCGGCGGTGACGCCCGGGACCGTGCCGGACGTGCGCTCCCGCGCCGCGTAGAGCAGCACCGCGTGCAGGCGCTCGTCGCCGGTCGGCGGGCCCGGGTGCAGCAGGACGACGTTCGGGAGCAGTTGCCGCCAGGGGCCGCCGGGCCGGCACTGTTCGCTGGTCTCGGCGGCGGAGACGCCGTGCGCCCGGAGCTGGGCTGCTGTCATCAGCCGGCGCCTGCCGTGCGCCAGTTCGTGCAGGGGGCGGGGGGAGAGCGGGGTGTTGTGCGTCATGACCGGGGGTTTCCCGCGCCCGATCCGTCCCTTAACCCCTGTTACACGCTCATCGCCGAACCCGGACAAGCCCGTCCTAAAGGACGGGTGTTCGGATGCCGAAAACCCCTGGTCCGCCGAGGTGCGGGCCAGGGGTTACGGCTGCTATTGACTGAATTCCGTAACGATGACGCAGCGCCCAATCATTGGCCAAAGATCGTCGTCGTCCGGGACACGTCCGGCCTAGCGGGCCGCCGCCGCGTCACACGCCTGCCCCCGCAGCGCACGCGCCAGGTCGTCCCGCGCCTCGAGGACCAGCCTGCGCAGCGCCGGCGCCGCGTCCTCGTGAGCCGACAGCCACGCGTCCGTCGCGTCCAGCGTGTCCGGGGAGTCCATCAGGGACGGGAACAGGCCCCGGACCACGTCCATCCCGATCTGGATGGACCGCTCGGCCCACACCCGCTCGATCGCCGCGAAGTACTTCTCCGTGTACGGCGCGAGCAACTCCCGCTGCGAGGACCGCTCGAAGCCCGCGATCGTCGCCTCCACCAGGGCGTTGGACAGCGCGTCCGACTCCACGACCTGCGCCCACGCCTGCGCCTTCACCGCCGCCGAAGGACGGGCCGCCAGGCAGCGCACCTGGTGGCGCTTGCCGGAGGCCGTGTCGTCGCGGGCCAGCTCGGCCGCCAGCACCGCCTCGTCCGCCACGCCGTGCGCCGCGAGCGGGGCGAGGAACGCCCAGCGCAGCTCCTGGTCCACCTCCAGGCCGTTGATCTTCTCGGATCCGTCCAGCAGCCCGCGCAGCAGGGACAGTTCGGCCTCTTCGGACGCCACCGCCGCGAAGAACCGCGCCCACGCCAGCTGCGGCTCGCCGCCCGGCGCAGCCTCCCGCAGCTCCCGCAGCGCGCCCTCGCCGAGCAGCCGGCCACCGGTCTCCCGCCACTCGGGGGCCACGTAGTGCACCAGCGCCGACTCGGCCCAGGCGTGCAGCATCTGGAGCACGCCGATGCCGGACTCGCGCCCCGCGAACCGCAGGACGAGACCGATGAAGTCCCGGGCCGGAAGCAGCCCGTCCCGCGTCATGTTCCACAGCGCCGACCAGCACAGGGCGCGGGCCAGCGGGTCCGTCAGCGAGCCCAGGTGCTCGCGCAGCGTCGCCAGCGAGGTGTCGTCGAAACGGGTCTTGCAGTACGTCAGGTCGTCGTCGTTGACCAGGACCAGCTCGGGCGCCTCGGCACCGGCCAGCTCCGCGACGACCGTGCGCGGCCCGTCGACGTCGACCTCGGCGCGCGCGTACCGCTCCAGGGCGCCCTCGCCCGTACGGCGGTACAGACCCACCGCCACCCGGTGCGGGCGCAGTTCGGGGTGCGTCTCCGCGGCCTCCTGCACCACCGCCAGCTCGTCGATCCGTCCCTCGGCGCTCAGCAGCACCTGCGGGGTCAGCGAGTTGACGCCCGCCGTCTGGAGCCAGGAGCGCGCCCAGGCGGCCATGTCCCGCCCGCTGGTCTCCTCAAGGACCGACAGCAGATCACCCAGCCGCGTGTTGCCGTACGCGTGCCTCTTGAAGTAGCGCCGCGCGCCCTCCAGGAACGCGTCCTGGCCGACGTACGCCACCAGTTGCTTCAGCGCGGAGGCGCCCTTGGCGTAGGTGATGCCGTCGAAGTTGAGCTTGGCGTCCTCCAGGTCACGGATGTCGGCCGTGACCGGGTGGGTGGAGGGCAGCTGGTCGGCGCGGTAGGCCCAGGCCTTGCGGCGGTTGGCGAAGGTGATCCAGGCGTCCTTGAAGCGGGTCGCGCCGACGTTCGCGAACGCGCCCATGAAGTCGGCGAAGGACTCCTTCAGCCACAGGTCGTCCCACCACTCCATGGTGACCAGGTCGCCGAACCACATGTGCGCCATCTCGTGCAGGATCGTGTTGGCGCGGCCCTCGTACGACGCCTGCGTCACCTTCCCGCGGAAGATGTACTCCTCGCGGAAGGTCACCAGGCCCGGGTTCTCCATCGCGCCGAGGTTGTACTCGGGCACGAACGCCTGGTCGTACTTCCCGAAGGGGTACGGGTAGTCGAAGTGGTCGTGGAAGAAGTCCAGGCCCTGCTTGGTGATCAGGAAGACGTCGTCGGCGTCGAAGTGCGGCGCCAGCCCCTTGCGGCACAGGGCGCCCAGCGGGATCTCCAGCCGCGTGCCGTCCTCCAGCACCCGCTCGTAGGAGTCCGTCACGTAGTGGTACGGACCGGCCACGACGCACGTGATGTAGGTCGAGATCGGCTTCGTCTCCGCGAACCGCCACACCCCGTCGACGCGCTCGCCCGCGCCGTTGCTCCACACCGTCCACTCCTCCGGTGCCCGCACCTCGAAGCGGAACGGTGCCTTCAGGTCCGGCTGCTCGAAGTTGGCGAAGACCCGGCGGGAGTCGGCCGGCTCGTACTGCGTGTACAGGTACACCTCGCCGTCCTCGGGGTCGACGAAGCGGTGCAGGCCCTCACCGGTGCGCGAGTAGGCGCACTGGGCGTCGACGACCAGCTCGTTGTCGGCGGCAAGGTTCTCCAGGGCGATCCGGGTGCCGTCGAAGACCTCGCTCGGGTCGAGGTCGCGGCCGTTGAGGGAGACGGCGGTGACGCTCGGGGCGATCAGGTCGGCGAAGCTGCTCGCGCCGGGTTCGTTGCAGCGGAACCGGAGCGTGGTGACGGAACGGAAGGTGCGGGGCCCCTCGCCCTGCGTGTCACCGACGGCCGAGCGCACGTCGAGGGACACCTCGTACCCGTCGACGGACAGCAGTGCGGCCCGCTCCCGGGCCTCGTCGCGGGACAGATTCTCACCGGGCACGGGTGGCACTCCCTCGAATGGTGTTCAGTATGCGGACAGCACCGATCCTGCCACGTGCCCCTGACGCGCGGCAGCCCGGGAATGGTCGGGGTACCCGGGCGCGTTGCGCGTACAGAAGCCCGCTCGTGCGCCTCATGAGGAGAGACATGTCGGACAAGACTCCCGTCGACTTCTGGTTCGACCCCCTGTGCCCCTGGGCATGGATGACCTCACGCTGGGTCCTGGAGGTGGAGAAGGTCCGGGACATCAAGGTCCGCTGGCACCTGATGAGCCTCGCCGTGCTCAACGAGGACAAGCTCGACGAGCTGCCCGACGAGTACCGCGAGATGCTGGAGGTCAAGGCCTGGGGCCCGGTCCGCGTGGTCATCGCCGCCCAGGAGGAGCACGGCGCCGAGGTGCTCGGCGACCTCTACACCGCGCTCGGCACCCGCATCCACAACCAGGAGGAGGGCCCGGGCCGCGAGACCGTCGCCGCCGCCCTGAAGGACGTCGGCCTGCCCGAGTCGCTCATGGACCACTGGGACGCCACGCCCTACGAGCCCCAGCTGCGCGCCTCCCACAAGGAGGGCATCGACAAGGTCGGCCAGGAGGTCGGCACCCCGGTCATCGCCGTCCCCGGCGCCGACGGCGGCCAGCTCGCCTTCTTCGGCCCGGTCGTCACCCCGGCGCCCAAGGGCGAGGAGGCCGCCAGGCTGTGGGACGGCACCCTCGCGGTGGCCTCGGTCCCCGGCTTCTACGAGATCAAGCGCACCCGCACCAAGGGCCCGGACTTCAGCAACCTGTAGGCCGGAAGGACTCCGGCAGATCGAACCCGGACTTCCAGTTGAAGTAGGACTGCACCCGCACGCAGCCCTCGCGCGCACAGCGCCGGTAGGTGCCCAGGTCGGCCCTGGACACCTGCGCGAGGGTGAGCGCGTACGCCCGCTCGGCGCCGTCGAGCGGGCGGAAGTCCTGGTCCGTGTCCCCGCAGTTGGGGCAACGCCGGTTCGGAAGACTCATGCCGGACACTGTGGCCCGGAACCACTTCCACCGGGAAGCCTCCGCCCGGCGGCGGTCATCTGTTCCCGTCGGCTCCCCTCCCGTAGGAGCATGGGCACACCCACTCACTGGAGGCGAGCCCCATCCCATGACGGAGATCGACACCTCGGTGCCGCACTCGGCCCGGATCTGGAACTACTGGCTGGGCGGCAAGGACAACTACCCCGTGGACGAGGCGGCCGGCGACGCCTACACGGCCGTCTACCCCGGCATCGTCACCATCGCCCGCAGCAGCCGGGCCTTCCTCGGCCGCGCCATCCGGTACCTGGTCCTGGAGGCCGGGGTGCGCCAGTTCCTGGACGTCGGCACCGGGCTGCCGACCGCCGACAACACCCACGAGGTCGCCCAGCGCCTCGCGCCCGAGGCGCGGATCGTCTACGTCGACAACGACCCGCTGGTCCTCGCGCACGCCCGCGCCCTGCTCACCTCCAGCCCCGAGGGCGTCACCGCCTACGAGGACCTGAGCCTGTACGAGCCGGAGCGCATCCTGGAGGCGGCCGGACGCATCCTCGACCCGACCCGCCCCACCGCCCTCGTCCTCAGCGGCATCCTCGGTCACGTCGACGGCCACGACCGGGCCCGCGACCTGGTCCGCCGCCTGATGGCGGGCCTGCCCGCCGGCAGTTTCCTGTGCGTCAACGACGGCTCCCGCGGCACCGACCCGGCCTACGAGGCGGCCCAGGACGGCTACAACGAGACCGGCGCGGTCCCCTACTTCCTGCGTCCCGTCGAGCAGATCGAGGCCTACTTCGACGGCCTCGACCTGGTCGAACCGGGCGTGGTGTCGGTCCCGCTGTGGCACCCGGACCCCGCCCCGGACGGCACGGCCCCGCAGCCGATCGGCCAGCACGGCGGGCTCGCCCGCAAGCCCTGACACCCCGCCCGGCACACAGAAAGCCCCCGCGAGTCAGGTCCTCGCGGGGGCTTCCCTCATTCCGCCTGCCGTCGTGAAGGGTGAGAAGACGATCACGAGGCAGGACGACTCGGGGAGTGGGGCGGCGTCAGGGCGCCAGCAGCAGCACGTTCGTGCGGGCCTTGGCGGCCTCGTAGCGCTTGGCCACGTCCTGCCAGTTGACGACGGCCCACATGGCGTCGATGAAGTCGACCTTCTGGTTCTTGTACTGGAGGTAGAAGGCGTGCTCCCAGGCGTCGAAGACCAGGATCGGCGTGGAGCCCTGGCCGACGTTGCCCTGGTGGTCGTAGACCTGCTCGACGATGAGACGGCCGCTCAGCGGCTCGTACGCCAGCACACCCCAGCCGGAGCCCTGCGTGGTCGCGGCGGCCTTGGTGAGCTGGGCCTTGAAACCGGCGAAGGAACCGAAGGACTCGGCGATCGCGTCGGCCAGCCCGCCCACGCCGTCCTTGTCCAGGGGCTCGCCGCCCCCGTCACCGGTCATGTTGTGCCAGTAGATGGAGTGCAGGATGTGGCCGGAGAGGTGGAAGGCCAGGTTCTTCTCCAGGCCGTTGATCGACCCCCACGACTCCTTGTCGCGCGCCTCGGCGAGCTGCTCAAGGGTGTCGTTGGCGCCCTTCACATAGGCCGCGTGGTGCTTGTCGTGGTGCAGCTCGATGATCTCGGGGCTGATCACGGGGGCCAGCGCGGAGTAGTCGTACGGCAGTTCAGGAAGCGTGTAGACGGGCATGGCGGATCCCCTCCGACCTTCTTATTGCACAAGGCTTGCAAGTGCACGCTAGCAGCAGGTCGGTGCGGGAGCGCGGACGGGCGGGCCGAACGAGCACGAAAGAGCCCCCGCACGCGTCGTGCGGGGGCTCTCGAAGAGGCCGGGGGCTACGCGCGGGCCCGCCGCCGCTGCCGGGCGTAGCCGACGGCCGCCAGGACCAGCGTCATCCCGCCCGTCGAGTACAGCTGCACCCGGGTGTCCGGCTCGCGGGCCATCAGGACGAAGACCGCGGCCATGCCCGCCAGCGCCACCCACGTCAGCCACGGGAAGCCCCACATGCGCACGACCAGCTTCTCGGGCGCCTCGCGCTCCAGGCGGCGGCGCAGCCGCAGCTGGGCGACGGCGATGAAGATCCAGACGACCAGGATGACCGCGCCGATCATGTTCAGCAGCCAGGAGAAGACGTCGTCCGGCCGCCAGTAACTGAGCAGCACGCAGCCGAAGCCGAAGAGCGAGGAGACCAGTACCGCGGTCCGCGGCACCCCGCCCGACACCCGGCCCAGCGCCTTCGGGCCCTGGCCGCGCTCGACCAGCGAGTAGCCGATCCGTGAGGCGCCGTAGATGTTGGCGTTCATCGCGCTCAGCAGCGCGACCAGCACGACGACGTTCATGAGCTGGCCGGCGCCCGGGATGCCCAGCTCGTCGAGGGCGGCGACGTACGGGCCCTTCTCGACCACCTCGGGGGAGTCCCAGGGGACCAGGGTGACGATGACCGCCATCGAGCCGATGTAGAAGAGCGCGATCCGCCACATCGCCGTCCGCACGGCGCTCGCCACGCCCTTCACCGGGTTCTCCGACTCGGCCGCCGCGATGGTGACCGTCTCCAGGCCGCCGTAGGCGAAGACCGAGGCGAGCAGGCCGATGATCAGGCCGTTGCCGCCGTTGGGCATGAAGTCACCGAGGTGCGAGGTGCCGGGGGCGTCGGTGCCCGGCAGGACGCCGGCGATCGCCAGCACGCCCAGCACCAGGAAGAGCGAGATCGCGCCGACCTTGAGGGCGGCGAACCAGAACTCGAACTCGCCGAAGTTCTTCACCGCGGCCAGGTTCGTCCCGCAGAACACCACCATGAACAGCGCCACCCACGCCCACTCGGGCGTGCCCGGCAGCCAGCCGTGCACGATCTGCGCCGCGCCGATGCCCTCCAGGCCGACGGCCGTGCAGAGCAGCACCCAGAACGCCCAGCCCGCGGTGAACCCGGCCCAGGGACCGATCGCCCGTTCGGCGTGCGCGGAGAAGGAGCCCGAGGACGGGTAGGCGGCGGACATCTCGCCCAGCATCCGCATGACCAGCATCACGAGGAGGCCGGAGAGGGTGTAGGCGACGACGATCGAGGGCCCGGCGGCGGCGATACCGGCCCCGGAGCCGACGAACAGCCCGGCGCCGATCACGCCGCCGAGGGCGATCATCGACAGGTGGCGCTGCTTGAGGCCGTGGGAGAGGGCGGCGTCGTCCGACCGCGGCGGTGCCTCGGTGGTGGTGCTGTTGGACATGGAGCGGCTCGTCCGATGCGTGGGGGAGGGGCAGGGCAAAAACGCCCACAGTCTCCGGGGTCGCGCCGGTGGGCGACAGCGGCTGCCCACGATACGGACGATGCCGATACGGAACGTGGTCATCCGAATGCGTAATTCCGCTTCTCGTGACGCCCGCCTCACCTGCTCCGTGACCGGTGTCACCCGGGAGCAGGTGTATCCCGCTCGTTTGTCGGGAGCCCACCAAGCCGCCGATCGAGCCTTTGTCGAGCGCTGCTGGTGATCGGCCCGGGCCCGCTGGGATAGCGTCACGCTGTCCCGACATGTCCACACCACCGCGGAGTCCCCATGAGCACCGCCGCAGTCCCCACCGCCCGTTCCGGCCAGGTCCTCGCCGACCTCCTCCCCTCCTCCCGCGTCCGGGACGTAGCGCTCGTGGCCGGCGGCGCCGTGCTCACCGGCGTGGCCGCCCAGATCGCCGTACCCGTGCCCGGCTCCCCGGTGCCGGTGACCGGACAGACCTTCGCTGCGCTGCTCGTCGGCACCGCGCTCGGCGCACGCCGCGGCCTGCTCTCGCTCGCGCTCTACGCGCTGGTCGGCATGGCCGGCATGCCGTGGTTCGCGGAGGGCGGCTCCGGCACCGCGGCCCCGTCCCTCGGCTATGTCTTCGGCATGCTGCTCGCCGCCACCGTGGTGGGCGCCCTGGCCCGCCGCGGCGCCGACCGCTCCGTGCTGCGCATGGCCGGCACGATGCTGCTCGGCGAGGCGATCATCTACGCCGTCGGCGTGCCGTACCTGGCCCTGGCCGCGGACATGTCCCTCACCGCCGCGATCGCGGCCGGCCTCACCCCGTTCCTGATCGGCGACGCGCTGAAGGCCGCCCTGGCGATGGGCGTCCTGCCCACCGCGTGGAAGCTGGTCGACAAGCGGTAGAGCCGCGAAGGCGCACGAAGGAGGCCCGCCCGGTCGCGGCAGCGACCGGGCGGGCCTCCTTCGTGTCCCGGGTACGGGCGGCGGTCAGCCCTTCTCGGCGACGGCCTTGGCGGCGGCGTCCTTCCGCCCGGTGATCCGCTGCTTGACGAGGGCGACGACGATGACGAGCGCCGCGACGAGCAGCGACAGCAGCACGGTCGTGCGCCCGTTGTTCTCGGTGTCGGTGAGCATGTAGCCGAGCACGAAGACGATGACGGCGGCGGCCACCCAGGTCAGGTACGGGAACAGCCACATCCGCACCACCAGCTTCTCCGGCGCCTCCGCCTCGATGATCCTGCGCATCCGCAGCTGCGAGAGGCAGATCACCAGCCACACGAAGAGGGCCACGGCGCCCGAGGAGTTGACGAGGAAGAGGAAGACGGAGTCCGGGAACTCGTAGTTGAAGAAGACGGCGACGAAGCCGAACACCACGGACACGAGGATCGCGGTCCGCGGCACGCCCTGCGAGGTCGTGCGGGCGAAGGCCTTCGGGGCGTCACCGCGCCGGCCGAGCGAGAAGGCCATGCGGGAGGCCGTGTAGAGCCCGGAGTTCAGGCAGGAGAGCACCGACGTCAGCACGATGAAGTTCATGATCTGACCGGCGTTCGCGATGCCGAGCGAGTCCAGGGCGGCCACGTACGAGCCCTTGTCGATGATCGACTGCGAGTCCCACGGCAGCAGCGCGACCACGACGAAGATGGAGCCCAGGTAGAAGACGCCGATACGCCAGATGATGCTGTTGGTCGCCTTGGTGACGGCGCGCTGCGGGTCCTCGGACTCACCGGCGGCCAGCGTGGGGATCTCGCTGCCCATGAAGGAGAAGACGACGAGCAGTACGCCGGTCAGGATCGCTCCCGCCCCGTTCGGCAGGAATCCGCCGTGCTCCGTCAGGTTGGACAGTCCGGCCTGGTCGGTGTCGGCGCCGGGCAGCAGCCCGAAGACGGCCAGCCCGCCGACGACGATGAAGGCGGCGATGGCGACGACCTTGATCCCGGCGAACCAGAACTCGAACTCGCCGTAGGAGCCGACGGAGACGAGGTTGGTGGCGGTCAGGACGACCATCACGATCAGGGCCCAGCCCCACTGGGGCACGGCCGGTATCCAGCCTTCGAGGATCACCGCCCCGGCGGTCGCCTCCACCGCCAGGACGACGACCCAGAAGAACCAGTAGAGCCAGCCGATGGTGAACCCGGCCCAGGGGCCGATCGCACGGTCGGCGTGCGCGGAGAAGGAGCCGGAGGTGGGGTTGGCGGCGGACATCTCCCCGAGCATCCGCATCACCAGCACCACGAGCGTGCCGACGAGGGCGTAGGAGAGGAGGATGCCGGGTCCCGCGGTGGCGATTCCCGAGCTGGAGCCGACGAAGAGTCCGGCTCCGATGACACCGCCGATGGCGATCATCGACAGATGGCGGTTCTTGAGCCCTGCCTGAAGCCCGGGCCCGGGTTCTCCGGGCCCCGCGGGCCCGTCCTCGGGCTTGGTCAAGGTCGGCTGCGAAGTCATGGGGGGAGGTCTTCCTTTGCGCCGGTCGTGCACTTTCCCGTACGAGCGGTGTACGAGCCGGACCAGTGAAACGGAGGTGAACAGATTGGGGAACCTCTGAATCCGGATCGTTACTTGAGCTTTGCCTGAGGTTCCATAGTTTCACTCGGCGATTTCAAGGCTGACACCCGACAGGGCCCTCCCCTAGGGCGCATGTCACACTCGTCGCATGCGCGTGTATCTCGGCTCGGACCATGCGGGCTTCGAACTCAAGAACCACCTCGTCGACTGGCTCAGGGCGGCGGGCCACGACCCCGTCGACTGCGGCCCGCACATCTACGACGCCCAGGACGACTACCCGCCCTTCTGCCTCCGTGCCGCCGAGCGGACGGCCGCGGAGCCCGGCGCCCTCGGCATCGTGATCGGCGGCTCCGGCAACGGCGAGCAGATCGCCGCGAACAAGGTGAAGGGCGTGCGCGCGGCGCTGGCCTGGAGCGAGGAGACGGCCGCTCTCGGCCGCCAGCACAACGACGCCAACGTCGTCGCGGTCGGCGCCCGCATGCACACGCAGGACGAGGCGACGAAGTTCGTCGAGACCTTCCTCGCCACCCCCTTCTCCGGCGACGAGCGCCACATCCGCCGCATCGACATGCTCGCGTCCTACGAGACCACGGGCGACCTCCCGCCGATCCCCGCACACCACCCGCAGCAGTAGCCCGGGGCGCCTCCGACGGTGCCGTACCCCGACGTGTGCGTCGGGGCGGGCACACCGGGGGCAAGACACCCCGCGCCGCCCGTGCGCCGCAAGGCGCGCCCGGGGTGCTGGAACCCGAGCGCCGGGGTGTCGGAACGCGCGCCCGGCCCTGTTGGAACGTGAGCCTCGGGGTGTCGGAAGGCGAGCCCGGGGTGCTGGAACCTGAGGCCTCGGGGTGCTGGAAGCCGAGCCCCGGGGTGCTGGAACCTGAGCCCCGGGGTGCTGGAACCTGAGCCCCGGGGTGCTGGAACCTGAGCCCCGGGGTGTGGGAACCCGGGCCCCCGGGGTGTGGGAACCCGGGCCCCCGGGGTGTGGGAACCCGGGCCCCCGGGGTGTGGGAACCCGGGCCCGGGGCACGTGCCCCAGGGGTGCAGGGGACGGAGTCCCCGCCGGGGGCCGGGGCGGAGCCCCGGGGTGAGTCCCGCCTCTCGACCGACCGAGTCGGGTGGGCGGGTGGGCAAGGCAAGGCAAGGAAAGGAACGAACACCGTGCCAGAGGGGCACACCATCCACCGGCTGGCCCAGGACTACGCCGCCGCCTTCGCCCGGACGGCAGTCCACGTCACCAGCCCCCAGGGCAAGTTCGCCGACTCCGCCGCCCTCCTCACCGGCACCCCCCTCGTCCGCACCGAGGCCCACGGCAAGCACCTCTTCCTCGGCTTCGGCGCCGCCGAGCCCGCCGAGCCCGCCGACTGGGTCCACATCCACCTCGGCCTCTTCGGCAAGGTCACCTTCGGCCCGGCCCCGGCGCCCCCGCCCACGGACACCGTCCGCCTCCGCCTCACGAACGACACCGCGTACGTCGACCTCCGCGGCCCCACCACCTGCGCCCTGATCACCGGCCCGGAGAAGCGGGCGATACACGACCGCCTCGGCCCCGACCCCCTGCGCCCGGACGCCGACCCGCAGGCCGCCTACCGCCGCGTCTCCCGCAGCCGCACCACCATCGCCGCCCTGCTCATGGACCAGAAGGTCATCGCCGGCGTCGGCAACGTCTACCGCGCCGAGGTCCTCTTCCGCCACGGCATCGACCCGTACCGCCCCGGCAAGGCCATCACCCCCGCCGAGTGGGACACCATCTGGCGCGACCTCACCGTCCTCATGCGCGAGGGCGTGCGGAACAACCGCATCGACACCGTCCGGCCCGAGCACACCCCCGAGGCCATGGGCCGCCCGCCCCGCGTCGACGACCACGGCGGCGAGGTCTACGTCTACCGCCGGGCCAACCTCTCCTGCCACCTGTGCGGCGACGCCATCCGCACCGCGGACCTCGCCGCCCGCAACCTCTTCTGGTGCCCCACCTGCCAGAAGCGGTAGGGCCGCGCCCTCAGAACCCGTACGGCAGCCACGGCACGACGGGCGACCCGAACCCCACCGACGCCTCCGTCAGCGCCCCGGGCCGCAGCTCCCGCACCCGCCCGGCCGCGGCCAGCGAGGCCAGGCTCACGCCCCCGAGGTAGGACGCGCCCAACTCCCGTACGGACAGGGCCAGATCCGCCGCGTCGGACGTACGCTCACAGGACGCGCCCTTGCCGTCGCCGCTCAGCCGCCAACGCCCCTCGTTCCAGGGGCAGAAGGCGTCCTCGACCTCGAACACCACGTCCACCGGCGCCTGGTAGGTCCGCGCCGCCAGCGCCGCCCCCACGTCCACCAGCCGCACGTACAGCGCGTCCCGCAGCGTCGGCCGGCACCGCCGGATGTCGGACACCTGGTACTGCCACGCCTCGTCGACCGGCCGCCCCCGCGCCGTCAGCGTCGAGGTCAGGTCGATGTCGAACAGGAAGCGCCACAGCGCCGCCTCGGTCGCCGCGTCCAGCCCCGCCAGCTCGTCCAGCACCACCGTGCCCTTGGGCCCCGCGGGCTCCCAGTCCGGCCGCACCCGGAACCGCGCGTACCCGGTGACCCCGCCGTCCCGCCGGGCGACCACACACTGCAGCGGCGAGGCACCCTCCCGGTCCTTCTCCGGATCGAGCAGCCCCAGCCGGTCCCAGCCCGGCAGCCGGGCCAGCATCCCGGGCCGCCCCGGCACCTGCCGCGCGTACACCGCCTCGCACGCGTCGAGCACGTCGGCGGGCGCCGCGTACGCGAGCCGTACGTCATCCGTGCCCGCCGGCACCGACAGCCCGACCCGGTCCGTGTCGATCTCCGCGTTGAGCTGGAAGGTCGCGGCGCCGTACCCGAACCGGCCGTAGATCGCCGGTTCGGAGGCGGTCAGTACGGCCAGCGGCTCGCCCCAGGACCGCACGTCGTCCAGCTGCCGCCGCATCATCGACGTGAGCACACCCCGCCGCCGGTGCGTGGCGGCGACGCTCACCATCGTCACGCCGGCCGCGGCCACCGCCGCACCGCCCGGCACGGTCAGCCGGAAGTCGAACGCCCCCGCCGTACCGACGCAGGCGTCGCCCTCCCACACGCCGATCGACCGCTCGACCCGCGTCAGCTCCCGGTACAGCGCCGTCTCCTCGGCGGATTCCGGAATCCCGCCGAAGGCACGGATCAGCGACCCGTACCAGATGTCCCATTCGTCACGCCGCAGCACCCGCGGCCCGGTCGTCATGTCGTCGCCGTCTGTTCCCGTGGAGCGTCCCATGCAGCATGCGTACCAGGGCGGTACGGAGACGAGCGAGACAATTTCCGCAGGGTTGCGGCGCGAAGGCCGTTCGTGAAGTTCACTGTGAAGTCGGGCCTCGGACGGGGGACAAGTGGGACCTCCCGTGCCAAGCGGCCGGTCCGATGGATAGGGTCCCGAACTAATGACAGCAGGACGACAGCGGCGCGCGGCGGCCGAGACGTTCACGGCCCGGTGGAAGAAGCAGTGGCACCGGGCCCGCGTCGGCGTGCGCCGATCCGCCGTCGACTACTTCCGCGGCGACGGCTCGGACTGGATCGCGCTCGCCGGACTGCTGCTCACGATCCCCGTCATCGCGGCCACCACGATGATGAACTCCGTGTGGTGCGCCCCCGCCGCGCTGGTCATCCCGATCGTCGCGGGCGGCCTCCTGCTGCGCCCGGCCAGCCTGCTCGGCCTCTACGCGGCGGCCGCCACGGCGCTGATCGTGGAGTCGGTGCAGCTCGGCCCGTACACCGAGGGCCCCTCCCGGGTCACCCCCGGCGTGGTCCTGACCGTCGCGGCCTGCGGTTTCTTCGGACTGCTCGTCGCCCAGTTCCGCAGCCGGGTCGGCGTGCCCTGGCGGCGCGGCGGCACCATGCTCTTCGACCTGCGCGAACGCATCCGCGTCCAGAGCAAGCTGCCCCAGCTGCCGACCGGCTGGCACCGCGAGATGGCACTGCGCCCGGCCGGCGGCCAGTCCTTCTCCGGCGACTTCGTCGTCGCCGCCCGCACCAACGGCGGCCGGACGCTCGAGGTGGTCCTCACCGACGTCTCCGGCAAGGGCATGGACGCGGCCTCCCGCGCCCTGCTGCTGTCGGGCGCCTTCGGCGGACTGCTGGGCAGCCTGCCCCCGCACGCCTTCCTGCCGGCCGCCAACGGCTATCTGCTGCGCCAGGACTGGGACGAGGGTTTCGCCACCTCCATCCACCTCGTCCTCGACCTCGACTCCGGCGACTACGAGCTGTACTCCGCCGGACATCCGCCGGGCCTCCAGCTCAGCGCCGGCACCGGCCGCTGGGAGGAGAAGTCGGCCGACGGACCGCTTCTCGGCGTGTACGACGGGGCGCAGTTCGACCAGGTGAAGGGCTCGCTGCGCCCGGGAGACGTACTGATGCTCTTCACGGACGGCCTGGTGGAGACCTCCGACCGGGACATCGCCGAGGGCATCGACCGGCTCACCGGCGAGGCCGACCGCTATGTCGCGGGCGGTTTCCACGGCGCCGCCTGGCATCTGATCGAAGCGGTGGCCAAGGACGTCAACGACGACCGGGCGCTCCTGCTGATCAGCCGGGAGGGCCTGGGCCCGGCGTCCCAGTCGGCGCCTACGGCGGCCGGCTGACACAGTGGACTCCGTGTCCCGCACCTCTTCACCCACACCGCCCCCGCCCGCCTCGCGGCTCACGCCGGCCGAGGTCGAGGCCACCGCCCGCGCCGCCCATGCCGGACAGACCGACAAGGCGGGCCGGCCGTACGCCGAACATCTGCGGGCCGTCGCCGAGGGCGTTCGGCGGCGCGGCGGGGACGACGAGCAGATCGCGGCGGCCTGGCTGCACGACGCCGTCGAGGACGACGCGCTCTCCGAGCGATGGCTGCGCGAGGCCGCGCTGAGCCGCCGTACCAAGGACATCGTCCTCGCCCTCACCAGGCGGCCGGGCGAGGCGCCCGAGGCGTACGCGGCACGGATCCTGGCCACGCCCGGCGCGGCCCTGGTCAAGGCGGCGGACCTGGCGCACAACGCCGACCCGGCGCGCCTCGCGGTCCTCGACGAGGCCACCCGCACGCGGCTGACCGAGAAGTACACGCGGATGCGCGCACTTCTCGGTCTGGCCGAACCGGGTGCCCGAGGCGGGGGCGGAACGGGCCTCGGGAACCGTCGCTAGACGGAGACCTTCTCGCCGGCCCTGGTCGGCGCGGTCGCCTCGCGCGCGTCGGCCGGCCCGGTCTTCTTCTCCTGCTCCCTGCGTCCCCGGGCGGCCGCACCCGGATCGCGCTTGAACGCCCAGTCCATCCGGGGCTCCACGACGAACCGCAGGGCCCGTTGGACCGGCTTGGTGCAGAACAGGGTGACGACGGTGGCGCCGAGGACGGTGAGGCCGATCTCGCCGAGCGGCTGGTCGAGCAGGGGCTGCTTGAACCAGTCCGTGTAGGTGCCCTCCTTCACCAGGAGGCCGTGCAGCAGGTAGCCGTAGATCGTGCCCGCGCCGAGCGCCGTGAACCACATGCGGCGCCCCGGCACCCAGGCGAAGAAGCAGGCGGTCAGCACGACCGAGCAGCCGAAGAGCGCGAGGGTGACGATCGCACCGGACCACCAGGGCAGGCCCGTGTCCGTCATCGCTTCGTTGCGGTAGAACCAGCCGGTCTCCATGCGCGGCACCGACCACCAGGCGACGACGACGGCCGCCGCGACGACCGGCACGGCCGCGATCCGCGCCGAACGGCGGCGCACCAGCCGGAAGTGCTCGGGGCGCAGCACGAGGCCCAGCACGAAGCAGGGCAGGAACTGGAGCACCCGCTGCATGTTCAGGTCGTTGCCCACGCTGGGCGTCACGGACGCCGCCGCGGCGATGGCGAGCGCGATCGGCAGCGGCCAGCGCACCGTCTGCCAGATCGGCGTGGTCAGTCGCCAGACGAACAGCGCGCACAGGAACCACAGGAGGTAGGTGGGGTCCAGCAGGCTGAAGTCGCTCTGCGGGTCCTCGCTGAAGCGGCGGTGCAGCGTGTACACGACCTCGAACACCAGGTACGGGACGGCGACACCGGTGATCAGCCGCTTGACCCGCTTGGGGCTCAGGTCGAAACTGCGCGAGAAATAGCCGGAGATGACGATGAACGCCGGCATGTGGAACGTGTACAGGACCCGGTAGAGGGTCTCCACGGTCCGGTTCCCGTCCAGGATCTGTCCCCAGGCGTGACCGATGCCGACCAGCACGATCGCCAGGTACTTGGCGTTGTCGAAGAACGCGTCGCGTTGGCGGCCCGGCTGGGGACGCTGGGTCTGCTCGTCCGGAGGGGACGGCGTTTTCCGGTCACCGTGCGATCGCAGCGAGCTCGTCATGCAACCCCCCGCCGGAAAATCGGCGAGTCGTCACAGGACCTCGCTGCTCTGGTGGGGGACGGGGCAGCGTAGAACATCTGAGGCACCCTAGCGTTCTCCAAGTGATTCCGTAAAACCCTCGACGTCATTCCTGCATTCGGCTCCCGCGTGCCTGTCGGGTACCCCGCATTTCACGGAACTCGCTGCCTCCGTTCGCGTGACGGCCCCCACATCGACGGGTAGTCCGTGCGGGGACAGGGTGCGTCGAAGCATCCCACTTGTCATGACTCATCATGACTAAGCACCGCATAAGACCGGCGGGCGACTCTGCTGGAATGTCCCCTTCAATGCGCTTACGGGGCCCGTGGGTGATCCTGTGATCTCCCTGTGATGGGGCCGAGGCTGTGGCCGTCGCGAAAATTCGAAATATCTGCGAACGCGATGTGTGTGTATGGAAACGAACTGTCTGGAATTCCCCGTACGGGTGACGTGTCGAATTCACGTGCGGGGTGTGATCATTGAGTGAGTCGGGCCCGCGCGGGGCAGCGGGTCACCCGGGAGCCGGCCGGACGATGTGTCACCCGCCGCATAGCGGGGCCCGGTTGGTGGCACGATGGTTCTGGCGGGGGTGTGCGGTGCGGCACCTCCGGGCCGGGAGAGCGGACCGACCGAGGGTGTGATCAGTTGTGGCCATTTCGCTGTCAGTGGTGCTGCTGTTGGCAATCATCCTGGTGGTGCTGCTCCGGGGAGGCTCCATCAAGGCGGGGCCGGCGATCGTCGCCGTCCTCTTCGGCTTCTTCCTGGCCTCGACCGGCATGGCCGACGACATCCAGCGGTTCCTGAACTCGATAGCGGACACGATCAACTCGATCCAGTTCTAGGGAACCGCCCCCGGACCCGACCCGGCAGAAGCAGGCCGGGAAGGGTCAGGAGGGCTGTCGCCGCCGCTGCCGCGCCACGAACACGGCCGCGACGACCGAGAGGCCCAGGAAGAACAGGGCGAACCCGCCCGACATCACTGCCAGTACGGCTGCCCCGCCGCCCCCGGTGTCGGTCTCACGGGCGACCACGTGCGGATCGTCCGCCCGGTACCGGACGGTCAGTGAGCTGCCTGCGGAACTCTTGCCGCCGCCGCTGCCCACGGGCAGATCCGCCACCACGGTCCGCCCGCCGGCCTCGAACTCGACCCGGCACTTGCCCGCCATGCACGCGCCGTCGGTATGCAGCGTCGCGCGCGCCCGCACCCCGTCCTGGAGCGAGCGCAGGTGCTGGGCCGCCGGAAGCATCACCAGCGCCGACAGTGCGCCCAGCAGCAGCGCGAGCACCAGCGACACCAGGGAGGACGTGAGCGGCCGCGGGCTGCCGTCCCACCGGCGCGCGCCGGTGTCGCCCGCGTTCGACATGGCGTCCAGGGCTCTCACCATCCGTTTCGTCCGACAGGTCCGAGCGCGACCCCGGGAACGGCTCAGGGCCGGGTCGGAGGAGTGATCCTCCGACCCGGCCCTGAGCCGTGTGGAGCGGGCGACGGGAATCGAACCCGCGTAGCTAGTTTGGAAGACTAGGGCTCTACCATTGAGCTACGCCCGCACAGCGCGCGCCGCAGGTCGGTGACCGCGGCACTGAAGGCATCGTAGCGGGTCGTTCCCCCTCACCGCACACCCCTTCCGGTCCGCGCCGGTCCGCATCGGACGCACCGGAAACTCTGCGGTGCCCGGCGCCCGGCGGCATGTACCCTACGTGTCGCACCAGACGGGGTGTGGCGCAGCTTGGTAGCGCGTCCGCTTTGGGAGCGGAAGGCCGTGGGTTCAAATCCCGCCACCCCGACCACCTCGGCCGATCACCTGAGGATCCCCCGCGTACGAGCGCCGGTGATCGCCTTTTGGGCCGTGTAGTCGCTGCCGTTACTATGCAAGCTGCACGCCCGTGTGTCTCAGCGTCTGAAGTCTCCGGGCGGCGAAATTTGCCGGATGCCGCTCTGGCTCCGGCAAAACCCAAGAAGTCAGCCACCAAGGAGACCGAACCGTGAAGAGCGCCGTGGAGACCCTGAACCCGACCCGGGTTCGGCTCACTGTCGAGGTGCCCTTCGAGGAGCTCAAGGACAGCCTCGACGCGGCGTACAAGAAGATCAACCAGCAGGTCACGGTGAAGGGCTTCCGCAAGGGCAAGATCCCGGCCCGGGTCATCGACCAGCGGTTCGGCCGCGGTGCGGTGCTGGAGGAGGCGGTCAACGACGCGCTTCCCAAGTTCTACACCGACGCGGTCAACGAGGCCGAGCTGAACCCGCTCGGCCAGCCCGAGGTCGACATCACGGAGCTGAAGGACGGCGAGACGCTGAACTTCACCGCCGAGGTCGACATCCGTCCGACCGTCGAGATCCCGGACTACTCCGGCATCGAGGTGGAGGTCGACGCCGTCGACGTCTCCGACGACGACGTCGAGAAGTCGGTGGAGCAGCTGCGTGAGCGCTTCGCCTCCACCTCCCCGGTCGAGCGTGCCGCCGCCGAGGGCGACGTGGTCACCCTCGACCTGCGGGCCGAGGTCGACGGCGAGGTCCTGGAGGACGGCGTCGCCGACGGCGTCTCCTACACGATCGGCTCCGGCGAGCTGCTGGAAGGCATCGACGACGCCGTGACGGGCCTGGAGGCCGGTGGCGAGACCACCTTCACCTCCGAGCTCAAGGGCGGCTCGGGGGCCGGCAAGGAGGCCCAGGTGACCGTCAAGGTCAGCCAGGTCGCCGCGCGTGAGCTGCCCGAGCTGGACGACGACTTCGCGCAGCTCGCGTCGGAGTTCGACACGCTGGAGGAGCTGCGCGCCGACAGCCGCAAGCGCCTCGCCAACATGAAGCAGTACGACCAGGCCACGCAGGCCCAGGAGCGCGTGCTGGACAAGCTGCTCGAACTGGTCGAGGTCCCCGTCCCCGAGAAGCTCCTCGAGGACGAGGTCAACACCCGTAAGCACAACCTCGAGCACCACCAGCTCGGCCAGATGGGTCTCGACCTGGAGAAGTACCTGGAGCTCCAGGGCAAGACCGCCGAGGAGTTCGAGACCGAGACCCGTGAGGCCGCGGTCAAGGGCATCAAGACCCAGTTCGTCCTCGACGAGCTGGTCAAGCAGGAGAAGCTCAACGTCAGCCAGGAAGAGCTGACCGAGCACCTCATGCGCCGTGCCGCCTCCTCCGGCATGTCCCCCGACCAGTTCGCCCAGGCCGTCGTCGAGCAGGGCCAGGTCCCGCTCCTCGTCGGCGAGGTCGCCCGCGGCAAGGCCCTGGCCGCCGTGGTCGAGAAGGCCACGGTCAAGGACACCAACGGCGAGATCGTCGACCTGGACGACGAGGAGGACGAGACGGAGGCCGCCGAGGCCGCCGCCGAGCCCACCGAGTCGGGTGACGAGAAGGCCGAGGAGAAGACCGAGGGCTGACCCTCGCGTCTTTGCCGACGGACGTGAAAAGGGCCCCGGACGATCAGTTCCGGGGCCCTTTCGCCGTACGGCCGGACAGCCCCCTCAGGGGCGCGGGGAACTGCGCGAACAACCACGACGCACCCGCACCCGGCGACCGACAGGACCCGCCACGGCGCTACGCCCCCGGCGAACACCCGCGGAACCGGGATGGCGCCGCAGGCCCACCGCGTTAGGGTCCATGAATACGAGGGCAGGGGAGTCCCCGAAAGCGGCTCCAGCCCCGCAGGGAAACGTGAGACGGCCCGGCGCCGTCGTAAGACGAGCAGGTGGATACGTGACGAATCTGATGCCCTCAGCCGCCGGCGAGCCCTCGATCGGTGGTGGCCTCGGCGACCAGGTCTACAACCGGCTGCTCGGCGAGCGGATCATCTTCCTCGGCCAGCCGGTCGACGACGACATTGCCAACAAGATCACCGCACAGCTGCTGCTCCTTGCCGCCGACCCGGACAAGGACATCTTCCTGTACATCAACAGCCCGGGCGGTTCGATCACGGCCGGCATGGCGATCTACGACACCATGCAGTTCATCAAGAACGACGTGGTGACGATCGCGATGGGCCTCGCCGCCTCCATGGGGCAGTTCCTGCTCAGCGCGGGCACCCCGGGCAAGCGCTTCGCGCTCCCGAACGCCGAGATCCTGATCCACCAGCCGTCCGCCGGCCTCGCCGGTTCGGCCTCGGACATCAAGATCCACGCCGAGCGGCTGCTGCACACCAAGAAGCGCATGGCGGAGCTGACCTCGCAGCACACCGGCCAGTCGGTCGAGCAGATCACCCGCGACTCGGACCGCGACCGCTGGTTCGACGCCTTCGAGGCCAAGGAGTACGGCCTCATCGACGACGTGATCCCCACCGCCGCCGGCATGCCGGGCGGCGGCGGCACGGGCGCCTGAGCCATCCCCCGCCCCGAGCCGACCGCCTCAGCCCCTTTACAGGAGACACTGTGAACGACTTCCCCGGCAGCGGCCTGTACGACCGCTCGCGTGCCGAGTACACCGGCCCGTCCGCCGAGTCCCGCTACGTGATCCCGCGCTTCGTCGAGCGCACCTCGCAGGGCGTGCGTGAGTACGACCCGTACGCGAAGCTCTTCGAGGAGCGCGTGATCTTCCTCGGCGTCCAGATCGACGACGCCTCCGCCAACGACGTCATGGCGCAGCTGCTGTGCCTGGAGTCGATGGACCCCGACCGGGACATCTCGGTCTACATCAACAGCCCCGGCGGCTCCTTCACGGCGCTCACGGCCATCTACGACACGATGCAGTACGTGAAGCCGGACATCCAGACGGTCTGCATGGGCCAGGCCGCCTCCGCCGCCGCCGTCCTGCTGGCCGCCGGCACCCCGGGCAAGCGCATGGCGCTTCCGAACGCCCGCGTGCTGATCCACCAGCCCTACAGCGAGACCGGCCGCGGTCAGGTCTCCGACCTGGAGATCGCCGCCAACGAGATCCTCCGGATGCGCTCGCAGCTGGAGGAGATGCTGGCCAAGCACTCCACCACGCCGGTCGAGAAGATCCGCGAGGACATCGAGCGCGACAAGATCCTCACGGCCGAGGACGCGCTGAGCTACGGCCTGATCGACCAGATCATCACCACCCGGAAGATGGACAACTCCTCTCTCCGCTAGGCGGGAGGCTGTATCGTCTGCCGCTCCTTGGCACGGTTTGACGCGATTCACGTCAAAGCGAACCGTGCCAAGGGGGGCCCGGACGGGGGGCCGGGCAAGGTACCGTCGGACATAAGGCAGCACCAGGAGTCCGCTGCACGTCGACGTCAGGTCGACGTCCAGGAGTCTCCCAGGCGAAGGGGAAGCACACCGTGGCACGCATCGGTGACGGCGGCGATCTGCTCAAGTGCTCGTTCTGCGGCAAGAGCCAGAAGCAGGTCAAGAAGCTCATCGCAGGGCCCGGTGTCTACATCTGCGACGAGTGCATCGATCTCTGCAACGAGATCATCGAGGAAGAGCTCGCGGAGACCAGCGAGGTGCGCTGGGAGGAGCTCCCGAAGCCCCGCGAGATCTACGAGTTCCTCGAGGGCTACGTGGTCGGCCAGGAGGCGGCCAAGAAGGCCCTCTCCGTCGCGGTGTACAACCACTACAAGCGGGTCCAGGCCGGCGAGAACGGCGGCGCCCAAGGCCGCGAGGACGCCATCGAGTTGGCCAAGTCCAACATCCTCCTGCTGGGCCCCACGGGCTCCGGCAAGACCCTCCTCGCGCAGACCCTGGCGCGCATGCTGAACGTCCCCTTCGCGATCGCCGACGCCACGGCGCTCACCGAGGCGGGGTACGTCGGCGAGGACGTCGAGAACATCCTGCTGAAGCTGATCCAGGCCGCCGACTACGACGTCAAGAAGGCCGAGACCGGGATCATCTACATCGACGAGATCGACAAGGTCGCGCGGAAGAGTGAGAACCCCTCCATCACGCGCGACGTGTCGGGCGAGGGCGTCCAGCAGGCCCTGTTGAAGATCCTGGAGGGCACCACGGCCTCCGTCCCGCCGCAGGGCGGCCGCAAGCACCCGCACCAGGAGTTCATCCAGATCGACACGACGAACGTCCTGTTCATCGTGGGCGGTGCCTTCGCCGGCCTGGAGAAGATCATCGAGGGCCGGGCGGGTGCCAAGGGCATCGGCTTCGGCGCGCAGATCCGCTCCAAGCGGGAGATCGAGTCCAAGGACCAGTTCGAGCAGGTCATGCCTGAGGACCTGGTCAAGTTCGGCATGATCCCCGAGTTCATCGGCCGGCTCCCGGTCATCACCTCGGTCCACAACCTCGACCGCGAGGCCCTGCTCCAGATCCTGGTCGAGCCGCGCAACGCGCTCGTCAAGCAGTACGAGCGCCTCTTCGAACTCGACGGTGTGGAGCTGGACTTCGAGCGCGAGGCCCTGGAGGCCATCGCCGACCAGGCCATCCTCCGCCAGACCGGCGCCCGCGGCCTGCGCGCCATCATGGAGGAGGTCCTCCAGGGCGTGATGTACGAGGTCCCGTCCCGCAAGGACGTCGCCCGCGTCGTCATCACCGCCGACGTGGTCCTCTCCAACGTCAACCCGACGCTGATCCCCCGGGATTCGCGCGGACGCGGCTCGGGCGAGCAGAAGACGGCGTAACCGCCGCACGTACGACGCACACCGAAGGGGCCCCGGTCGATTCCCGACCGGGGCCCCTTCGGCTGTCGGCCCGCTCAGGCCTTGACGCGGATCTCCTTGCGGAGCTTGGTGGTGATGTCCACCGCGACGTCCTTCGTGATGCCCTTGGTGGCGTCACCCGGGGAGACGACCGCAGCGGTGCTGTAGTCGGCCCACGCGCAGATCCAGTCGGTCTTCTCCTTCTTGGTCAGCTGATTGGTGCCCTCGACCCCCTGGCACTTCATGACCGCCCCGTCGATGTCGACCGACTCGGGCTCACCGACCACCTTGCCGCCGGTGCCGCTGCCCGACGAAGAGCTCTTCTCCGACTGCTTCTTGAACTCCGCGAAGAACTTGTCGAGCGTCGCGTCGGGGTCGGAGATCTTCCCGTAGCCGCCGATGAAGGTGATGCCCTTGGCCGTCGCCATCTCACTCGGGTCGGGCGCGGTCGACGGGTCCGAGGGGTCGTAGTCGCTCAGGTCCGCGGTGGAGTAGAACCCGGTCACACCCTTGCCGTCCTCGATCCCCGTCTCGGCGAGGTCCTTCGCGTCGCTCTCCGAGGAGGACGCCGATTCGTCACCGGCACGGGTGTAGTCGCCCAGGACCTTGGCCGGCGTCGTCAGCTTGTGCGCGCCGTCGTCCTCCAGACCGCCCGCGCCGCCGCCCCCGCCCAGCACGAAGTACGCGCCCACGCCGATGGCCGCCACGACCGCCACCGCGCCGATGATCAGGCCGGTCTTCTTCTTGCCGCCGCCCGGCGCCGGGGGCTGGGGCATGCCGTAGGGCTGCTGGCCGTAGGGCGGCTGCTGGCCGTACGGGGGCTGCTGGCCGTAGGGAGGGGCCTGCGGCGGGACGCCGCCCTGCGGCTGCTGCTGGGGGTAGCCGTAGCCCGGCTGCGGGGGAGGGGTCTGCTGGGGGTAGCCGTAGCCGGGCTGGGGGGCCTGCGGCGGCTGCTGGCCGTACGGGCCCGGCTGGCCGTACGGACCGGGCTGCTGGGGCTGCCCGCCGTACGGGCCCGGCTGGTTGTGAGACATTCCTGGGTTCCCCTCCAGATGCTTACGTGATGCTGACATCCTGACTCAGACCTGGCGTGCGCAGGTCACCGGGGGGCGCACCGTTACAAAGGAAACGCGTTTCGGGACACGGCCGTGACGCCCTTAAACTGACCCCCGTGACCGAGAACTCTCAGCAGCCGCAGCCAGCCCCCAGCACCGAACTGCCGACCCAGTACGCGCCGGCCGAGGTAGAGGAGCAGCTGTACGAGCGCTGGGTGGAACGGGGCTACTTCGAGGCCGACGCCAAGAGCGAGAAGCCTCCGTACACCGTCGTCATCCCCCCGCCGAACGTCACCGGCAGCCTGCACCTCGGGCACGCCTTCGAGCACACGCTCATCGACGCCCTGACCCGCCGCAAGCGCATGCAGGGGTACGAGACGCTGTGGCAGCCCGGCATGGACCACGCCGGCATCGCCACGCAGAACGTCGTCGAGCGGGAGCTGGCCAAGGAGGGCAAGTCCCGGCACGACCTGGGCCGTGAGGCGTTCGTCGAGCGCGTCTGGCAGTGGAAGGGCGAGTCCGGCGGCCAGATCAGCGGGCAGATGCGCCGCCTCGGCGACGCCGTCGACTGGTCCCGTGAGCGCTTCACGATGGACGAGGGCCTCTCGCAGGCCGTCCAGACCATCTTCAAGCGGCTCTACGACGACGAGCTGATCTACCGCGCCGAGCGCATCATCAACTGGTGCCCCCGCTGCCTGACCGCGATCTCCGACATCGAGGTCGAGTACCAGGACGACGACGGCGAGCTGGTCTCCATGAAGTACGGGGAGGGGGACGACACCATCGTCGTCGCCACCACCCGCGCGGAGACGATGCTCGGTGACACGGCCGTCGCCGTCCACCCCGAGGACGAGCGGTACAAGCACCTGATCGGCAAGCTCATCAAGCTGCCGCTCACCGACCGCTCGATCCCCGTCGTCGCCGACGAGCACGTCGACCCCGAGTTCGGCACCGGCGCCGTCAAGGTGACGCCCGCCCACGACCCGAACGACTTCGAGATCGGCCGGCGCCACGACCTGCCCGCCATCGCGGTCATGGACGAGCACGCCGTCATCACCGCCCACGGCCCCTTCCAGGGCCTGGACCGTCTCGAGGCCCGCTCCGCCATCGTCGCCGCGCTGCGCGCCGACGGCCGGATCGTCGCCGAGAAGCGGCCCTACGTCCACAGCGTCGGCCACTGCTCGCGCTGCAAGACCACCATCGAGCCGCGCCTGTCCATGCAGTGGTGGGTCAAGGTCGGCCCGCTGGCCAAGGCGGCCGGCGACGCCGTCCGCGACGGCAAGGTCAAGATCCACCCGCAGGAGATGGAGAAGCGGTACTTCGACTGGGTCGACAACCTCCACGACTGGTGCATCTCGCGCCAGCTGTGGTGGGGCCACCGCATCCCCGTCTGGTACGGGCCGAACGGCGAGGTCGTCTGCGTCGGTCCCGACGACGAGGCGCCGACCGGCGAGGGCTGGACGCAGGACAGCGACGTGCTCGACACGTGGTTCTCCTCCGGCCTGTGGCCGTTCTCCACGCTCGGCTGGCCGGAGCAGACCGAGTCGCTCGCGAAGTTCTACCCGAACTCCGTCCTGGTCACCGGCTACGACATCCTCTTCTTCTGGGTCGCCCGGATGATGATGTTCGGCCTCTACGCGATGGACGGCACCCCGCCGTTCCACACCATCGCCCTGCACGGCATGGTCCGTGACCAGAACGGCAAGAAGATGTCGAAGTCCTTCGGGAACGTCGTCAACCCGCTGGACTGGATGGACAAGTACGGCTCCGACGCGCTCCGCTTCACCCTCGCGCGCGGCGCCAACCCGGGCACCGACGTCCCGATCGGCGAGGACTGGGTCCAGGGCTCCCGGAACTTCGCCAACAAGATCTGGAACGCCACCCGCTTCGCGCTGATGAACGGCGCGACGGTCGAGGGCCCGCTGCCGGACGCGAGCGCCATGTCCTCGACCGACCGGTGGATCCTCTCCCGCCTCAACACGATCGTCGCCGAGGTCGACGCGTTCTACGAGGACTACCAGTTCGCGAAGCTCTCCGACGCCCTGTTCCACTTCGCCTGGGACGAGGTCTTCGACTGGTACGTCGAGCTGTCCAAGACCACCTTCCAGGCCGGCGGCGAGGGGGCCGAGGTCTCCAAGCGCGTCCTGGGCGAGGTCCTGGACGTCACGCTGCGCCTCCTCCACCCGGTCGTCCCCTTCGTCACGGAGACCCTGTGGACCACCCTCACGGGCGGTGAGTCCGTCGTGATCGCCGAGTGGCCGACCGACTCCGGATTCCGGGACGCCGGCGCCGAGCGGGAGATCGAGACCGTCCAGTCGGTGATCACCGAGGTCCGCCGCTTCCGCGCCGACCAGGGCCTCCAGCCCGGCCAGCGGGTCCCGGCCCGGCTGACGCTCGCGGGCAGCCCCCTCGCGGCCCACGAGGCGGCCGTCCGCCAGCTGCTGCGCCTCCAGCCGGAGGGCGACGCCTTCACCGCGACGGCCACGCTCCCGGTCGCGGGCGTCGAGGTCTCCCTCGACCTCTCCGGCGTGATCGACTTCGCAGCCGAGCGCAAGCGGCTCGCGAAGGACCTCGCCGCCGCCGAGAAGGAGAAGGCCCAGGCCACCGCCAAGCTCGGCAACGAGGCGTTCCTCGCCAAGGCCCCGGACAACGTGGTCGACAAGATCCGCGGCCGCCTCACCAAGGCGGACGAGGACATCACCCGCATCCAGTCCCAGCTGGAGAAGCTCCCGCAGGCGTAACGCCGTAGGTCGATGAGGGCTCCCGGCGCATACAAGCGCCGGGAGCCTTCGCGCCCCTCAGGGGCGCGGGGCTGTATCGATGTGCGGCTCCGCCGCGTGGGCGCGACAAGCCACGACGGGCCGTCCCACGCCACGGGACCTCAGCCACCCCGCCGCGGGCGACCTCCGTAGACTGGTCCCCGTGAGTGACAACCCCGGCGAGAACGACCAGCCCGACCCCGCTGACGACCCCACCGACTCCTTCGAAGAGATCATCGCGGCGGAGACCACCCGCGACCCCGACCTCGCCGTCATCGAGGCCGGCAGCCGCACCCTGCGCACCCAGGGCGGCCCCCCGCAGGCCGACGTGCCCGGGCGTCCCGAGGACCCCGAGGTGGACAAGGCCCTGCGCGACGTCGAGGCGGACCTGGCGACCCGCTGGGGCGAGACCAAGCTGGAGCCGTCCGTCGCCCGGATCGCCGCGCTGATGGACGTGCTGGGCGACCCGCAGCGCTCGTACCCCTCCATCCACATCACGGGGACGAACGGCAAGACCTCCACCGCCCGCATGATCGAGGCCCTGCTCGGCGCCTTCGAGCTGCGCACCGGGCGCTACACCTCGCCGCACGTGCAGTCCATCACCGAGCGGATCAGCCTGGACGGCGCCGCGATCTCCGCCGAGCGGTTCGTGGAGACGTACGAGGACATCAAGCCGTACGTCGAGATGGTGGACGCCCAGCAGGAGTACCGGCTGTCCTTTTTCGAGGTGCTGACCGGCATGGCGTACGCCGCGTTCGCCGACGCGCCCGTGGACGTCGCCGTCGTCGAGGTCGGGATGGGCGGCTCCTGGGACGCGACCAACGTCATCGACGGGGACGTCGCCGTCGTCACCCCCATCGATCTGGACCACACCGACCGCCTGGGCGAGACGCCCGGCGAGATCGCGACCGAGAAGGCCGGCATCGTCAAGCAGGACGCCACCGTGATCCTGGCCCAGCAGCCGGTGGACGCGGCCCAGGTGCTGCTGAAGAAGGCCGTGGACGTCAACGCCACCGTCGCGCGCGAGGGGCTCGAGTTCGGCGTGGCCTCCCGGCAGGTCGCCGTGGGCGGGCAGTTGATGACCCTGCGCGGCCTCGGCGGCGAGTACCCCGAGCTCTACCTGCCGCTGCACGGCGCCCACCAGGCGCACAACGCCGCCGTCGCGCTGGCCGCCGTCGAGGCGTTCTTCGGCGTCGGCGCGCAGCGTCCCGAGCCGCTGGACGTCGACACCGTCCGCAAGGCGTTCGCCGCCGTCGCCTCGCCCGGACGGATGGAGGTGGTGCGGCGCTCGCCCACCGTGGTGCTCGACGCCGCGCACAATCCGGCCGGCGCCCGGGTCACCGCGGAGGCCGTCGGAGAGGCGTTCGAGTTCAGCCGGCTCATCGGCGTGGTCGGCGCGAGCGGCGACAAGAACGTACGGGGCTTCCTGGAGGCCTTCGAACCGGTCTTCGCCGAGGTCGTCGTCACCCAGAACTCCAGCCACCGCGCGATGGACGCCGACGAACTGGCCGGCATCGCCGTCGAGGTGTTCGGCGAGGACCGCGTCCAGGTCGAGCCCCGGCTGCCGGACGCCCTGGAGGCCGCGATCACCCTGGCCGAGGAGGAGGGCGAGTTCTCGGGCGGCGGTGTCCTCGTCACCGGCTCCGTCATCACCGTCGGCGAGGCCCGACTGCTCCTGGGGAGGGGCTGAGAAACCGTGCGTACGCTCTGTGCTTCCACTCTGATCGGCGAGGTCTTCGTGATCGGCTTCGCCGGACTGGTCGCGATGAAGGACCCGGATCTGTCCACTGGGACGGTGTGGACGGTCTGCGGCATCGCCATGTTCCTGTGCGTGGCGCTGTGCGGCGCCGTGACCCGGCCGGGCGGCGTCGCCCTCGGCTGGGCGCTGCAGATCGCCCTGATCGCCTCCGGCTTCGTCGTCCCGGCGATGTTCTTCCTGGGTGTCGCCTTCGCCGCCCTGTGGTGGGCCTCCGTGCACTACGGGCGGAAGATCGACGAGGCCAAGGCGAGATTCGCCGCCCAGGCCGAGGCGCCCGCGCCGGACGCCGCCTGAGCGGGCCTTCCCGCCACCGCCTGAACGGACCTCCTCGCCACCGCCTGACGCTGCGTGACCGGCGTCGCGACACGCCCGGTAACCTCAGTCATCACCCGCACTACCGCACACCTCCAAGGGAGCCCCTCGTGACGCAGCGCAGCCTCGTCCTCCTCAAGCCCGACGCCGTCCGTCGTGGCCTGACCGGCGAGATCATCAGCCGTATCGAGCGCAAGGCCGGCTGGCAGATCACCGCGCTGGAACTGCGCACCCTGGACGCCGAGACCCTGGAGCAGCACTACGGCGAGCACAAGGGCAAGCCCTTCTACGAGCCGCTGGTCGAGTTCATGGCGTCCGGCCCGGTCGTCGCCCTGGTGGTCGAGGGCGAGCGGGTCATCGAGGGCGTGCGCGCACTGGCCGGCCCGACCGACCCGATCGCCGCCGCCCCCGGCTCCATCCGCGGTGACTACGGCGTGATCGTCCGGGAGAACCTGATCCACGCCTCCGACTCCGAGGAGTCGGCCGAGCGCGAGCTGAAGATCTTCTTCCCGGGCCGGGTCTGAGTCCACTCCGGGACCCGCCGGACACTCTTTTTTCTGACAGCACGTCAGTCGAACGGCCCAGGCGGAGCAGGGGGCGGTCGCGTCGAAAGCGGCCGCCCCATGGCATATGCGCGCCTGATCGGGGGAACGGATGCCACCGTTGGCCCGTCTCCACAAGCGAGGCGGTGCGCCATCTGCTGACAATGGCGAAGACCCTCGCGCAGTGTTCGCGAAAGCGCGTCTACGATAGAAGCCTCCACGCGTCACTGCACCCACTTCGCCTACCTGAAAAGCCCTCAAAAGCTCCTGGGAAGGCCAGTCGAATCCTGATGGGGAACTCAATGTCGTTCATCGGCCGTGACATGGCTGTCGACCTCGGGACCGCCAACACGCTGGTGTACGTCAGGGGTCGCGGGATCGTACTCAACGAGCCGTCCGTCGTCGCGATCAACACCAACACCGGTGGCATCCTCGCGGTCGGCGCCGAAGCGAAGAAGATGATCGGGCGCACGCCCGGCAACATCGTTGCCGTGCGTCCGCTGAAGGACGGCGTCATCGCCGACTTCGAGATCACCGAGCGGATGCTCCGCTACTTCATCCTGAAGATCCACAAGCGGCGGTATCTGGCTCGTCCGCGGGTCGTCGTCTGTGTGCCCTCGGGTATCACGGGCGTCGAGCGCCGCGCCGTCATCGAGGCGTCGTCCCAGGCCGGCGCCCGGCAGGTGCACATCATCGAGGAGCCCATGGCCGCGGCCATCGGCTCCGGCCTGCCGGTCCACGAGGCCACGGGCAACATGGTGGTGGACATCGGCGGCGGCACCACGGAGGTCGCGGTCATCTCGCTCGGCGGCATCGTCACGGCCCAGTCCATCCGCGTCGCGGGGGACGAGCTGGACAACGCGATCATCCAGCACGTGAAGAAGGAGTACAGCCTTCTGCTGGGTGAGCGCACGGCCGAGCAGATCAAGATCACGATCGGCTCCGCGTACGACCTCGACTCCGACGAGCACACCGAAATCCGCGGCCGGGACCTGGTCTCCGGCCTGCCCAAGACCGTCGTCATCTCCGCCGCCGAAGTGCGCAAGGCGATCGAGGAACCGGTCAACGCGATCGTCGACGCCGTCAAGACGACCCTCGACAAGTGTCCGCCGGAGCTGTCCGGCGACATCATGGACCGGGGCATCGTCCTGACCGGTGGCGGCGCGCTGCTGCGCGGGCTCGACGAGCGGCTGCGCCGGGAGACCGGAATGCCGATCCACATCGCCGAGGACCCGCTCGACAGCGTGGCGCTCGGCAGCGGCAAGTGCGTCGAGGAGTTCGAGGCGCTCCAGCAGGTGCTGGACGCCTCGCCCCGCAGATGACGTAACACTTCGGTTCCGCCGTACGAGACGATCTCCTCTCGTGCGGCGGATCGTTGATATAGAGGGTTCCGGTACCGGACGTACGTGAAGCACCCGATGCACCGCACGTACCGCGAAGTACCGCACGTACCGCGAAGTACCGCATCACCTGAATTCCTGAACACCGCCACGTAAATTCCGAGATTCCCGAATTTCGACGAGGAAGGCACGGCCGCCGCACGTGAGGGACACGAAAGAGAGCCGGCTGCTCCTGGTACTGCTGATCGCCGTCGCGTTCGCGCTGATCACGGTGGACATCCGCGGTGGGGAGGACTCGCCGGTCGACGGTGCCCGGCAGGCCGCGGCCAACGTCTTCGGTCCGATCGAGAACGGGGTCTCCTCCGCGGTCGACCCGGTGGGCAACGCGGTCTCCGCGATCCGCGACTCCGGCGACCGGCACGACCGCCTCGCCGAGCTGGAGACGCAGAACGCGGCCCTGAAGGCGAAACTCGGCAGCGACGAACGCGGCCGCAGCCGGCTCCAGCAGTTCGACAAGATGCTCGGACTGGCCGGTGCCGGACAGTACGGGATCAAGGGCGCCCAGGTCATCGCCATAGGAGCCGCCCAGGGCTTCTCGTGGACCATCACCATCGACGTCGGTGCCAACGACGGCATCAAGCGCGACATGACCGTCCTCAACGGCGACGGCCTCGTCGGACGCGTCACCACCGTCGGCCCGAACACCGCCACCGTGCTGCTCGCCAACGACCCGGACTTCAGCGTCGGCACCCGGATGGAGTCCGGCGACGAACTCGGCTTCGCCGCCGGACAGGGCAGCCGCCCGCTGCGGGTCGAACTCCTCAACGGCAAGGCCGACGTCAAGAAGGGCGACCGGCTGGTCACCTTCGGCTCCCAGGCCGACAAGCCCTTCGTACCCGGCGTGCCCGTCGGCACCGTCTCCCGCGTCGACCCCAACGGCGGCGACCTGACCCGCATCCTCGAAGTCACGCCGTTCGTCAGCTTCACCAAGCTCGACATCATCGGCGTCGTTGTCCAGGCGCCGCAGAAGGACCCGCGCGACACGGTGCTCCCGGAGAAGTCGAAGCCGAAGCCCACCCCGACGGTGACGGTCACCGCGACCCCGTCCGCCGGTGCCGACCCCGAGGGCCAGACGCAGAACGGCCAGGACGAGCAGTCGCAACAGGACGAGCAGTCGCAACAGGACCAGCAGTCACAGCAGAACGACCAGACAGAGCAGAACGAGCAGACCGAGCAGTAGGAGTTCTCACCCCATGCGTGTCAACCGGATCCTGCTGTCCGTCGCCCTGGTCGTCGTCGCCCTGGTGATCCAGGTCAGCGTTCTCGCCCGCCTCCACCTGCCCGGCGCCGTCCCCGACCTGCTGCTGCTCACCGTCCTCGGCCTCGCCCTGGTCTACGGCCACGTCGGCGGCGCCCTCGTCGGCTTCGGCGCCGGACTCCTCGCCGACCTCGCCCCGCCCGCCGACCACGCGGCCGGACGCTACGCCCTGGTGCTCTGCGTCGTCGGCTACCTCGCCGGACTCGCCAAACCGGACAACGGCCGGCTCAGGTCGGCCACCGGCCCCATGGTCGTGGTCGTCGCCGCCGCCGTCGGCACCACCCTGCTCTACGCCGGCGTCGGCGCCCTGGTCGGCGACACCGCCGCACGCCACGTCGGCCTGCCCAGCCTGCTGTTCACGGCCGCCCTGTACGACCTGCTGCTCACGCCGTTTGTCGTCCCCGGCGTCATGGCGCTCGCCCGGCGCGCCGACAACGATCCGCTGGCCGACACCAACGCCGCCGCCCAGAGCCCCGACATCTCCTCCGGCTGGCTCTCCGGCGGCACCGGCCTGCGCATCGGCAGACAGCGCGGCGGGCTGCGGATGAAGACCGCGCGGGCACGCGTGGCCCGGGCCGGACGCATCAAGGGGGTCAAGCGGCTGTGAGTGCGACGACGCGGCAGCAGACAGGGAAACCAGCACATCGCGAGGGGGAGGCAGTAATCCAGTGACCAACGCCCACCCGTCGCCCACCACCACCCTCGACCGAATGGGCTGCGCCCATGACTAACATCCCCGAGACCGGCCGCAGCACCCGCGTCCAGACCCGGCTCGTCGTCATCCAGATCCTCGTCCTCTCCCTCCTCGCCACCCTCGGCGGCCGGCTCTGGTACCTCCAGATCCGGCAGGGCGACGAGTACGCCGAAGAGGCGTCCGGCAACCACGTCCAGCAGGTCGTCCAGCCCGCCACCCGCGGCTCGATCCTGGACGCCCGCGGCGTGGCACTCGCCGACAACGAGACCCGGCTCGTGGTCTCCGCCTCCCGCACCGAACTGCTGAAGATGAAGGACGACGGCAAGGGAGTCCTCACCAAGCTCGCCGGCGTCCTCGGCATGAAGCCCCAGGACGTCATCGACAAGGTCCGGCTCTGCGACGCCGAGACCCCGCAGCCCTGCTGGAACGGCTCGCCCTACCAGCCGATCCCCGTCACCGACGAGGCCACCGTCAAGCAGGCCCTGCAGATCCGCGAGCGCGCCGAGGACTTCCCCGGCATCACCGCCGAGCCCATGGCCGTACGCCGCTACGCCGCCCCCGGCAAGTCCAACACCGCCCAGGTCCTCGGCTACCTCTCGCCGGTCACCGACGAGGAGCTGCAGAAGGCCCAGGACACCGACTCGCCCTTCCTCCGCTCCGACCAGGTCGGCCGCTCCGGCCTGGAACGCCAGTACGACAAGGCGCTGCGCGGCAAGGCCGGCGTCACCCGCTACGAGGTCGACAACCTCGGCCGCGTCATCGGCGAGGCCGAGTCCGACTCGGGCACCCCCGGCTCCAACCTCGTCACCAGCATCGACTCGCGGGTCCAGCGCGTCGCCGAGTACGAGCTGAACGAGGCCATGAAGGCCGCCCGCAAGGAGATGGACCGCAACACCAACCGGCTCTACGAGGCCGACGCCGGCGCGGTCGTGGTGATGGAGGCCAAGACCGGCCGCGTGGTCGCCATGGCCTCCAACCCCGACTACGACCCGAACGCCTGGGTCGGCGGCATCTCCGCCAAGGACTACAAGAGGCTCACCGGCAAGGACTCCAACTACCCGCTCCTCAACCGCGCCACCCAGGGCCAGGCGGCCCCGGGCTCCATCTTCAAGGTGGTCTCCTCGGCCGCCGCCGTGGAGGCCGGCTACGACTTCGACGGCAGGTACGACTGCTCCAGCGCCTACAACCTCGGCGGCCAGGTCTTCAAGAACTTCGAGTCGGCCAGCTACGGCCCGATCAGCCTCGGCCGCGCCCTGGAGCTGTCCTGCGACACCGTCTTCTACCGCCTGGCCCACGAGGAGTGGAAGAAGGACGGCGGCGCGAAGCCCAAGGACCCCAACGACTTCTTCTACAAGGCCGCCCACCAGTTCGGCCTCGGCAAGAAGACCGGCATCGACCTCCCCAACGAGGTCACCGGCCGCGTCCCCGACCGGCAGTGGAAGAAGGACTACTGGGAGGCCAACAAGGACGCCTGGTGCAAGACCGGCAAGAAGGACGGCTCGTACGTCGAGAAGCTCGCCTACGAGGGCTGCCTCGAGGGCAACAGGCTGCGCGCCGGTGACTCCATCAACTACTCCATCGGCCAGGGCGACACCCTCGTCACCCCCATCCAGATGGCCACCATCTACGCGGCCATCGCCAACGGCGGCACCCTCTACGACCCGAGCATCGGCAAGGCGGTCGTCAGCCCCGACGGCAAGCAGGTCAGCGCGATCGAACCCAAGTCGCACGGCAAGCTGCCGATAAGCAGGACCACGCTGGCCAAGATGGACGACGCCCTCGCCGGCGTCGCCACCCGCGGTACCGCCGCCTGGCGGTTCGGCGGCTGGCCGCAGGACGAGATCCCGATGCACGCCAAGACCGGTACCGCCGAGGTCCACGGCAAGCAGACCACGTCCTGGTTCGCGACGTACACCAAGGACTACTCGATCGTCATGACGATCTCCCAGGGCGGTACGGGCTCCGGCGCCTCAGGACCCGCCGTCCGCAACATCTACGACGCCCTGTACGGCGTCTCGGACGACGGCGCGATCGACAAGAAGAAGGCGCTGCTGCCCCAGCCGCAGGCGAAGCTCCCGACGATCAAGGCCGACGGGACCATCCCCGCGCCGAAGATCTCCAAGGACGTCGTCAAGGACCTCCAGCCGGACGAGAAGGCCTCCCCCGAGGAGGAGTACGCGCCCGTCGAAGAACAGCAGCAGGGCGCCACGCCGCCCACCCAGAACACGGAGAACCGCGACACCAGGCGCCGCCGACGGCGCGGCGGCCCGGGCAGGCGCGGCACCGGCTGCGGACACGGAAGCCGGAGGGCACGCGCATGACTGGCGCCAACGGCTTCCACGTCTCCGGGTACGGCCCCGACAGGGGCGGCTGGGCCCGGCTCTTCGCCCGGGACTCCATGGCCCGGCGGCTCGACTGGCCGATACTGCTGGCATCCGTCGGGCTGTCGCTGCTGGGCTCGCTGCTGGTCTACTCCGCGACCCGCAACCGCACCGAACTCAACCAGGGCGACCCGTACTACTTCCTGACCCGCCACCTCCTGAACACCGGCATCGGGCTCGCCCTCATGGTCGGCATCGTCTGGCTCGGCCACCGCGCCCTGCGCACCGCCGTGCCGGTCCTGTACGGCGCCTCCGTCTTCCTGATCCTGCTGGTGCTCACCCCGCTCGGCTCGACCATCAACGGCGCCCACTCCTGGATCAAGCTCCCCGGCGGCTTCTCCCTCCAGCCCTCGGAGTTCGTGAAGCTCACGATCATCCTCGGCATGGCGATGCTCCTGGCCACCCGCGTCGACGCGGGGGACCGGCAGCACCCGGACCACCGGACCGTGCTCCAGGCCCTGGGCCTGGCCACCGTGCCCATGCTGATCGTGATGCTCATGCCCGACCTCGGGTCGGTCATGGTCATGGTCATCATCGTGCTGGGCATCCTGCTCGCCTCCGGGGCCAGCAACCGCTGGGTCTTCGGACTCCTCGGCGCCGGCACGGCCGGAGCGCTCGCCGTGTGGCAGCTCGGCATCCTGGACGACTACCAGATCGCCCGCTTCGCCGCCTTCGCCAACCCGGCGCTGGACCCGGCCGGCGTCGGCTACAACACCAACCAGGCGCGCATCGCGATCGGCTCCGGAGGACTCACCGGCTCCGGCCTCTTCGAGGGCTCCCAGACCACCGGCAGATTCGTACCGGAACAGCAGACCGACTTCGTCTTCACGGTCGCCGGCGAGGAACTGGGCTTCCTCGGCGCGGGCCTGATCATCGCCCTGCTCGGCGTGATCCTCTGGCGCGCCTGCAAGATCGCCCGCTCCACACCCGACCTGTACGGCACGGTCGTCGCCGCCGGGATCGTCGCCTGGTTCGCCTTCCAGACCTTCGAGAACATCGGCATGACGCTCGGCATCATGCCGGTCACCGGTCTGCCCCTGCCCTTCGTCTCCTACGGCGGCTCCTCCATGTTCGCCGTGTGGATGGCGGTCGGGCTGCTCCAGTCGATCACGGTCCAGAGACCGATGTCGGCCTGAGCGCGGGCCCTGGACGGCACACGGGGCGGTACGGGGGACCGTCCCCGCCGGGTTAGGCTGGATGGTCCCCCTTGTCAGCACACGAAGGTTCCGTGAGATGCCTGCCGAAGCCGCCGAGTCTGTGAAGTCTGTGTTTCCGCAGCTCGAAGCTCTGCTCCCGCATGTGCAGAAGCCGATCCAGTATGTCGGCGGAGAGCTCAACTCCACGGTCAAGGACTGGGAATCCTGCGACGTCCGCTGGGCCCTGATGTACCCCGACGCCTACGAGGTCGGACTGCCCAACCAGGGCGTCATGATCCTCTACGAGGTGCTCAACGAACAGCAGGGCGTCCTCGCCGAGCGCACCTACAGCGTCTGGCCGGACCTCGAGGACCTGATGCGGGAGCACTCCGTCCCGCAGTTCACCGTCGACAGCCACCGCCCGGTCGGCGCCTTCGACGTCTTCGGCCTCTCCTTCTCCACGGAGCTGGGCTACACCAACATGCTCACGGCCCTGGACCTGGCGGGCATCCCGCTGGAGGCCAAGGACCGCGGCATCGACGACCCGGTCGTCCTGGCCGGCGGGCACGCGGCGTTCAACCCCGAGCCGATCGCCGACTTCATCGACTGCGCCGTCATCGGCGACGGCGAGCAGGCCGTCCTGGAGATCACCGCGATCATCCGCGCCTGGAAGGCCGAGGGCCGCCCCGGCGGCCGCGAGGAGCTCCTCCTGCGCCTGGCGAAGACGGGCGGCGTGTACGTCCCCGGCTTCTACGACGTCGAGTACCTGCCCGACGGCCGCATCTCCCGCGTCGTACCCAACCGCAGCGGCGTCCCGTGGCGGGTCAGCAAGCACACCGTCATGGACCTCGACGAGTGGCCCTACCCCAAGCAGCCCCTCGTCCCGCTCGCCGAGACGGTCCACGAGCGGATGTCCGTGGAGATCTTCCGCGGCTGCACCCGCGGCTGCCGCTTCTGCCAGGCCGGCATGATCACCCGCCCGGTGCGCGAGCGCTCCATCACGGGCATCGGCGAGATGGTCGACAAGGGCCTGAAGGCAACGGGCTTCGAGGAGGTCGGTCTCCTCTCCCTCTCCTCCGCGGACCACACCGAGATCGCCGACGTCGCCAAGGGCCTCGCGGACCGGTACACGGACGACAAGATCGGCCTGTCCCTCCCCTCGACCCGGGTCGACGCCTTCAACATCGACCTGGCCAACGAGCTGACCCGCAACGGCCGCCGCTCCGGCCTGACCTTCGCCCCCGAGGGCGGCTCCGAGCGCATCCGCAAGGTCATCAACAAGATGGTCTCGGAAGAGGACCTGATCCGTACCGTCGCGACGGCCTACGGCAACGGCTGGCGGCAGGTGAAGCTGTACTTCATGTGCGGCCTGCCCACCGAGACCGACGAGGACGTCCTCCAGATCGCCGACATGGCCACCCGCGTCATCGCCAAGGGCCGCGAGGTCTCCGGCGCCAACGACATCCGCTGCACCGTCTCCATCGGCGGCTTCGTCCCCAAGCCCCACACCCCCTTCCAGTGGGCCCCGCAGCTCTCCTCCGAGGAGACCGACGCCCGCCTGCAGAAGCTGCGCGACAAGATCCGCGGCGACAAGAAGTACGGCCGCTCCATCGGCTTCCGCTACCACGACGGCAAGCCCGGCATCGTCGAGGGCCTCCTCTCCCGCGGCGACCGCCGCCTCGGCGCCGTCATCCGCGCGGTCTACGACGACGGCGGCCGCTTCGACGGCTGGCGCGAGCACTTCTCGTACGACCGCTGGATGGCCTGCGCCGACAAGGCCCTGGCCCCCACCGACGTCGACGTCGACTGGTACACCACCCGCGAGCGCGGCTACGAGGAGGTCCTGCCCTGGGACCACCTCGACTCCGGCCTCGACAAGGAGTGGCTCTGGGAGGACTGGCAGGACGCCCTCGACGAGACGGAGGTCGACGACTGCCGCTGGACCCCGTGCTTCGACTGCGGCGTCTGCCCCGCGATGGACACCGAGATCCAGGTCGGCCCGACCGGCAAGAAACTGCTGCCGCTGACGGTCAAGAACTCCGGCTGACCTGTGGAAACGGGGGCTGTTGGATGAGCGAGCCGCTTCACCGCATCGCTGACGCTCTCATCGGGACGTGGAGTGGGTGTGAGGGCCGGAGAGCGGCCTGCGGTGATCTCACGGCACGATCAGTCGGTCCGGTGGGCCTGTCCGCAGTATGGGGGGAGACGCCACCTGAACACACGCTTGCCGGCTGCGGCCCCATCGTGGTCGATGGGGCGCCGGTGGAGTGGGGACCTGCGTCGGTGCGGCGCGTCGCGCTTCCACGAAATCCGGTGGAGTCTCAGCGGCCGGAAGTGGTTGGGTCCTGCTCAATGCTTCGTTGACACGGCGCGGCACAGTGCGAGGCGTAGTGTCCGGGTCGCAGGTGCGGTCTCGCCCGCGTTCCGTCGAGTGATGGGGGTATCGCGGTGGCTGGTTATGGGGCGCTTTCCGACGTGTACGAGTGGCTGATCGGGGACGACAGGCTGACCCCCGCCGAGGCAGCCGCGGTTTACTACAGCGATGTCGTGGGGTCTCTGCCGCCCAACGCTCGCGTCCTCGACTGCGCGTGTGGAACCGGCCAGCTCGCCGTCGGTCTCGCCAGTCTTGGCCTTGACGTGGTCGCCGCAGACGCCAGCGATGGGATGGTTCGCCGGACCGAGAAGGCCGCCGACGAGCAGGGTGTCTCGCTTCGAGCCCTCCGCGCGCGCTGGGACGAACTGCCCGACCACCTGGAGGACTCCACGTTCGATCTGGTGTTCTGCGTCGGCAACTCGCTCGGGCACGCCGAGGGCGCAGCAGGGCGCCTGACCGCACTGCGAGCGATGTCGCGGCTGCTGAATCCGGGCGGACGCCTTGTGCTCCACTCACGCAACTGGGAGCTCGTGCGCTCCGCGGGCTCACGGGTCGACGTCCGCGATCGACTCATCCGCCGCAACGACCGCGATGCGGTCGTCAGCTACTACTGGCAGATCGAGCAGCGCTGGGACCAGGAACACTTCCTCGAGATCGTGGTTGCCCAGATCGAGCCGGACGGAGCAGTGCGAGCCTGTTCGGAGCGGTTGTCCATCTGGCCCTACCGGTACGAGGACCTCGTGGCGCAGTTGCGGAGCGTCGGGCTCACGGTGCAGTCCACCACCTTCGACCCCGAGAGCGATGGATACGTGGTGGTCGCCAGCCGCGACCAGGCGCGAGGCACGCCTGAGTCGGCGCGCTGATCCGCTCTTCGTCAATGTTGTTGCGGACCTGTCGGCTCGCGACCGCCTGTAGCGGGTTCGTCGCGCCTGGCGGCTCCGGCGCAAGCTGCGTTGTTCCACGACGCGCATCACCAGCCTCGTTCAGGCCGTCCTCACCCTGTAACTGCCCTGAGGTTGGAAAGAGCCCAGTGATGAGGGCAGTCCAACGGATTGGGGGTGGCGTCTGCCCCCAGTTCGACACATGGCCACAAACGGGCCCGACGGGCAAGACGAGGGCTGACGCCGGTGAGCCGTTGCGGCGCATCGCCGATTTCGTGGCGGATGTCACAGAGCAGGAGATGGCCGCAACACTCGGCGCACTCGGGGCCTTGAAGCTGCGGCGGTTGCCCGCTCAAGCGGTGACGAGAACACCGCTGCCGCCGCCTAGAGAGACGCACGGCATCGGTTCTGAGGTGGAGTGGGTCTGAAGAGGTGACGTCACGGGGCCTCGGACTCTGCGGGCCCCGTGACGCAGAACTCACCAGGTGATGTTGTTCACCATGGCGTTGAGCACGAGAACGATCAGCACGGCAAGAACGCCGATCGTCAGTTTCTGGCGGGTTGGCACTTCGGACAGCCTCATCCCGCTACCTCCAGGCGGGGGCGACCACGGTCGCCCCGTCGATCTTCCGGTCACTGCCGCTCGATTCGCCTCCGCTGGTAGCGAAGAACGCGAATCCGGCAATCGCCAGGGCCAGGAGGGTAGCGAGGACGACGGTCAAGGTGATGACAGTCGTCCTACCGTTCCAGGTCATGTGATCCCCTTACAGGTCAGATGTTCTTCAGGTACCCGCCGCGGTATCCGTATTCGTTGGCCCACACCTTCTCGCGCTTGTCGATGCTGACGCCGAAGCCCTTGAAGACGATGTTGCCTTCCCATACGACGGATCCGTTGGCGTAGCGGCCGTCCTTCCAGTGTTTCGGTACACCCTTGGAGATGGATACGGAGGCGTTGTAGTTCCGCCTGCCGCCGTCAGCGAAGTTGACCTTGGTGATCTTGCTGCCGTTCGTGTAGTAGTTCACCCACACCGACAGCTTGGTCACCGTTACACCGAAGATCTTCTGAGTGTGGCTGTACGTCGACTCCCAGGTTCCCCGGGACAGCTTGCGTTTCCTGGCGGCCTCGGCGCTGGAGCCGGGCTCGGGCTTGGTGTCGGGCGTGAACGTCGACTCGTGCTCGGATTCCACGACCACGTCCCCGCCGAACAGGGAAGTGGTGGTGTCCTCGGCTGGCGCAGACTGGGGGCCTGCCGTCGTGTCCTGCGTCGGCTCGGGCGCATCCTCCATGAGCGCCCTGAACACCTCAGGGTTGTTGAGGTAGTCGAGGTACTTCTCCTGCTCGGCGGCCGGCAGGCCCTTGAAGTCGCTCAAGGTCTGAGCCGCACCCTCTTCCGAAGAGGATGCCAGGTAGCTGATGTACGCCGCCGGGGTCGCGGTCTGGCCGCTCCGGGTAGCGGCATGGTCATCGGCGGCGACGCTCGTGACACCCGTTCCCGCCACGATCGCGACGGCCCCCAGGACGGCTATGGATCTTGCGACACGGCGACGGCTGGTGCTGGTCTGCACGGATTCTCCGATCGGCTCTTGCGTCCGGGCACATGTGAAACACCCTCAACCCCCGTATTGGCGGAGAGCGTTGTGTCCGGTTGGTCGCTTCTCATGTGATCAGAACCGCTCATCGGCAGTCTGTGATGGAAGCCATACTTCCTGCTCAGATGTAGCTCAAGTGGCTGCTGTGATCACTTTCGGTGAGCATCGAGTCCAGATGCACACACTCTGTCGCCCTTGTCGGAATGGGCGGCACCTCTCCTCGTCAGGCGTACGGCTCACTGGGCACCTTCAAGGTCGTGTCCGGCCTTTGCTCGGGTTGGTCACCCACGGGCGCGCGCTGGTTGATCGCGCGCAGCTAGGGGGATTGGTACGGGTATGGCGGTTGACGCTGCTCGATCGGATTAAGGGTTCACGTCGGCGACGGCTACGCGGGTAATGGCCGCCGCGTGCCGGGTTGCTGAGCTCGGCGGCAAACGGGGCGCAGCTCCGGCTCGCAGAGAGCACGCTGTTTCGGCTGGTCTCCGCGCAGGGCCGAGCCGCCACGGTCGACTTGCACCAGGTTGGCGGCAGTCGGCGAAGAAGAGCCTGAGAACGCCGCTGCCGCCGTCTGGCGCCCTCTCGGGCGTCTCGTCGGACGTGGAGTGGGTGTGAGGAACAAACACCTCAAAGGGCAGCTTGGTTTGGAGCAACAGACGGGCGGACCTTCGAGGGCGTCTTGATCGGGTGATCTAGCGGGTCCTGGCGATGGCTGCTGGGATCTGTCACAACAACCAGATCGACGAACCCGCCACCACTCGCTGATCGCGTTTGAGCACCGACAACGTTCGGCGGCGACTGCAGGCAGGCTCCCGCTGAGTCAGAGAACCTCGGTCTGCTGCAGGGTCACGCAGTGGGAGTGCTCGCCAACCTGCACGATGTAGCCCTTCGGCGGCTCCAAGGACGTCGTCCGCCAGATCCCGGTGCACTCCCCGACAGCTTCCGTCGTCGCGCCTGGTCTGTCCGACTCCAAGCGGATTCGGACGTGAGTTCCTTCGGGTAGGTCGCTGCGATAGCGGGGCTGCATGTCGGGGTGAAGTCCTCCCAGGGAGATCAGGAACTCTGACCGCAGCCTCCAGGGACTGCCGTCCTCCGTCTCCACCGCGTAGAGCGGTCCGACGTGACCGTCACGCTCATCCTGCTCGATGACACACGCGACGACCACACCGCGGCTGCCTATGATCTCCGGCCCAAGCCGGCCCAATTTCGGAATTGGTGGGTGTGGCGTCGTCAGTTCCACCATCTCGCCATAGACCAGCGCGGCCTGCTCGGGCCAGGGAGTCTCGTCCAACAGCCACCGATGCTCGACGGTCATGATCCCCTTCCGTTCATGGCCTGGGCAAACCACCACACCATAACGACGGGGGCGCCCAGACAGGGAGCAGTCTGGCCAGCTCTCCCATGGGGTCCCTCATGAAGCTCGGGCCATAGGGGCGGCGACCACTGTCACATCGGATCTACTCGTCTAGGCGGGGAGCGGATCACGTCGTGAGCGGTAGTGCGGCACATCGAGCGCACGCCGCTGACAGTTCCGCGGTCACTGCATGCTCGACTTGTGTGAGCGTGTGTGCCCCGCGATGGACACCGAGATCCAGGTCGGTCCGACCGGTAAGAAACTGCTGCCGCTGACGGTCAAGTAGGGCCGGTCGTCCTTCGGGTGACGTAAGTCATGCTCCGGGTGTGACGTACTGTCAGTTTGGGTGATTTGACCCGTGGACGAGATCATGGAGCACGGTCTTGGATGGCCGAGGGGGGCGGGTATCGGGTGCATTTCGTGAACGCCTAGCGAAGGCACCCTCCGACAAATGAAGAGCAGTCGGCGTACCGCGACCTTCGAGCCAGTTTTCCAAGACCGACTCCTAGGACTGCAATGAACGCACGCAGCAAGACCGACTTCCGTCCGAACCGGCTCAGACACGCCGCCGCGCTGCTCGGTGCGGCGCCGCTGCTGCTCGTCGGCGTCACGCCGGCGCACTCGGTGGTGGGCGAGCCCTCGACGGACGCCGGTCTCGGCTTCACCGCCCGGCTGTTGGTCGGTGACCACCAGCGGGGCTGCTCGGGCTCGCTGGTCTCGCCCGAGTGGCTGCTCACGACCGCCAGTTGCTTCGCCGAGGACCCCGCCGCCGACCTCTCCGTGCCGGCTGGTCCACCCCGGCTGAAGACCGTCGCGACCGTCGGCGGACAGCAGCGGAACGTCATGGAACTGCGCCCGCACGGTGAGCGCGATCTCGTGCTGGCCCGGCTCGCGCAGCCCGTGCGGGGAGTGGCCCCCGTCGCCCTCGCCGCCACCGGGCCCGCCGCCGGACAGGATCTCACCGTGGCCGGACACGGCCGTACGGCGACCGAGTGGGCGCCGCTCGACGAGCACACCGGTAGCTTCGCCGTCACCGCTGTCGACGGCGCTGACCTGGTCCTGAGCGGCAAGGACGGAGCCTCGGTCTGCCAGGGCGACGCGGGCGGCCCGGTCCTGCGTACCGTCGACGGGCGTCCGGCGCTGGTCGCGGTCAGCAGCCGTTCGAACCAGGTGGGCTGCTTCGGTGTCGACTCCGCGGCGGGAGCCACGAGCAGCGCGGTCGCCGCCCGCGTCGACGACATCCGCGACTGGGTCACCGCGAACGCCGTGCGGACCCCGGCCGCCGACCTCGACGGGGACGGCCGCAGCGATGTGGGCGTGCTGTACGACAACGGCCAGGGAAGTGACGGGGCCAACCGGACCGCCCTGTGGACGATGACCAGCAACGGTTCCGGGTTCGGCGGGCCGGTGCGGGCCTGGGACAGCGCCACGGGCGGCAGTTGGAACTGGAGCCGGTCGAAGGTGGTTGCCGGTGACTTCGACGGTGACGGTCGTGGTGATGTGGGTGTGCTGTACGACTACGGGCAGGGCAGTGACGGGGCCAATCGGACCGCGCTGTGGACGTTGACCAGTAATGGCTCCGGGTTCGGCAAGCCGGTGAAGGTCTGGGACAGCACTACGGGCGGG